>NZ_JADEXY010000059.1 GCF_015206885.1 Microcystis aeruginosa LEGE 91341 | reverse complement strand
GGTGTGGGGTGTGGGGGGATGGGAAGAATAAATAAAAATAATCTCCTGCCTCCTGTCTCCTGTCTCCTGTCTCCTGTCTCCTGTCCCCTGCCTCCTGTCTCCTGTCTCCTGTCTCCTGGGAAATTTATATCTCTTCCCAAGTACCTTGAGCGGCGGTAATTTTCTCTTTAGCACTATTGCTAAAAGCAGCGGCCTTAACCTTGAGGGGAACGGTAATTTCACCATCACCCAGAACTTTTAAAGGGCCGTCGTTACTGGTGAGAATGTTAGCTTTTAGGAGACTTTCCAGGGTAACTTCCGTATTAGCGGGTAAAGAAGCTAATTTTTTCAGATTAACGATTGTGTATTGACGGGGGTTAACTAAAGGAAAATGCTTTAATTTGGGAACCCGACGATAGAGAGGCATTTGTCCCCCCTCAAAACCGGGACGAGTCCCCGTCCCAGAGCGAGATTTTTGTCCGCGCATTCCCAGACCGCAACTAGCACCCTGGCCGGCTGAGATACCCCGTCCCACACGACGACGACGTTTAGTTGACCCCGGTTGGGGGGCGATTTCGTGGAGTTTCATGGTGATTTCTTTAGGTGTACAAATGTTCTACAGATACGCCTCGATCCTTCGCCACTTCCGAGAAAGTGCGGAGAGTTTCCAGGGCGTTAACAGCGGCTCTAGCGTTATTGAGGGGGTTATCGCTACCGAGTTGTTTAGCGAGGATATTTTTCACCCCAGCTAATTCTAAAACGGTACGGACAGCACCCCCAGCAATAACCCCAGTCCCCGGAGCAGCCGGACGCATAATCACTTGAGCGCCCCCGGAAGCGCCCCGGGTGAGGTGAGTGATAGAACTAGCTTTAGTTAGGGAGACTTCAATTAGTTGTTTTTTGCCATCGGCCACACCTTTACGGACAGCCCCGATAACGTCCCCTGCTTTGCCGACTCCCACTCCCACCTGGCCGTTTTCATTACCGACCACGACGATGGCCCGAAAGCTGAGTTTTTTACCACCCTTAACCACTTTACTAACCCGACGGATCTGGATGACCCGCTCTTGCCAAGTGGTTTCTTTTTCTTTTTCGCGGTTGCCTTTGCGACGTTTTGCCATAGTTTTATCAGTGTTGAAAGGATATTTTAGAAGTTTAAGCCGGCTGACCGAGCCGCTTCTGCTAAGGCTTTGACGCGACCGTGATAGAGATTGCCACCGCGATCAAAAACCACTTGTTCAATGCCTCTTTCTAGGGCCCGTTGGGCCACCAGTTTACCCACGGCAGCCGAAGCTTCTTGGGTAGCGGTGGACTCTAATTCCCCGCGCAAGGTGGCCTCTAGGGTAGAAGCGGCCGCGAGGGTATGTTGGGCTACGTCGTCGATAATTTGGGCGTAGATGTGGTTATTAGAACGAAATACGGATAAACGGGGCCGTTCAGCAGTGCCATTAATTTTGCGACGCACACGCTGGTGACGACGACGGACTGATTCTTTGCGACTAAGTTTCATGGTTTATTTTTTACCTCCTTTACCGCCTTTACCGCCAGCTTTACCAACTTTGCGACGGACGACTTCACCAAGATAGCGAATCCCTTTTCCTTTATAAGGTTCGGGGGGACGAACTTCGCGGATTTTAGCTGCGGTGTTACCGACGGCTTCTTTGTCGATGCCACTGACAATAACTTGGGTATTATTTTCTACAGCTACGGAAACACCATCGGGCATCTCCATTTCCACGGGTTTACTGTAACCAACATTAAGAACTAATTTACTACCCTGCGCCTGGGCGCGGTAGCCCACCCCTTGGATATCGAGGCGTTTTTGAAAGCCGGTAGCGACTCCTTCCACCATGTTGGCTACTAGAGTTCTACAGAGTCCGTGGCGTTCTCTGGCGGTACGGGAATCGTCTTGACGGGTAACGAGGATGGTTTCGCCATCTTTATTGATGGTGACAGCGGTGGGTAGGGTTCTCTGGAGAGTTCCTTTGGGCCCTTTCACCGTCACGGTAGCACCATCGATATCGACGGTGACTTTATTGGGAATAGGAATCGGGCGTTTGCCAATACGAGACATAACAGTTATCAGTTATCAGTTATTGCAGGAGTCGGTCGTCAGGAGTCAGGAGAAGCTAGGTAGGAATTATTAGGAGGCAAAAAGCAACAGTAATTCCCTGATTCTGTGTTTCTGATTTTTTTCCTTTTTCCTTGTTTACCAGATGTAGCAAAGGACTTCGCCGCCAACGTTTTGTTTACGCGCTTCGCGATCGGTCATAATGCCTCTAGAGGTGGAAACAATGGCGATGCCAATGCCACCGAGGACGCGCGGTAAGTCTTTACTGTTGGAATAAACTCGCAGGCCCGGTTTACTGACTCTGGTGAGGGTAGTAATGATCGGTTGACGGTTTTTGCCTTTATATTTGAGGGAAAGAACTAATTGAGATTTAATCCCCTCACCCACTTCCTCAAAGTCAGCAATAAAGCCTTCGTCCTTGAGAACTTGAGCAATACTGCGCGTCATCCGCGTGGTGGGAATTTGAGTAGTGGTCTGCCGAACCGCGCAAGCGTTACGGATGCGGGTCAGCATATCCGAGATGGTATCGTTAGCAGACATGAATTACCTGTTTTTCTCCTAAATTGGGATCAACATCAGTGGTCAGTTATTGCAGGAGTCGGGAGTCAGGAGCCAGTCGTCAGGAGAAGGTAGGTAGGATTTATTCAGTAATTTCTCTGACAAAATCGCTTTCTCCCTTTTCCCTTGCCACTTTTTCCTGATTTTTTTCCTTTTCTCTTGATTGATTTATCTAAAGGGCATTCCCATCTCTTTGAGGAGGGCGCGTCCTTCTTCGTCGTTTTTAGCGGTGGTGATGATTGAGATGTCCATCCCGCGAATTTGATCGATTTTGTCGTATTCAATTTCAGGGAAGATCAACTGTTCACGAATGCCTAAACTGTAGTTACCACGACCATCAAAACTGTTACCACTGATACCGCGAAAGTCGCGAATACGTGGTAAGGCCAGATTAATTAGACGGTCTAAAAAAGCGTACATTCGATCGCCGCGCAATGTCACCATCACACCCACGGGCATTCCTTCGCGAATTTTGAAGCCAGCGATCGCTTTTTTAGCTCTAGTCACTACCGGTTGTTGTCCGGTGATGGTGGACAGTTCCTCCTTGGAAGACTCCAAAGCTTTGGCATTTTGTGAAGCTTCCCCAAGACCGCGGTTAACAGTAATTTTGATAACTTTAGGTACTTGGTGGATATTGGTATAACCAAATTGTTCTTTCAGTTTCGGAACAATGGTTTCTTGATAGGTGGTTTTTAGTTTTTGGCTCATAGTTTTTCTGCTTACTTTTCCTGGGCTTGGTCAGGAACTAGAATTGATGGGAAACTAATCAATAATTTCGCCAGTTTTCTTCAGTATCCGCACTTTCCGACCGTCTTCGGTAAAGGTATAACCCACCCGACTGGCGATTTTTTTCTTCTCGGAATAGAGCATGACTTTAGAACTGTGAATCGGTGCTTCGTAGGTAAGGATTTGACCCGATTCTCCTTCCTGTTGGGGTTTAGTATGTTTGGTGCGGATATTAACTCCCTTGACCACCACGGTACTTTCTTGGGGTAAAGCGCGTAAAATTTCGCCCACTTTGCCCTTATCGGAACCAGCGATTACTTGAACGACATCCCCTTTTTTAACGTGCATTTTTTGCCTTTGGGGTGGGGTTTGACTGTTTTTCTTACTCATTTTTTTTGACCTCAAAGTGTGAAAAGTTTTGGACTAGCCATCAGCCAATTGCCTTGGTACTTTTCACTTTGATCAGAGAACTTCTGGGGCTAAGGAAACAATTTTGGTGTAGTTTTTATCGCGCAATTCCCGAGCGACAGGACCAAAAACCCTAGTACCTTTGGGATTACCGTCATTATTAATAATCACGGCGGCGTTATCATCAAAACGGATGCTCATGCCACTATCGCGACGGACGGTTTGACGGGTCCGCACAATCACCGCAGTGACCACATCGGATTTTTTCACGGGCATATTGGGGATAGCGTCCTTAACCACGGCGATAATTTTGTCACCGATGCCACCGTAGGTACAGTTACCTGTTCCCAGCACCCGCAGACACATTAGTTTCCGCGCCCCGCTATTGTCAGCGACATTTAAGTAGGTTTGTTGTTGAATCACGGTTTTTACCTAGGTGAAATTTAATTATCGGTTAATATTTCCGCCACTTGCCAACGTTTGGTTTTACTGAGGGGGCGGGTTTCACGAATACGAACTCGATCGCCTTGTTTGGCTTGATTTTCTTCGTCGTGAGCCTTAAATTTCTGGGTTTTCACGACGATTTTGCCGTATTTAGGGTGAGGAGAGCGGTTTTCAATGGCTACCACTACGGTTTTATCCATTTTGTCGCTGACTACTACCCCAACTCTTTCTTTAACTGCCATAACGGGTTATGCCTCCGGGGTGGACTGGGCTAGTTGGCGCTCCCGTTCTACGGTCAATAATTGGCCAAGACGGTGGCGGGTGTGTTTGAATTCGTGGGTTTTTTCCAAGCGGCGGGTGGCCTGTTGCAAACGCAATTCAAACAGTTTCTTTTTGGCATCGAGGATAGCGTCGGCGATGTCGTCATCGCTCATCTTCCTCACTTCGGCGATTTTCGGCAGAGCCATTAGACAAAATCCTCCTCGCGAGTGATAAATTTGGTCTTAATCGGTAATTTTTGGGCGGCTAGACGCATGGCTTCCCGGGCTACTGGTTCAGCTACCCCGGCAATTTCAAACATAATGAACCCCGGTTTAACCACAGCCACCCAGAATTCGGGGGAACCTTTCCCGGAACCCATCCGAGTTTCTGCGGCTCGTTGGGTGACGGGTTTATCAGGAAAAACGCGGATCCAGATTTTGCCACCCCGACGAATATAACGAGTCATTGCCCGTCTGGCGGCTTCGATTTGACGGGAAGTAATCCAACAGGGTTCGGTGGCTTGCAGGGCGAAATCGCCGAAATTAATCGTATTTCCGCCGGTGGCCAGCCCGCGCATCCGTCCGCGCTGTTGTTTGCGGAATTTTGTTCTTTTGGGACTTAACATGAGCTATTTACCACTGATAAATATTAGGGATCAGCCTTCGCTAGAGCGATCTTCAAACTGTTGACGGCGACGCTGTTGACGGCGCGGTGCTTGAGCGGGAACTGCGGCGGCAATTTCTTCTTGGCCGGGGATAATTTCGCCCTTAAAGATCCAAACTTTCACGCCTAGAATCCCGTAGATGGTGCTGGCGGTTTTATAGGAGTAATCAATATCGGCCCGCAGGGTATGGAGGGGAACTCGTCCTTCCCGTACCCATTCAGTCCGAGCGATTTCTGCCCCGTTGAGACGACCGCTAACTTGAATTTTGATCCCTTTGACTTCGGCCCTTTGCGCCCGTTGGATAGCTTGCCGGACTACACGACGGAAGGAAACCCGTCTTTCTAGTTGTTGGGCGATGTATTCGGCGATCAGATTGGCATCGGCATCAACGCGAGCCACTTCGATGACGTTAATGCGAATTTGACGCTGGCCACCGAGGGTTTTTTGTAAACCTAGGCGCAGCTGTTCGATTCCCGTGCCACCACGACCGACGACGACCCCGGGGCGAGCGGTATGGATGGAAATATCTACTTGATCGGCCTTGCGTTCGATGCGAATATCGGCGATACCGGCATTAGCGAGGTTTTTTTCGACGTAATCACGAATGCGGCGATCTTCTTGCACTAATTCGGGGTAACGTTTCGCGTCGGCATACCAGCAAGATTTGTGATCTTTGATAACGCCGAGACGAAAACCGAGGGGATGGATTTTTTGTCCCATTGTGGTTTTTTTAGTTAAGGTGATTAGTCTTTGTTGCTAGGAGCGACGGCGACGGTGATATGACAGGTGGGTTTGCGAATTTGGTAGGCGCGGCCTTGGGCCCGGGGTCGAAAACGTTTTAGGGTCGGTCCGCCATCGGCAAAGGCTTGGCTAACCACCAAAGTGGCGGGATCGAGTCCTTCGTTATTTTCGGCGTTGGCAACGGCGGAACGCAAGACTTTCAGAATCGGATCACAGGCCCGGTAGGGCATAAATTCGAGAATAATTAGGGCTTCCCGATAGGAGCGACCGCGAATCTGATCGAGTACCCGTCTGACTTTCAGGGGTGACATCCGAATATAGCGGGCGATCGCTTTGACTTCGTTAGAGGTATCGATGGTCATTTCAGTTATCAGTTATCAGTTATCAGTTATCAGTCATCAGTCATCAGCTTTTATTTTTTGAAAATTAGCTAACTTGGTGATTTATGGTCACGAATCTTCGGCCTTGCTCAGAGGCCACTATCTAGCTGACGACTGAGGGAGTAGCGACTGATTTATTTCCGTCCTGCTTTTTTGTCGCTCTTGGCGTGGCCTCGGAAGGTGCGGGTGGGAGCGAATTCACCGAGTTTATGACCGACCATCTGCTCGGAAACATAGACGGGAACGTGCTGTTTGCCGTTGTGAACGGCGATCGTGTGACCGACCATATCGGGAATGATGGTCGAGGCCCGGGACCAAGTTTTAATCACTTGTTTACTGCCCTGGGCGTTGAGTTTTTCGATTTTTTCCATCAGGTGGCCGGCGACAAATGGCCCCTTTTTCAGTGAACGACCCATAATTTTCAGTCAAAAATAAAGTAATAGTTTCTAACCCTGGTTACGACGGCGCACGATCAGATCGCTACTGCGTTTTTTCTTGTTGCGAGTTTTGCGACCGAGGGCGGGTTTACCCCAGGGAGTCATCGGGCCAGAACGTCCGATCGGAGCGCGACCCTCTCCACCTCCATGCGGGTGATCCACTGGGTTCATGACGCTACCCCGAACATGGGGGCGTTGACCGCGGTGACGGGTACGACCGGCTTTACCGAGACTGATGTTTCTCGCTTCGGCGTTACCGACTTTTCCGATGGTGGCGTAGCATTCACGCCGGATCATGCGTACTTCTTTGGAGGGGAGGCGGATGGTAACGTAATCGCCTTCTTTCGCCACCACTTGGGCGAAACCACCAGCAGCCCGTACCATTTGACCACCGCGACCGGGGACGAGTTCGATGTTATGAACTTCTGTCCCTAGGGGGATGCGACTTAAGGGTAGGGCATTACCGACCTCGAAGGGAGCGTTTTCTCCGGCGATGACGGTATCACCAACGCCTAAACCGGCGGGGGCGATGATGTAGCGTTTTTCCCCGTCTTTGTAGAAAAGTAGGGCAATGCGGGCGTTACGGTTAGGATCGTACTCGATCGCCGCTACTGTGGCGGGAATATCTCGTTTATCGCGACGAAAATCGATAATCCGGTAGAGGCGCTTATGGCCGCCGCCTCGGTGACGACTGGTAACGACACCGCGATTATTACGCCCTTGTTTGCTGTGTTTGCGATGAGTTAGGGACTTTTCCGGTTCGGTTTTGGTGATCTCCTTAAAGTCGGAGATGGCCGCCTGCCTTGTCCCGGGGGTTAAAGGTCTAAAAGAACGAATACCCATAGTTTAGTTTTCCGTTATCGGGTTTCTTGGTGGTTATACGTCGGGATAGAGGGCGATCGAGTCGCCTTCCGCTAGGGTCACGATCGCGCGTTTGTATTGGGGTTTGTAACCGAGAAAACGGCCGACGCGTTTTTTCTGACGAGAGGGGCGGCTGGTGTTCACTTTCGTTACTTTTACGTCAAACAGTAATTCGATCGCCGCTTGAATTTCCGGCTTGGTCGCTTTCAAAGCGACATCGAAGACGTATTTATTTTGTTCTAGGAGTAGGGTGGCTTTCTCGGTGACGATCGGCTTTAGGATCAGATCGGCGAGTTGTCTGGCTTCAGTTCTAAGCACCATAGACCTCCTCAATTTTAGCTAGGGCTGCGGCGGTGGCGATAACTCGATCGGCTAGGATGACATCATAGACGTTGAGACTATCGGCGCGAATAATTTTGAGATTGCAGATATTACGTCCCGATAAATAGACATTTTCGGGAATTTCCGTCAGAATCAGCAGAATTTTTTCCTCTGGACTGGCTCCCCAGCGACTTAAGGCAGCGGTGAGTTCTTTGGTTTTGGGTTGGGAGAATTGTTCGGCGAAGCTTTCAACCACGATAAAGTTATCGGCCTGGCTGATCAAAGCAGTTCTCAGGGCTAATCTTTTCTCTTTGCGATTGACCTTAACCTCAAAATCTCTCGGTTTTGGTCCGAAGATGACACCGCCACCACGCCAGAGGGGAGAACGGATCGAACCGGCCCGGGCGCGACCGGTGCCTTTTTGCCGCCAGGGTTTGCGACCACCGCCGCGCACTTCCGAGCGGGTTTTGGTGGAGGCGTTGCCTTGACGGGCCGCGGCTAGATGGCTGACGACGACGCGGTGAATTAGGTGTTTGGCGGTTTCGGGTTTAGCGGTTTTCAGTTCCAGGGTGCCTGTTCCCGCTTCTTCCCCTTGCCAATTTTTGACTGTGTAGTTAACCATGGCTTTAATCTTTCCTTGCCCTATTTACCAAATTTCTTGGCGGGGGTGATGTTTAACAGGGTTCCTGGTTTACCCGGGACGGCTCCTTTGATCAGGATTAGGTTGCGTTCGCTATCGATTTTGACCACGGACAGTTTGCGGATGGTCACTTGGGTGGCTCCGTATTGTCCGGCCATTCTCTTACCCGGGAAAACGCGGCCAGGGGTAGTACCAGCACCAGTGGAACCGGGGAGACGGTGGTTTTTGGAACCGTGGGTCATGTTACCGCGTTTGAAGTTATGGCGTTTTTGATAGCCAGAGAAACCTCGTCCGATGGTGGTTCCAGCCACATCGACTAAATCGCCTTCTTGGAAGATAGCGGTGGTAATTTCTTGGCCTAAAGTGTAAGCGGATGCGTCCTCAAGGCGGTATTCGATTAAATGCCGCAGGGGGGAGACACCGGCTTTGGCTAAATGACCGAGTAGCGGTTTGTTAAGGGCTTTTTCTTTGACGGTTTTGTATCCCACTTGAATGGATTCATAACCGTCGGTTTTTTTCGTTTTGACTTGGGTGACGGGACAGGGACCGGCTTGAACGACGGTGACGGGAATGGCGACTCCCGTTTTGTTGTCGAAGATTTGGGTCATGCCCAGTTTTGTACCGAGGATACCGATAGACACGGATTGTTCTCTTTATCTTTACTAGACGACAATCAAAAATAACGTGGCCGTGGCTATAGGAGCGAGAAAAATCTTTCCCGCTTTATCAGCCTGCCCAACTTGAATGACTTTTTTCGAGTTATTTAAGCTGGCATCCCGTTAAATTCGTAAGTAGGACTAGACAGGGTTGCTGGTTCTGCCTAGATTGTTGCTGGTCTTTGTTTCTTGGGGACTTAAAGGGTTGACCTTCAGTATCCCGGCGAAGACCGAGCGACCAAGGCGGCTCTGCTCGGCAGTGCCTTTAGCACCACCTAACACCGATTTTGGCCACAATCAAACATTATATAATATTTGTGACTTTTTAGGCAAGGGGTTTTTTCAGTCACCGGCAATGATCCTATATAGTCTGGAGGTTGAAGTCTAGGCTGGGTGCAGGGTCTAGGCTGTGGGGTTCTGGGAAAATCTCCTCGCTGTCACCCTTCAAATTGATTAACTTAATTCTCTCGTCTTCATTTCGGGGAAAGTCTCAAGGTTTTTCCCTACCCCCCACACCCTGTCTCACTTTCAATCTGCTTGTCACCCCTTCAAGTTTCTGGTACTTTTTTAGCCCAAAAATTCGCAAAACTCTTTTCTAGCAAGGCTTAAACTGATATTCAGCAGATTGCAATTATAGTATTTATCTTAATGGTGAGGTACAAAGTTTTTCTTTGGGGGAATCGGTCGTCGGTGGTCGATATCAAATTAGGTTACACTGCTTGATGGGAATTGCTTTCAATGGGGGGGATGACAGCATTGTACTATCATCCCTTGTTTGGAGGTTAAATCGCTTGCAGGTCTTTTTCTCCGGTACGGATGCGGACGATCTGTTCCACGGGGGAGATAAAGATTTTACCGTCTCCGATTTCACCGGTACGGGCTGCCGAAATCAGCTTATCGACGACCATATCGACTTGCTTATCTTCGACGACGATCTCGATCTTGAGTTTTTGGAGAAATTCGACGGTGTACTCGGAACCGCGATAACGTTCCGATTGACCTTTCTGACGACCGAAACCTCTAACTTCGGAGACAGTCATGCCGACAATGCCCGCGTTAACTAGGGCGATTTTCACCTCTTCCAGTTTAAAGGGTCGGATAATCGCTTCTACTTTCTTCAAAATATCTATCTCCTCGTTGCGTGACGATACCTTCTTGGTGAATTAACTGTTAATTCTAAACGCAGAATCCCGACAATAGCGCTTAAAGTCATGATTTCTTCAATTATTGGCCTTGGCCACAGTCTTCTGTGGTGAAAAATTTCTGGGTGGGAATTGGCCCACCCGAAGCCATGAATAAACCAACTAGAGAGATAATCCTAACTGAAGACCAAAAACACCGTGAACTAGCAGTAAAATTAGGGCAATACTGCCGATATAGGCGTGAATAGTCCGGAAAAGTTCTTTTTTACCGCCAGCGAAGCCAGTGAGGGATAATAATCCATTGAAAGCTAATAAGCCAATCGCGATCGATCCTGTCCAGAAATGGCTGCTTTCAAGGATTGGATGTTTCTGCATGACTAGGGATAAAACACCGCCGGTGTAACCGAGAGCGATAAATAAAAACAGCCAAGGAGCGAGTTTGCGGTGATCAGCCCGATTTTTGGCTACTACTTCTCCATCTTGACTTAAACGACTTTGCCAACCAGCATAGGCAGTATAACTACCCATAACTAGAACCACGATCCCCATCATGACTGGATGTCCCCAATGAACGATCGGTTCGGGAGTTCCGAGACTGCGAAAGGCAGCGGCGATCGGCTCTAGCGCATCACTTAAACTTTGATTCATGTTTGTTACCTAACTTTACAAAACCCTTTTGCCTAAGATTTTAGCCGATCTCCGGCCTGGAAAAACTGCGGTTAGCCGAAAAAATGTCAAGCCTTCGCTAAATTTCTTAACATTTCCGCTAGAGATGAGCGGAGAAATATAGAATAAAGGCAGGGGAAACCAGGGATCCCCACGGGGATTAACCCCTAGGAGGGCATTATGACTTATCTGCTCAAAGATCGGCGATCAGCTGGGAGACTATTAGCTAGTTACTTGACAGAATATACCAATAGTGCTGGGGTGCTAGTTTTGGCTTTGCCCCGGGGTGGGGTTCCGATCGCCTTTGAAATTGCCCAAAGGTTACATTTACCGCTAGATCTGTGTTTGGTGCGAAAATTAGGTGTACCAGAGCGCAAAGAGTTAGCTTTTGGGGCAATCGGTCAAAATGGGGTGCGGGTAATCAATGAAAGTATCGTTGACGACTTGCACCTATCGGAGGCGATGATGGAACGGGTAGCAAAGGAAGAAATGATCGAATTAGAGCGCCGCGATCGCTTGTATCGAGGTGAACGCCCATTTCCGGTCTTGACGGGAAAAACGATTATTCTAGTAGATGATGGGATCGCTACGGGAGCAACGATTAAAGCGGCGATTCTGACCCTTAAAGCTGGGAATCCCGCTGCTATTATTATTGCTGTTCCTGTTGCCCCGCCAGAAGTCTGTGATCAATTAGAAAAATTAGTCGATCGAGTAATTTGCCTAAAGAAACCCTACGAATTGAGATCGATTTCTCTTTGGTACGAGGACTTTCCCCAAACCAGCGATGAGGAGGTGCAAACACTTTTAGCCAGGGTCGATAGTTCTTTGATTTCAGTTTAGGGAATTATGAATTATGAATTAGGAAGTGGGGAGACCACTTCGTGCGCGTTGCGGGGGGAGAATAAATAACAGCAATCTCCTGAACTCCGAAGTCAAAATTGAGACTTCGGAGTTCTAACTTCTGACTTCTACGGCATCGGTATCAACGGTATTGGTTGGGGAAGAAACTTCGGTTTGATTCTTCACTTCTCCCGGACGGCGATTGCGATAATCAAGAACTAATCGGGATAATTCCGTGGTTAAAAGGGTGAGGACAATCCCATCATCGATCCAACCAATAATCGGGAAAACGTCAGGAGAAATATCGAGGGGGCTAAAAAGATAAACCATAGTTCCCAGAATGATAATCCAACGATATTTAGGGTGACTGATTTTGCTGCTGTACCAGTTGTAAAAAGATTCAACAATCGGTTTCATTAATTTGTCCTCGTTCACTGGGATAATTTAATTGTGTCAGGTTCTACTTGGGGGTGATAGTGGGGTTTTGCCCCCCATTATGTAGGGTTATCCCCGCTAATTATCCACTAAAAATGCCCCGAAGAAAATTCACCTTTAGGAATGAGCCTGAAGTATTATTACTGGATGCTTAAGAGGGGAGATAGTGGCATCTTTTCCCCTATAATAGGCGATGACAAACTAATCAATTATCTGCCAGTTTAAGGATGGAAACCCTCTTTCATCTAGTTACTTTTGCCTTTGTCTTCGCTTTTGGTGCCTCGGTGGGCAGTTTTTTAAACGTGGTCATCTATAGATTACCTCAGGGGATATCTCTAGTTTATCCTCCTTCCCACTGTCCGAAATGTCACCATAGGTTGGGGAAAAGCGAGAATATACCCGTTTTAGGCTGGTTATGGCTAGGGGGTCGCTGTCGCTGGTGTAGAACCCCGATTTCTGTCCGTTATCCAGCGATCGAAACTTTTACCGGTTTGTTATTTTGTCTGGTTTTAGGAGATTTTAGCTTTTCTTGGCAGACCCTCGGCTATTGGATTCTCCTCAGTTGGTTATTAGCTTTAGCTTTGATTGATTTTGACACGATGACGCTTCCTAACTCCCTCACCCAATCGGGATTAGTTTTAGGGATAGTTTTTCAAACTCTCTTGGGTTGGCAAAATAATCAAACTGTTATCTATCTCTTTTCAGCGATCGCTAGTGCGGTTTTAGGAGTCTGGTTATTCGATCTGATCCGGTGGGGGGGGAGTTTTGCCCTCAGACAACAGGCCATGGGGGGAGGGGACGCGAAATTAGCGGCCATGATCGGTGCTTGGTTAGGATGGCAAGCATTATTAGTCACCGCTTTTCTGGCCTGCGCTATCGGGGCGGTAATCGGTATGACGGGCATTTTTATGGGTAAAATGGGGAAAAGACAAGCTATACCCTTCGGCCCACTTCTTGCCCTCGGCGCCCTAATGAGTGTCTTTTGGAGTGATAAGATCATCTCAGCCTATCAAACCATTTTTTTCCCTTTGTTGTAAAAAAGTTATCCTGTAATTAAATCTTGATACAATAGTCTTCCGTGTCTTGGATCACCATTAGAACAACCCCCAGTCGTTGGGAAGCTGATTGGCTGCAGGAAATGCTCAAAGCTCACGACATCCCCAGTCGCGTTATCGCTATTGGCCTTGGTATTTATTGCGGCCAGGGTCATCAGGCCGCCCTACAAGTACGTCCCCAGGATCGCTGGACAGCACTTTTGTTATTAAGTCCTCTAGAAGAAAGTCTATAAATTGTCTTTATTTTAAACTATGTCTCTATTTGATTGGTTTGCAAATCGCCAAAAAACAGAACCCAAGGTTCAACAACAACAGGAACGAGAAATAGCCGATGGGTTGTGGACAAAATGCCCCAATTGCGGCGTTTTGGCCTATACCAAGGATTTATTAGCTAATCAACTGGTGTGTCTCGATTGCGGTCATCATAATCGGGTGGAAAGTGAAGAAAGAATTCGCCAGTTAGTGGATGCTAATACTTGGAATTGCCTTGATGAACAAATTCGACCGACGGATCCCCTCAAATTTCGTGATCGGAAAAGTTATAGCGATCGCCTGCGGGAAACCCAAGAAAAAACCGGTCTGACGGATGCTGTCCAGACGGGAATGGGGACGATCGATGGTTTACCCTTCGCTTTAGGGGTGATGGACTTCCGTTTTATGGGGGGTAGCATGGGATCGGTGGTGGGGGAAAAACTCTGTCGTTTGACGGAACGCGCTACCGATGAAAGTTTACCCCTGGTGATCATCTGCGCTTCCGGCGGGGCGAGAATGCAGGAGGGAATGTTAAGTTTAATGCAGATGGCCAAGATTTCTGGCGCTCTTAACCGGCACCGGGAAGCAAAGTTACTTTATATTCCCGTCTTGACTAATCCCACCACGGGGGGAGTCACGGCCAGTTTTGCCATGTTGGGAGATATTATTATCGCTGAACCGAAGGCTACCATCGGGTTTGCCGGGAAGCGGGTAATTGAACAGACTTTGCGCGAGAAATTGCCGGAAGGTTTCCAAACATCGGAATACTTGTTAAAACACGGGTTTGTCGATGCGATCGTTCCCCGTACCCATCTCAAGAAAACCCTCGCTCAATTAATTAGTTTACATCAGCCCTTTTTCCCCTTGTTATCCCCCCTGAACAGCCATCATCAATACAGTCAACCGGAGTTAATCCCCCTGAAAACAGCCCAAGGACAAACAACAGTTTAACCCCTGTAAGACGGCCTTGTAGTTGAGAGCGTCGGAGTTGCCAGTCTGAGCATTTGTACTGGCTTTACCCCGATGGGCAGTTTAAATGTAGTACAGCCCACAGCCCACACCCTGCCCCCAGGAAAAACTTTTTGTCGCAAACCCTACTTAACCGGGTTGACAGTGATCGCAAAGTCCAAAAAATTCGAGAGTATGGTAATAAACCTTGAATTGGTGGGATTTTTCGAGTTTTTCTTCCAATTCATGAACGGGACACTCATTAAAGACGATAGACCGACCGCAATGAATACAGGTAAGATGGTGTTGATCCTGCTGAACGGAACTGTAGAGGGATTCTCCTGTGGCTAGGGTTCTCACCTGCACTGCACCCTGTAGCTTTAGGGATTCTAGGGCGCGGTAAACAGTGGCTAACCCCATATTTTGGTCACGCTGACGGAGTTCCACAAACAATTCTTGAGCGGATACTGCCCGATTTAAGGTTTTGAGTAAGTGGATAATGCGCTCTTGCGATCGGGTGCGTTGGGATTTCATATCAAAAAGGTCAGCGATCAAAATTAATTCTATGTCAAAAAATTATCAGTGCTTTATTTATGTTACCCTGCGTCCTTCGGTTCTCGATCCGGCGGGTACGGCGGTAGAGTCGGGACTAAAGCAATTAGGTTATGATACTGTGGCCGGGGTGCGAATTGGTAAGTATATTGAGCTTACTGTGACAGCAGCGGACGAAACCAGCGCCCGCGCACAATTGGATCAAATGTGCGATCAACTATTGGCTAATCCTGTGATTGAAAATTATCGCTTTGATTTGCATTGTCAGTAGATAGGGGATAGAGATTAGGGGATAGGGAAATGGGGAAATGGGAAATTCACCCAATACCCCAACACCCATCTGATGAGAGCTTTCTGCACAATGAATTAACCAAGTTAAAAATTATGAAGTTTGGGATTATTGTTTTCCCCGGATCGAATTGCGATCGAGATGTGGCGACGGTGACGGAGGGGATTTTTCAGCAACCCACCCGCTATATTTGGCATCAAGAGACGGATTTAGGGGATGTGGATGTGATTGTGGTGCCGGGGGGATTTAGTTACGGCGATTATTTGCGCTGTGGTGCGATCGCTCGATTTTCGCCAGCGATGAAAACTGTCCGAGAAGAAGCCGAAAAAGGTAAATTAGTTTTAGGCATCTGTAACGGTTTTCAGGTATTAACGGAAATCGGGCTGCTACCCGGTGCCTTAATTCGTAATCGCGATCTACATTTTATCTGCGATCGAGTGCCGGTAAAAGTGGAAAATAGTCAATCTGTTTGGACGCGGGGTTATCAACCGCAACAGGTGCTTAATTTGCCCATTGCCCACGGGGAAGGGCGTTATTATGCCGCAGAAGATACGTTAAAATCTCTAGAGGATAACGGACAAATTCTCTTTCGTTACTGTACTCCCACGGGAGAGGTGAATGAGTCAGGAAATCCCAACGGTTCGTTAAATAATATTGCAGGAATTACCAATAAAGCAGGAAATGTGCTGGGAATGATGCCTCATCCTGAACGGGCTGCCGATCCGCTGCTCAATTTGACCGATGGTAGTCTATTATTTCGGGAGTTGATCAATTGTTGATGACTAGACGTCTTGTAAAAATCAAAAATTGTTGTTAGGGTTAGCAGTCAGTAGCCAGTAGTCAGGAGAATTAAAAATGAATCAATAATCAATTAAATGGCCTATTTACAGATTTTATGCAATTTAATCTTTATTTTTGGCGTTTTTAAACCATCAAATAGTTGGGGTTTTGGGGTTTTAGCTGAAATTTACCTGATAACTGATAACTGATAATCCTGTGGCTGTTTTAAAAGATAATCGGGCTACCGTCCAAAAAGTTCTCTGGATCACCCTGCTGCTGAATATGTTGGTTATGGCGATCAAAGCGGGGGTGGGTTTGAGAATTAGTTCTTTGAGTCTGCAAGCGGATGCTCTCCATAGTGTCACCGATAGTGCTAATAATGTCTTGGGATTGGTAGCGATGCGGTTTTCCTCTCCCTATCCCGATCGAGATCATCCCTACGGACATCTGAAATACGAAGCGATCGGAGCTTTAGCGATCGCCGCATTTTTGGGGATTGCCTGTTTTGAAATCTTGCAAGGGGCGATCATGCGTATTATCAAAGGAGGAAAACCTGTTGAGATTGCCGGTCCGGAATTATGGCTATTAATTATCGTTTTAGGGGTGAATATTTTTGTCACCTATTATGAGAGATCCGTGGGGCAGCGTGTCGGTAGTGTGATTTTGATTGCCGATGCTCGTCATACCATGAGTGATGTGTGGGTGACAATTACGGTTTTATTGGGTTTAGTTGGGGTTTGGGTGGGCAATACGGCTAATATTCCCCAATTACAATGGTTAGATGTGATTTTGTCTTTTCCCGTTGCTTTTTTGGTGTTTAGCAGTGGTTGGAAAGTTCTCAAGGAAAATTTACCTTTGTTAGTGGATGAAATGGCGATCGCTCCTGAAGTGATTCATCAAATTGTCCTGGAGGTGCCGGGGGTGCTTAATTGTCATGCGATCGCGTCTCGGGGAGTGGTGGGAAGACAGGTATTTATAGAAATGCACCTAATTGTCTGCGCTGAAGATGTGGAAACTGCTCACGCAATCACGGAAGCGGTGGAAGCAAGATTAAGCCAACAATTTAGCCCTGTGAGAATTTTAATTCACGTTGAACCGCCGGATTATCATTCCGATCAGATCACTTTTGATGAAGAAGTGTGAAGCAAAAAGGCCTAAAATAAGTAGCGAACTTTTGCTAGAGGTGGCCATGGCGACAGAAAATCAAGCTAGAAGCATAGTAATTACTGGTGGAGCAGGATTTATCGGCTCGAATTTTGTTCATCATTGGTGCGAGAATTATCCTGATGATCGTGTCATTGTTCTCGATGCTCTTACCTATGCGGGTAATTTGAATAATTTAGCGACACTGAAAGATAGAAAGAATTTTCGTTTTCTGCAAGGGGATATCTGCGATCGAGCTTTAGTTGATGAATTATTTGCCAGTGAAAATATCGATACAGTTGCCCATTTTGCCGCCGAATCCCATGTGGATCGATCGATTCTTGGTCCTGGAGCTTTTGTGCAAACTAATGTGGTGGGAACTTTTACTCTATTAGAAAGTTTTCGGCAACATTGGTTAAGTAATCACCAACCCGATAACTATCGTTTTCTGCACGTTTCCACCGATGAGGTTTATGGCAGTTTAGGAGTAGATGATCCAGCTTTTACCGAAACTACTCCCTATGCTCCTAATAGTCCCTATTCTGCCTCAAAAGCGGGGAGTGATCATCTAGCGAGAGCTTATTTCCATACCTACGGAATGCCGACAATTATTACTAATTGCTCTAATAATTATGGTTCCTATCATTTTCCTGAAAAATTAATTCCTTTGATGTGTATTAATATTCTTTTGGGTAAACCTTTACCCGTTTATGGTGATGGTCAAAATGTTCGAGATTGGTTATATGTGCGGGATCATTGTCAAGCTTTAGATACAGTTATTCACAAGGGAAAAACGGGAGAAACCTATAATATTGGCGGAAATAATGAGGTAAAAAATATCGATTTAGTCAGGATGTTATGTGAATTAATGGATGAATTAGCTCCCGATTTACCCGTGAAACCTGCTCAGAATTTAATTACTTTTGTCAAGGATCGCCTCGGACATGATCGCCGGTATGCTATTGATGCTAGTAAAATTCGCACCGAATTAGGTTGGCAACCTCAAGAAACGGTAGAGGGGGGATTAAGAAAAACCATTCAATGGTATCTCGATCATCGGGATTGGTGGCAACCTTTGTTATCCAAAGAATATCAAGAGTATTATGGGAAAGTTTACGGTTAGAGAGGGGTAAAAAATCTAATCTTAATTTTATAGGTGTGTTAGCCAAAACTAACACACTTATTACTTTAGCTAGATTAATATTTTAATTCTCAGTGATTAAGATCACAGGAAAATCTCAAAAAAAATCAAGAAGTTATTTTAGTGAGAAAATTTAGGGAAAAAATCCAAGCAGATTTGTTGAACTATATCGGCAAATATACTTCCCATGGAAGACTACGAACATATATGCAAGATATGTCTTCTCTATTTGGTCAAATTAATAAAATTGAATGGGTTCATTATCCGAGTGAAGGGAAGGATTGTAAATTATTAATACGGGGTGAGAAAAACTGGAGAACAGGAAAAGTTAAAATTTATGGAGAATGTACTTTTTCTAGTGTTTTAGAAAAACTGCCTAAAAAAACACTTGAACGTCCAGATTATGATGGCGAATTTCTGCGGGAATTACAAAATCAGGAATTTGAGTATTTAAACGAAACTCGTCAAATTAAAATTATCCTAGAATTTATTCCTGAAAATAGCCCACTGGAACCAGAATCACCCCTAGAGGAAATTCGGCAAATGTTGCGAGAAAATACAGAAAAAACTAACTTCAATTCCTGAAAACCTAATTAGGTAATGAGGAAAATATAGCGTTTCTGATTCACAAGAGGTACATTCCCGATCCTGAACAGCCTAATCAGCAAAGGTTTAAGTGTGCCGCACAGATGCGAGAACCGCTATAAATTAAAGCAATCTACTGTGTCCTGTCTCCTGCTGTAATTATCATGGCAAAAACTCCGAGAATACCGATTCCGATCGAAGTGAGAAAATATGTTTATCAAAGGGATAATTATCAATGTCAGAGTTGCGGTAAACCCGAAAAATTAGCCCAACTTTCCATAGATCATATAATTCCCTTAGCTTTAGGTGGCAGTAACGACATTAGTAACCTGCAAACCCTTTGTTTATGCTGTAATCGCCGCAAAAAAGACCATTTAGACCCTCGTTTTCGGCGTTATTTTCAATAATAGCCAATGGCTGCCGACCGTTTTCTTGATCGCCACTTGTGGAAATACCGTCGGGATGAGTTAGAATCGGAAAGAAGAATTTCTGAGTAACCATGATCAAATTACGTCTAAAACGCTTTGGTAAAAAACGCGAAGCCAGTTATCGTATCGTTGCGGCCGTTAGCACCAGTCGTCGCGATGGTCGTCCCCTAGAGGAATTAGGATTCTACAATCCCCGCACCGATGAAGTACGTCTGGATGAAGAAGGGATTATCCGACGCTTACAACAAGGAGCGCAACCGACGGACACCGTGCGCAGCATTCTCACCAAACAGAAAATTTTCGAGAAAATCAATGCCTAGTACCCCCAATTATCTCGAACTGGTGAAATTTATGATCGAGCCGTTTTTGGAAGATCCGGCCAGTCTGAGATTGGATATCGAGCGCTGTAAGGAAAATGAACGTCTTTGGGTGCGTGTAGCCTTCGATGATGCCGATAAAGGCAAAGTTTACGGCCGGGGAGGACGCAATTTACAGGCGATTAGAACTACCCTAGAAATGGCGGCCGCAAATGCGGGTCGTTCTCTTTATTTAGAAGTCTATGCGGCCGAAAATGAAGGCGAACAGCGCCGCACCCGTCGTTCTAATGGTAACTTTGAAGGTACGGAAAGAAGACCGAGCAATCGCCGACCACCCGCACCCCGGCAGCTCAACAACTAACGAGCGATTTTAGGAAAACAGGGAAGGGGTTTCAACCTCGACCCTCTCCAGTTGCTCTAATTGCTGCCAAACTTTGGCGAGTAGAGTGGTTAATCCGGCTCCTGTTACGGCGGAAATAGTCAAAATCTCGGCATTAGTTATTTTAGCAAACTGCTTTTGATAGTTATCTATCGTTTCCTCGTCCACAGCATCAATTTTGTTGAAAACCAGTATTTGCGATCGCTTTTCTAAGCCTCGACCGTAGGCGGCTAATTCTCCTTGGATAATTTGATAATCGGCGATCGGGTCTTCTGCTGTCAAGGAGACAAGATGAATTAACAGGCGTGTGCGTTCGATATGGCGCAAAAATTCGTGTCCTAGGCCGATTCCTCGGTGCGCTCCCTCGATTAATCCAGGAATATCGGCGAATACTGTCCCGTCTCCCGTGGGTTTGCGTACCACTCCCAAGTTAGGGATGAGAGTCGTAAAGGGATAATCGGCGATTTTGGGACGAGCAGAGGAAACGGCGGAGATTAGGGTGGATTTTCCTGCATTGGGCAGCCCAATCAGTCCTACTTCCGCTAATAACTTCAATTCTAGGCGTAAATGGCGTTTTTCTCCGTCTAAACCGGGTAAAGCGTGTTCGGGTGCGCGGTTATTATTGCTTAAAAAGTGGCGGTTGCCTAATCCTCCTTTTCCCCCGGCAGCGACGATTAAAGTCTGTTCGGGAGTGACCAAATCGCCGATAATTTCCTCGCTATCGAGATCGTAAACCACTGTACCACAGGGAACTTTAATAATGCGATCGCTACCGTTGGCTCCGGTGCAGTTGTTCGGACCGCCCCGTTTACCGTCATCGGCCTTAAAATAGCGACTATACTGGAAATCTAGCAGGGTTTGCAGGTTCTGAGTCGCCACAAAAATCACCGAACCACCTTTTCCCCCATTACCGCCGGCCGGACCGCCGGCGGGGACGTATTTTTCCCGACGGAAAGCGACGATTCCATCACCTCCCTTACCCCCTTCCACTTCTATTTCGGCGCGATCAATAAACTGCATAAGATTAAGTAGTTAAAGTGAAAAGTCAAAACAAAAAAACCAATTAGCTGTTAGTGTGCCGCGACCGGTTGATCATACTCCTTAAAATAGAGCGAGAGTAAGTCTTTAGTACATTTGTTTGCAAATAAAAAACTTCTTTCTGGGCGGGGAATCCCTACAATAGGAAACAGGATAATTAGTAGCAGATGAAAACCGATGGGGCAGTTTTTTAAACAAACTTTCGCTAGTTGCTTGGGAACTTTATTGGGATTATTGGCATTTTCGGTCTTAGGTGTAGGAGGATTAGCATTTTTACTGCTTTCCTTGCTTATTTCTAGCGA
This sequence comes from Microcystis aeruginosa LEGE 91341, assembly GCF_015206885.1. GTDB lineage: Bacteria > Cyanobacteriota > Cyanobacteriia > Cyanobacteriales > Microcystaceae > Microcystis > Microcystis aeruginosa_H. The sequence goes on along the minus strand of NZ_JADEXY010000059.1, from coordinate 5,293 downwards.
TAGCTCCTCAGTTAAGGAAAAATCGGTCTTAGTCTTTAACTTGGCCACCAATATCAGCGATGCTCCCCCTAGTTCCAGTTTAGCCGATAGTTTGACCAGTGAGAGTTCGACCACTTTAAATTTGCGACAGGTGATAGCGGCGATCGAAAAGGCCACCCTTGATGATAATATTGTCGGTCTGTTACTCTACGGTCGCGACAATATCGGTGAATATGGCTATGCTACCCTGACGGAAGTGCGGCAAGCTTTGGCAAAATTTCGCGAATCGGGTAAAAAAATTATCGCCTACGATATGGAATGGACGGAAAAGGAATATTATCTCGCTTCCGTTGCTGAAAAGGTGATTATTAATCCCGTGGGGAGAATGGAAATTAATGGTTTAAGTAGTCAACAAACCTTTTTTGCCGATGCACTAGAAAAGTATGGTGTGGGGGTACAAGTGGTAAAAGTGGGTTCTTTTAAAGGTGCAGTGGAACCCTATACGCGTCAGGATTTAAGTGTCCAGAATCGTCAGCAGCTGCAAACCCTACTCGATACAATTTGGTCTAATTATAGTTCCACGGTGGCCAAAAGTCGCAATTTAACCCTCCAACAGGTGCAAACTATTTCTGATACTCAAGGTATTCTGGAAGCAACCACGGCAAAAGAGGCGGGTTTTGTTGATGAAGTGGCCTATTTAGATCGAGTCATTGTTTTGGCTAAAGAGTTGACAGGAGAAGCAAAAAATAAAACTAATGATGAGGGAAATTCTAGCTCCTTTTCGCAAATTTCTTTAGCTAATTATGCTAGTTCTCTCGATGAGGAGGAAGATAGTAGCAATCAAATAGCGATAGTTTATGCAGAAGGGACAATAGTAGAAGGTCAGGGAAATAGAGGCGAAATCGGTGGGGATAAATTGGCGAAGGAACTGCGAAAATTACAAGGGAAGGAGGAGGTGAAAGCGGTAGTTTTGCGGATTAATAGTCCGGGGGGAAGTGCCACCGCTTCTGAGGTAATTCTGCGGGAAATTAAGCGTTTAGATGCGAAAAAACCAGTAATTATTTCTATGGGTGATGTGGCAGCTTCTGGGGGTTATTGGATCGCCATGGGAGGTCAAAGAATTTTTGCCGATAATGATACGATTACTGGTTCCATCGGTGTGTTTGGATTATTGTTAAATATCCAGAAGATTGCTAATAATAATGGCATCGATTGGGATACGGTGAAAACTGGAGAATTAGCCGATATATCTACTATTACCAGACCGAAGAATCCCCAAGAATTAGAAATTTATCAAGCGGCAGTTAATCAGTTCTATGATTTATTTATCGAGACGGTGGCCAAGGGGCGAAAATTATCCCCAGACAAGGTTAGAACTGTGGCCCAAGGTCGTGTCTGGACGGGAAAAGATGCGGTTAAAATTGGTTTAGTTGATCAAATTGGTGGTCTAGAAGTGGCAGTACAATATGCGGCCAAAACAGCTAAATTAGGGGATGATTGGAGTCTTAAAGAATATCCTCGATCGCAAAGTTGGCAAGAAGAACTTCTCTCTAATTTCTTGCAAACCTATCTTCCTCCTCTCACTAAAAATAATCATCCTTTGACGCAGGAATGGCAAAATTTTCAGCAGGAATTATTAAAGTTACCTACATTTAACGATCCCCATAGTGTTTATGCTAAGTTACTTTTTAATCTCGATTTTCGCTGATACTTAGGTAAAAATAATGCTCCCTAATTCTGAAATTATTTGACAAAAATTTCTATGAATCGCCCCAATAGCGTTATTTTTAGTTTAGCCTATATTCTGGGATTATTATCTACAGGTCTGCTAGATTTTAGTCCCCAGTTAAACCGATGGCAAGAAGTGGTAATTAGAATTATTATTATTAGTCTAATTACCTTGTTAACCACAACTTTTATCCGTCGTTTTTGGTGGCAAAGTCCCCCGAAAAAAATTTTGCTGATAGCGGGATTAATAGCTATATTTGCCGTTGTTTATCTAGAAATTCGCACTCCTTACCCCAGCGCAAACGATATCAGTCATCTTTTAAAAAATAATGTAGTTAACTCTATTAAAATCACGGGCAATATTGTATCAGAAATTCGTCTCAATCGCCGAGAAAATTTACAATTTTGGTTAGAAGTAAAAGAAGTTAGCCTCAAGAATTTACCAAAGGAAAAATCCACAGGTAAACTCTACGTTACTCTACCCAATCTAGCAAAAAATCAGGTTTATCCCGGACAAGAAATAACAGTTAAAGGATTACTTTATCGTCCCCGTCGTGCCAATAATCCCAATGCTTTTGACTTTGCTAATTATCTAGCGCGTCAGGGTGCTTTTGCTGGTTTAAAAGGGGAAATAATTATCGATAAAAAGTCACCAAATTGGGGAGTTTGGCAGATTCGTCAGCGCATTGTTGAGGCACAAATTCAAGGACTAGGCCAAGAAAAAGGCACTTTATTAAGTTCGATTACTCTCGGACGACAAGCGGTTAATTTACCAGCAAAAATCACTGATTTATTTATTAAAACTGGATTGGCTCACATTTTAGCAGCTTCTGGCTTTCATGTGTCTATTTTGTTGGGATTTGTTTTAACTGTTACTCGCAATTTATCCCCAAAAAAACAGTTTATTATTGCCGTTACTATCTTAATAATTTACGGCACTTTAACAGGGTTACAACCTTCAGTTATGCGGGCGATTTTGATGGGAATTGGCGCATTAATCGGTCTGCTTTATAATCGACAAGTTAATAGTTTAGGCTCCCTGTTACTAGCGGCTACAATTCTATTATTATGGCAACCTCTCTGGATTTGGAATTTAGGATTTCAGTTAAGTTTTTTAGCGACTTTGGGATTAATTATTACCGTTCCCTTACTGAAAAATAAAATTGACTATTTCCCTAATTTAATCGCTGAACCTATAGCTATTAGTCTAGCTGCCACTCTCTGGACTATGCCTTTATTAATGTTTACGTTTAACTCGATCGCTCTTTATAATATCCCCATTAATATTATCACAACTCCCCTAGTTACTCTAATTAGTTTAGGAGGAGTTTTTACTGCTTTTTTAGGCTTAATTTATCCCCCTTTAGGCAGTATCGGTGCTAGTATTCTCTATTATCCTCTAAAGTTATTACTGCAAATTACCAACTTTTTTAGTCTGCTTCCTTTTAGTACCTACTCCACAGGTAAATTATCCTTAGGAGTGATGTTAATTATTTATATTTGCCTTACCTTAATCTGCTTTAATCTCTGGTTTCGTCAACGGTGGCATTTAGTCTGTTTATTTATCTTCACTTTAATTTTAATACCGATTATTTATCAACATTTGACTTTAACTCAGGTGACAGTTTTAGCCACCAAATCGCAACCAGTAATAATTATTCAAAATCGAGGAAATACTCTCTTAATTAATGGGGAGGAACCGGCAACAGCACGTTATACAGTTTTGCCTTTTTTGCGACAGGAGGGAATTAATCAAATACAAGGAGCAATAACCGTCAATAATTCGGCGCAATTCTCAACTATTAGTGAGAGCATACCGATTCAAAAAACTATTACTTTATCCCAATTAGAAAAATTTAATCTCGGCGAAATTACTGGACAATTGATCGAGAAAAATTTATTTCAATTTCAAGTAAAAAATCAAGCTTGGCTATGGATTATCAACCCGAAAAATCCCGTTAATTTATCCCAAAAACTCAGCCCCCTAGTGTTATTATGGCAGGGAAGCAATCTAGATAAACAATGGTTAGAGTCAATTCGACCGCAAACAGCGATCGCCGTCACTAATAATCTCTCCCGCAATGCCAGAAATCAACTGAGAAAAGCCCGGATTAAGACTTACTGGACTGGGAGAGATGGTGCAATTCAATGGACAGCAAAAAATGGATTTCAACCCTTTCTAATTAATGAGTGATGTGTATGACCAAAACTGAACAGGGAGCATGATGTACCACATAATTACTGACACTACCTAAGATTAACTCAGATAAACCCGATCGACCGTGACGACCAACAATAATTAAATCTATCCCCTCTTGCTGGGCAACTTGACAAATTTTCTGTCCCGGATCACCGATATAATAATCAGCCTTGGCTGTGATATTATCTTCCTTAGCTCGATCGACTAAACCGTTTAACCAAGCTTGTAATTCCGCTTGCATTTCTTCGGTGATTTGTTGTTCTAAGGCGATCATATCGGGGGGATAACCGCCACCATAACCGATCAGATTACCATAAATAAAAGTTTCCGTGTAGGGAGTCAAAGGTTGAGACAGACTATAAACAATTCGCAACTCACTAGCGTAGGTTTTCGCTAAGAGAATAGCCGCATTCAACACCTCTGGAGTGGGATCTTGATAATCCACAGCCACGAGAATTTTATTATAGAGTTTGTTGGTATCTCGATCGACTGAGATTGTTTCCGTATTATCCATAGAATTAGCCTCCTCGATAGCAGATAACGTCAGGGTTGAAGTTAATCTTTTTTCCCACTGGCTGCCAGCAATACCCCGGGGAAATAGTCAAAAATTGCTGAAAGCTGATGATCGATCGCTGACGATCCCCTACCTCTAGTGTGACATTTTTCGGATAATGTAGCTAAATTAGCAAAAAAATTAACAATTTACCCTACTGTCACCCCCTGTTCTGTGCTAACCCATCAGCATTTGTTGATACATATCATAGTCAAAATAGGATCGAGATTACATCTATATCGGCGCTAATGGGGGATTATAGATTGAAAGCGGATGTTTAAAGCTGTCCGGGCGTGTAAACCTCTTACAAATAGATTGTATTTATAGATGTTAGTTCTTTTACACGCCTTTTTTTCCCTTTTTATATACCTATGGTAAAAATCAAGAATTGTCCCTCAGCTAGATCGAGGCGATAATAACTATAAAAATGGCTCTCTTAGGTTTGGTGGGTAAAATGTATTCTAAGATACAGTCCTGCTGGCGAGCGAGTGGAAGGAACCATAGAGACACAGAGGACACAAAGATTGATCGCTTCTATAGTAAGTTAAACTGGTCGCAACGCGCTCGCTACGCGAGATCACACAAAGAATAAGAGAGTCGAAAAATGGCTAATTAGTCGGATAAGTGAGATTTTTCTCTTTTTCTCTTGCCTTGAGAGATTTGCCAAGGGCAGCTGAAGTATATAATCCAATTAGAGCGAGTTCTAAAGTAACAACTTAAGTAGGTAGGCGTTAAAATTTATTAGATGCCCCCCTTATTAAGGGGGGACTAAGGGGGGATCGGCACCCCCCTTATTAAGGCGGATCCCCCCGCCTATCGGCACCCCCCTTATT
>NZ_JADEXY010000058.1 GCF_015206885.1 Microcystis aeruginosa LEGE 91341 | reverse complement strand
GAAGAAGGATTTGGGAAAAGCTTATTAGACAAACTGCGCTATTTACAGAGTTTCATGTGTCAACATATTAGCTATGTACACTGGTTCCGGAGGATTGTCTATTCAACTTAAAATTTGATGTTATAGGAGTATTATGCTTGTCAATGTAAAGTTTTATTACAGGATTCAACGTTTCTGCTCATGCACATCAATACCCCGCTCCTGAAACAGACGCACCACCGCAGGACGTACTTGCCACTCAACAAACTCTCCTAAACGATTGCCTAACTCCCCAATCTGCTGACTAACTCTGTTAATTTGTTTATCCGTTTCCTTGATTTGTTGATCCGTTTCTTTTTGAGCTTGGGATAACTCTTTTTGAGCTTCGGATAACTCTTTTTGAGCTTGGGATAACTCTTGTTGGGATTGGGATAACTCTTGTTGGGATTGAGCTAATTCCTTTAGTATTTCCCGAATGTCTTCAATAGTAGCTGTCATAATGAATTTTCTCAAGTTAAAATAAAATTTTCTCTATTATAGCCCGATCGCTTTTTCTCCCTTGAAGTAATACTAAATCCGTTGAGTAACGCACAGAAAACGGGTTTCTCGGAGAAACCCGTTTTCTACTCATGCAAAAGGCAAAACGGAGAATAAATAATCAGTTTTTAATAACTGGATTTAGTATAACCGTTCAGGGGGGGACAAAATCTGGTAATCTAAAAAGACTTAGAAAAGAGCCGCTACTGTGAGAGAGTAGTATCCGTGGCTCTCTCTGCTACCCCAGGAGAGTTCTTCCACGGAGTCAATGCCACTGGCGGCTTGACATCCCCCCCCTGAACGGTTACAATGGAACTATACGCCTTATGTAAGTTAAAAGCTGGAATGGTGTAAACTCCTTCGATAGATTATCTCTCGGGTCGGAGTGTTGGACTCAAACACTTGATCCCTATTAGGTTGTTTTAGGTCGCATCAAGTGTACTACTTTATTAGGTTTCTTACAGGAAATTTTAAAGGTTTGAGCCTTCGGTAAATCTTTCGAGGTAGCCTAGTTATCTTATGTCAAAAATAGCTTGAGCGATTTTTTCAGGGGATTTTTCTAGTCTAAAGTAATATTCTCTGAATGTTTATCATGTTACAAATTAAGTGATTTTTATTCATTACAATGGCAAAAAATCAAGCCGAATCTATGTCTGATCAGAATCATCAGCAGCCAGATATGGGTGCGAAGAAAACAACCCAGGCTAGGATAGAACATCAGGATAATAAGCAAATAAAAACGGGAATTGATCCTAAAATTGATTCAGAAAAAACGTTTAAATATTCGGAGCCAACAGGAAGATTAGGGGAGATAATCCTCCGCTTAATGCCGGTGGGTCTTTTGCTCGGAGGACTGAGTTATTGGGCGATAGTTGGCAAGATTCCAACTCCTATTCAAGGACGAGCGGTTATTTTGATTCCTCGTTCTATTGTTAATATCGAACCCCGTCAAGGTGGGCGGGTGTTAACCCTCCTAATTCAACCCGGAGATTCTGTCAAAAAAGGGCAATTACTGGCAACTTTAGAGTTTCCTGAATTAGAAACAGAATTAAAGGATAAGAAGGATAGACTAGCAGATCTCAAGCAGCAGGATAAAAGAGTTGACTCTATTGAAGTCAGTCGTCGTCAATTGAATGCAGCCTCAATAGAGCGCCAGCAAAAGGCCAATCAGCTTCAGATTAAAGCACTTCAAGTTCAATTAGCCAGTAATCAAAAACAGCGAGAGGCTTACCTCTCCCATGCTCGATACCTTAAAAATTTCCAGAACTCAACGGATGAAAGACTAGCCGCCTACGATAAACTTATCGAAGAAGGAGCCGTAGCCAAGCTAGATTTTCCCTCCTATTTATTTCAGTTCAATAATCTAGAGGCTTCTAATAGTATCAATCGCGTCCAAATAGAACTCGATCGCCTTAAGGGGGTTGATGAAAGCCTGCGAGCGCAGATGAACGCATTGACGGCCCAGAATAATATACTAAACACAGAAAAACGGCAAATAGACCTGCAAGATACAGCCAGTGATATTCTTCGTTACAATGCGATCGCTGACCAGCAACGAGAGATTAATACGTTAAAAACCACCATTCAAGCCAACAAAAATGTAGTGAGTCTGTACAACGGCCAGATTTTAGACTTATCTGTTAATCCGGGGGAAGTTCTGGCTCCGGGGGGGCGCATCGGTACGTTAGAAGTCTCTAATCTAAAGGCTAAGACCAACGTGGTAGCTTTGTTTAAGAGTGGTGATGCCAAACGATTAGAACCGGGCCAGGAAGTAGAAGTCGTTCCCGATCTCTATGATCGCGAACGCTATGGGGGTATCGTCGCTAAGGTCGTTTCCGTCGATCAGCAGCCGGTAACTGTGGCAGAACTGGCAAATATAGTGGGAAGTAATGAACTCGCCAGCAAGCTGTTTCTGGGTAGGGATGAAGACGATCGCGATAAGCCTATACCCGTCAATGCAAGTGTTATCAAAGCCACTTTAGCGCTGAAGGTTGATCGCAATACACCGAGTGGTTTTTACTGGACTCAAGCTAAGGGAGCGCCCCAAAGAATTACCAACGGGACCACCGCAGATGTCCATGCTGTGGTAGAAGAGCGTTCTTTAGTGAGTTATATAACCCCTGCTTTTCGCTGGGTTACAGGGGTGTACGACCGTTAACCACAAAATGCGATTGATCTGCTACGCAGTGCCTTCGGCATCGTAAATAGCTGAAAGAAACAACGACTAGAATAAACGGTTAAACCTAATATGGAAAATCCGAAAAGACGTTCTCAATGGTGGACTTGGTGGTTTAAGTGGTGGATTATCGCCGCAGCCTTTGTCTTAGTCATCTTGATCCATAGTGAGCCTCCTCAGCTTTGGTTTTGGTTGGTGACGTTTTTGGCACTGATTTTATATGGGATTGAGCGAGCGATTAATGGGTAACAATGAGTAAGTCGAAAAAGGATATAGAGATACCTTGGACAGTAAAAACGGGCTAATGATCAGACAGGGATTGAAATTTTCCCTGGGTGCTGCTCTCTTAACGAGTTTCTTTTGGCACCGAGGAAATGTATTAGACAACTTTGTCTATCCTGTCTTTGGGTATGTATCTGTACTGATTGAGCCATCGATGGGAGGTGCGATCGCCGCAGGCTTGGGGCGTTTGGGGGGAAGTGCTTTGGGGGGAATCATTGCCGCTATCCTGGTGAACGCCTACGGAATCCAAGGCTCAAGTTTTTTTGTCATTCCCTCTCTCACCTACATTTTAGCCGCCCTGATCTGTGAAACTTACCGATGGCAAGCCGCTTATTCCCAAGCCACACTACTGGGCGCTTTAATTGCCATGAGAGTGGTAGGAACATCAGCACAACAAAATATCTGGCTCTATTTGCGATCGCGCCTCATCGATAACTGGATCGGAATCGCTGTGGGAATTGCTGTGGCCTTACTATTTTGGCCCCAGAATACTCGATCCGATCTCAACCGGAACTTGATGGGAATCCTTCAAGATATACCGCACTTGTTCCAAAAAATCCTCGATCGCTACCTAAAAACTGATGGCGACGAGCGGGATTATCCTCTTTCTATTGAGCAGAACGAGCTTAATTTACTCAATCAGATTAAAAAATCAACACAAACTAGCCTTTCAACGCTCACAAAAGCAACCCATGAATTCGGTAGTGAGATATTGGTGGCAGAAAATTGGAGTGAAATCTTGGCAATTCAGAACCAATTGACTCGACAATTAGCTGATCTGATGGCTTTTAAAGGCGAAAAGCATGAACAAAATTTAGTGCATCAGTTCAGGGATGAATTTCACCAATTGGCGACTCATCTTACCGACAGCTTTGATAGCTTGAGGGATCTAAGTAACGCCAAAAAAATCTTAGCTACCCCTTACCTCAGAGAATTAGAAGAAGATTTAGCGAATATTGGGGGTAAACTTGATAATCTCCGAACAAGTGGAGAGATTGATCGGTATGATGTTCAAGAATCACTACAGTTTTATCAATTTATTCAACTTGTATCTCGATTTATCCAACAATGCGAGGGATTAGGAGGCAGGATAATCGATAAAACCAAAGTAGCTGCAACTTTCAGGCGAAGACAACTGATTACCTTTCCTAAATGGGCCCCTATACCCCTAAAACGCCTGAGAGAAATTGTCAGTCTTGGCCTGGTTATTGGTTTGTTACTGGCTATTATTCGTCACATCGAGTTTCCCTATCCTTCTGCTTACGAAAAAGTGGCAGATATTGTGATAGTAGGTGCAGTGGTCACTGTCATTCAACCGACACGGGGTCGAGCGATCGCAATCGGTTGGGCGGCCACTGTTTCCTTGAGTTTGACGATTCTCTGTATTTACCTGTTGGTCAAGTCCTTTGGTTATAATCCTTTTAGTAGCAGTCTGGCTTATTTTTTCGCCTACTTCAGTTGTGCTTGGCTGGGGTTTACGCCGATCGCTCGCATCGGTGCGATTGTAGCAGCCGATGCCATCGGGAAGGATATTTTTCCTTTTTTCGAGCAAGGAATTTGGGCTGCACTAATTTCAGTTCCCGTAGGCGCGTTTCTGGGGGTGTTGCTGACCACTGTATTTATGACAAAATCGGCTACAAACCAACTGGAAACAGATTTTTCTGTGACTTTTAAGAAAATGGGACAGCTATATCAAAAACTGCTGTCAGGCTATTTTCAGGATACGATACCACCCTCAGATATCGCCCAACTGAAGCAGGCAATCACAGTGGCGATCGCCCAACATCCAGCCTCGGTTAAGATTGCCAGTCTCGAACAAATTTCCACAGTTTTAGCAACCAAACACCAAAATTTTTGGAATTTTTCTATCGGCTACGAACAAAAACTCTGGGCTCAACTGGATGCTTTACAAGATGTGCTACAGCAACCGCTTCCTGAACCGATACGACAAAAGTTTTTACGTGAATTACAAGCGATCGCACAACAAACTGCGATCGCTTTTGATGAAATTGCTGAGGCGATCGCTGCCCAGGTAATTCTCAACCCACCAAAGTTAGGATTGCTCATCGAAGAAATTGAATCTCTTGAGAAGCAATTACTGAGCTTGCGGGTTGAGAGTCGAAGTTATCCCTTAAATGAACTAATCGCGTTTAGCTCGGCTTTTATGACGATGAAAGCCATTGCCAGCAACTTAAATCAAATGAGTCAAGACTTACCTGCCTACACCCAATAGGTAATAGGCAAATATTATCAGCCTGAAGGATTTCTGCTCTCAGGGCCGTATATTCAGAGTGTAGGGTGCGTTAGGCGGCTATCAATTTAGTCAAAAAACTAAAATTAATAATTCGCCGTAACGCACCCTACAAGATCGGCGTGCTGCTACGCAGTGCCTTCGGCATCGCACTCATAATAGTTTACGAAATTCTGCGACTGTCAAACCAGCATCTTGAACAATTCCACCCATTGTAAATGCCTTAATTGGATTGTGCCTTGGAAGAGCAACTTGACGCACCCCATCACTCATCGAAAATTTGGGTCTGAAACCCCGTCGTTCTACGACGGCTTTACTGTTAAATATGAGCATCGTTTACAAAATATATGCTAGAATGTGAGACATGGAAAAAGCCTACTCGTTCCGATTTTACCCCACACCAACACAAGAGTCGCTATTGCGGCGCACATTGGGCTGTGTAAGATTAGTTTACAACAAAGCTCTCCACGAACGAACACAAGCTTGGTACGAAAAGCAAGAAAGAGTAGGCTACGCTCAAACTTCTTCAATGTTGACCGATTGGAAAAAACAAGAAGAATTAGACTTTTTAAACGAAGTTAGCTGTGTACCTTTACAACAAGGGTTAAGACACCTACAAACAGCTTTCACTAATTTCTTTGCTGGTCGTACTAAGTATCCTAACTTTAAGAAAAAACATCAGGGAGGAAGTGCCGAATTTACCAAATCAGCCTTTAAATTTAAAGACAAACAAATCTATTTAGCCAAATGCACAGAACCTTTACCTATTCGATGGTCAAGACAAATACCAGAAAGCTGTGAACCAAGCACAGTAACAGTCAGATTACATCCCTCAGGACGTTGGCATATTTCAATTAGATTTGATGACCCAACGATTAAGCCTCTACCAGTAACAGATAAAGCCATCGGAATTGACTTAGGAATTAGTAGCCTTGTGATTACCAGCGATGGAGACAAGGTATCTAATCCTAAGCATTTTAAGAAACATTATCGGAGACTGCGAAAGGCGCAAAAAAATCTGTCTAGAAAACAGAAAGACTCAAAGAATCGAGAAAAGGCAAAAATCAAAGTAGCCAGAATTCACGCTCAAATCACCGATAGTAGAAAAGACCATTTACACAAGCTAACCACTCAATTAGTTCGTGAAAACCAAACGATTGTAGTTGAGAATTTAGCCATCAAGAATATGGTCAAAAACCCGAAATTATCTCAGGCAATATCTGACGTTAGTTGGGGAAAAATCACTCGACAATTAGCCTATAAATGCCGTTGGTATGGGAGAAACTACATCGAAATAGATAGATGGTTTCCTAGCTCTAAAAGGTGTAGTAATTGCGGGTATATTGCTGAGAAAATGCCGTTAAATGTTCGAGAATGGGACTGTCCAGACTGTGGGACTCACCATGACCGAGATATTAACGCCAGTAAAAATATTTTGGCCGCAGGGCTTGCGGTGTCAGTCTGTAGAGCGACCATAAGACCAGAACAGAGTAAATCTGTTAAGGCAGGTGCGAAAAATCCTTCGGGAAAGAAGCAGAAACCCAAATCGTGAGGTTTGGGAATCGCCGTCCGTTTTACGGCGGCGAGGATGTCAAGATGATATGTTTGCCTTGGCGAATGATCCGAAAGCCTACCTTCTCCAAGGCTCGTACTGCATCTAGGTGATTTACGCCAGGAATTCTAGGCATAGTTACACCTGCATTTCAATTTCACGAATTTCCCCATCTTGCAAGCGTTCTTCTAAGGCTGCAAGATGCTCACGAATTGCATCTTGGATATTGGTTAATGCCTCTTCCTCAGTATCTCCCTCGGACCAACAACCGGGGAGTGCAGGAACGCCAACAGTAATTCCTTCTTCAGAACGATAAAGGACAATTTTGTATTTCATCATAAGTTCCTTCTAGATAGCACTCCATTTTAGCTTGATAGAATTATGGATGTGGGATCAAATTGTAGCAACAGCGGAACCTCACAGCAAACTTGATATGGTTGGGTTTCCTTGCGTCAACCGTTCGGCAAAAGCTCACGGCCGAAGTTCAACCTACAGGCTACTCTAGGCTATTTATTCCCCTAGAAACGAATCGCACCGTTACATTTGATTAACGCACCCTACAAGATCGGCGTGCTGCTACGCAGTGCCTTCGGCATCGCACTCAACCAAGTGACGGCGTTCCGGTGCAGCGACTTGTTATACGGCTGTTTTTGTGCAATGTGATCTAAAATAAGGGCATCTTACGACTAGGTGACAACAATGTATAAAATTTCTGTTAACCCTCAAATTCATTTTGGGAAGCCCTGCATAGAAGGGACGCGCATCACTGTGCAGAGTGTTCTTGAGTTGCTAAATGAGGGACTCTCTTTCAGTATAATTATTCGGGATTATTACCCTGATTTACAAATTGAAGACATTCGTGCTTGTCTGCAATATGCTATCGCTTTAGTAGCGGCTGAAGACATTAAAATCGTGTCGGCTTAATAATAAAATTTCTTCTCGATCAAGACGTTTACGCAATCACTGCGAGATTTCTAATTGATGCTGGACATGATGTGGTTCTTGTTGCTCAGCTTGAACTCATGAGTTTCTCTCCTATGTCTGTTCAATAAGTTTTTGCGGCTGTCTAACGGTGAAGTGCAGCGGCGGCAGATAACCTCTAACTCAGCACCAGCAGCTTTCGTCCGCTGCCACGCAGTGTTAGGTGGCTGGCAAGAACATCAACAACCTACTCCAAAAGAGCTTTAGGGCTAACTTTAGGGCTAACTGCAAACTCTAGCTGTGAACGGTAGAAACAAACATCGAACTCCATAAAAAAATTCACCTGCCCCAGAATGAGCGGAACATTTGTAGCCTGTGTCCAAGCAAAAACCAGTTGAATAGGCTCAAACTGCCCAACGACGGCTTGGGCAAGCACGACACGCGCCTCGTACTGAGCCAAATTTCCTGTCAAACTCAGTGCTGTTGTTTGTCGTTCCCAATTGTACCCAAGCTCGACCCCTGTTGAATACGGCAGCACATTAACACTTGCACCAGTGTCCAGCAGTCCGGATGCTGCAATAGAAACCTGTTGATGAACCAGGGTGAATGGCAAGTAGGGGCGAAAACTAGCTTCACCTAAAGTGGCATCGCCAGCAAGAAATGGATACCGCTCGGTGTTAGGCATGGTTTTGAGCTTTGGTAGCCTGTAGCGCTTTTAACATTGTATCCGCAGCCTCATCCGCGCCATAGGGAGACCATACTGGATAAGCTTGTTCAGGCTTAATTAGCTCGGTTTCCTGCTGGGCTAGCTCAGAGATCAGAAACTGCATAATGTAAAACTTGTCTGAGCGGCTCAGTTCTCTTAATGTCGAGATTAATTTTGATGAAACCATATACTCGTGAAGCTAGGGTTACCCTTCTATTGTAGTCGCTCCAGTCCGGGGCAGCGGTATTAGCTGATTGTACCTGATGCGTTTCATTTTTGAATCGGCGGAGTTTGTACCATAAAAAAATTATGAGAGTTGAGCTATTTCTCGATCATGATGATGGGATATTTCTTGGTACAGAGACTTTGCAATGCTTTGATATGTTTTGGCAAGGTCATCACACTTCACTACTCGAAAAAGGGTAAATATAACTTGTCCAAAAATAGGATCTTCGTCGATCGCTAAAATCACCCTTAGCTTTTGCGAAACCTTCAACGTGTACAGAGAAGATTCATATCCATTTAGTCCTGATAACAGAGGGAAGCGATGAAGCTTACGATAAACGTGCTTTTTTTGAGTTGGGAATAGACTGGCACAATCATTGATTTTTTTGACTGTTATAGCTTTGTCGTCTTTGCCCAGTTGGTCAAGATCCTTTTCAAATCCGCTCGTTGACTCAATTACAATGTCCACGATATGAACCGCCTATCTATGATAACTGCTGACACTTAATCTCTAGCATAGCAATAAAATCCTTTTACTATAGTAGAATGACGTAGATCGCACCGTTACATTTCATTAACGCACCCTACAAGATCGGCGATCGCACTGTTATGAGTTGATTGATGTTGGGTTTCCTTGCGTCAACCCAACCTACGGGCGAGGCGATCGCACTTGAAGACGATTTTTCTCAATCTAACGGTTCTGGTCAGCGGTTGCCGATACCTTTGCATCTGACTCAAGCGGCTTCGGTCAATCCGCTGCACCAGGGTTGTTATGTTTCTCCACTTGAGAAGGCTCTAAACTGGCTGTGGTAAAGGGCTTATGAAACTTAGATGGGAACCTATCTTGTTTTAGATAGAATTTAGAGAATTTATCCTCTTCAATCCAGGCATAACTATTTAACTTTGTTTTGAGGTCGCCATATTGGGCAGGAACTGCCAGTTCTTCCATTACTCGTTTTACAAAAGATCGATATCTTCTGCCAACAAAATACTGCTTGTATAGAGCTGAAGGAATACGAAGCTTAATTGATGAGTCATCACCTTCAACTTTGATTCCAAGCATGGTAGTAGGTGGAGTAATTTTAAGAAAACGATCCTCTAATCCCTTTTCAATAAGAATATTTTTACCAATAGCCTCAATTTCTCTTTTCATTTTCGCTAAAGGTTTATAATCGCCCTTCTCAATCGACTGCTGAATGTCTTTTAACATCTCCCTCAATTCAGTTACTTCAGGCTCTTGCCTCATTTGATGCAGTACTGGAAGAAAATCATTTCCACTAGAACTCTCACAAATCAGAAGTGGAAGGAATCCAGGAAGGTTTATATTGATTGCTGACTCCAATTGTCCAAGTGCTTCAAGAGAATTTTTTAACCTGCCTTGGAATTTGCCTATTTCATCAGCAAAAGCACTGGCAAAAGCAGACTTACTTCGAGCCCCTTTATCGACACGATTTAGAAAATCATAGGCAAAGAAGTCCCTCAGTGGGTGAGGTAAATAAGAGCAATCATATTGAGCTGAGAAAATTTGATACCAAATGTATTGATGCCCCAACCACCCCATCACAGAAAGCATCCGTTGCACAGGTCTTGAAAGCTTATCCCATGCAACTACATTACCGTCAGTACCTATTATCTGTAATTCTGAACCTAGTCCTTCATTTGCAGGACTAGCTAAAACTGCTTCAATTAACGGGTTTTCCTTATTAATTCCATGAGCACGAAAAACTAGAAAGAATTCTGAACTTGCATGTTCCCAGATAAAGTTGCTAAACGCCTTGACTTGCGAGAAATATTCAGAAAAGAGAGAACGCTCAGAGCCTGCATGGAATGCTTCCCGCCAGATTCCTAGTAGGGAATTACAAATCTCAACAATTTCAGCGTCCTCATTTCCTTTCAACTCTTGAAAATGAAAAAGGTCGTCGCTAATTAGGGCTTTCCTACTTGCAGTCAGCTCAGCCTTGTAGTTGTCCGGAATAATTACACCGTCACTGAGCAAGACAGCCTCACTGAACCTGGATAAGGCAACATGCTCAATATCCAAAAGTGCAGGCTCTTTTAAGGGAGCTTTGCCTAACGCTCTTTGGACACTGGAGATAGTTGCATTGTCAATGAGAACTTTAGTCATTCCAAGATTCTGGGGTCACTCCCTCTATTGAAACATAACTATATATTATGCGGAAATTTTCCGTATGTCACGCCAAATACGCATTTTTTTAAGAATCTTTCCGTATATTACGCTCAAATGGAGTGATCGCGAGAAGTTTTCCGTATAATATTACGATAAGCGTGTTATGCCGATTAGCCTACTCTGTGATGAACCCTCCCCCACCCCGAAAACTCCTAGACGTAGTGCGAGAGACGATCCGCCCTACCGCGTTACTCCTACCGCACCGAACAAACATATCTGGACTGGATTAAGCGTTATCTGCTCTTCCATCAGAAAAAACATCCCCGTGAAATGGGGGGTGAAGAAATTAGAGCCTTTTTGACCCATCTTGCCGTTGATAAAAACGTTGCCGCCGCCACCCAAAACCAAGCCCTCAACGCCATCCTCTTTCTTTATCGAGAAGTTCTGAAAATTGAACTGGAAAATATCGGTGCATATTTACGGGCAAAACGCTCCAAACGCCTGCCCACCGTCCTCACCAAAGAAGTAAAAATGGCTGATGATTTTAGCGATCGCACAACAGACTGCGATCGCTGCCCAAGTAATTCTCAACCCACCAAAGTTAGGATTGCTCATCGAAGAAATTGAATCTCTTGAGAAGCAGTTACTGAGCTTGGGGGTTGAGAGTCGAAGTTATCCCTTAAATGAGCTAATCGCCTTTAGCTCGGCTTTTATGACGATGAAAGCCATTGCCAGCAACTTAAATCAAATGAGTCAAGACTTACCTGCCTACACCCAATAGGGGCTAAATCCCTTCTTTTCTGGCTAAAAGGACGGGACAATTGACATTAACCCGCACATAATCCGAGAGGGAAGTACCGAGAAGGCGATCGAGATCTGGTAAACTCTTAGCCACGGAAGGACGGCGATCCGGCGACCCCAACAGTAAGAGATCCACATTATAATCATCGACGAGTTTGCAGAGTTGTTCCCCCGGTTTACCCCCCGTCACCACGCAGCGATAGGGTATATTCATCCGTTTCACTTTTGCTACTGCTGGCCCTAAAATTGGGTTTTCTTCCATTTCTTTGGGGGAAGTGGGGGCAAATTCTGGTTTTAAGTCGGGGTTGACGCGGGCCAGAATTAACTCTGCTGAAGGATAGTCTCGCAGGAGATAAATAGCCAGATCGAGAGCTAAATCAGCCGAGCTAGACTTATCGAGAGCTACCATCACCTTTTTGATTTTTTTGACGTAAATATCGTCTTTTACCAATAACATCGGGTGATTAGTCAGTTGAAAGACGTATTGACTGACGGAATTTTCTAGAATTGCCTCCAGTCGCTTCAGTCCTCGGGAACCCATCAGGATCAAATCGGCCCCGATTTCGTCAGCAACTTGACAGACGGTATCTTTGGGATCTCCTTGGCGCAGAATCGTGGAGACTTTGCTGGGTTCAATTTTGACTTCTTGCAGGATTTTAGTCAGCATTTGGGTTCCTTCCTCCCATTTACTGGCCAGAGCTTCGGTGGTAATCTGAGGGGGAACAACCCGGAGAATGGTAATCGACGCTTTCCGGATAGCGGGGAGATCCATCAATGCTTGTAGCATTTCTTGGGTTTGACCTGCGCCGGAATCAGCGTATAGTATTTTCTCTAGCATAAGATTAAACTCGGTCTATGATCTTAATAGTCTTCGCCAATTTTCAGCATACTGCTAATGTTGTTCCCGAAATTTAACAACTTATTAAGCGCTTTTTCTTAGCTTCATGCGATGCCGAAGGCACTGCGTAGCAGCTCGCATTTAAGGGCGTTTTAAGTATTTATGCTTAATTGACTAGAAATACTTGGCTCAAAATCATCGGATCAAACGTTCATTTGTATTATATTTTGCCTGCAATGCTGGCGCTCTCTTTTAATCACGGCTAAATCGACCATTTAATTGATGATTAAGTAGGTAGGTGTTAAAAGTTGTCAGACACCCCCCTTATCAAGGGAGGCAGGGGGGATCGAACCTAAAATTCATTTTTAATTTAATTATAACCAGCTACTTAATCATTCTTAATGCTCCAGCAACCACGAGAATTTTTGATTTTTACAAGAGGTCTAGTTATGTCTTTATCAATTCGGGTAATTATCCTAGTAGCGACGACAGTTTATCAGACGTTATCTGTTTGGTTAGAAGAACAAAAAGCACCTCTGGGTAATTTGATTAATCTGGGTAAATATCGCCTACATTTTTGTCTAGCGGGAGAGGCTAGTCCCACTATTATTATTGACCATAGTTTAGGGGGAATTGAGGGATATTTTTTGCTAGAAGAATTGTCACAATTAGCTAGGGTTTGTATTTATGATCGAGCCGGTTATGGTTGGAGCGATTCTAGTCCCTATCCCCGGACTAGCTACCAAATTGTTCAGGAATTAGATCAATTACTCACCCAAGCACAAATAGAACCACCTTATATTTTAGTTGGTGATTCTTTTGGCAGTTATAATGTTCGACTATATGCCCATCTCTTCCCAGAAAAAGTAGTAGGTTTGGTACTCACTGATGGTTTACACGAGAAAGGAATGCTGAAAATGTCGCCAGCATTAAAGGCATTAAAATTATTTTTCATCTCGGGATTTTTGATGTCGATTATCGGATCAATTTTAGGCATTATCCGAGTTCTGAGAGTTCTGGGAGTTTTTGAATTATTAAAACCAGAATTGCGTCGCTTTTCCCCAGATTCTCGTCATCGAGTTAAGCGTTCTTTCTGTCGCGCTAAACACTGGATGACGATGAGTCGAGAAATGCTTAATCTCGACCAAAGCGCTCGTCAGGTAAGTGAGGCTAACAATTTCGGTAATTTACCGATAGTTAGTATTAAAGCTAATTCTTTTTTTAAACCTTCCCTTTGGACTCGCTTTATTCCCCTCAAAAGTGCCAACCAACTCCGGGAGGAGATGCACCTAGAATTAGGCAAGTTATCCAAAGATTTTATGGAAATACAAGCGGATAAAAGTGGTCATTTTGTCTGGATGGATCAACCGGATGTCATGATCGATGCGGTCAGAATTTTGCTTGACAAAATTAACTCTGTGTGCTAAGTAAGTAGTTGGACAAAAGTAAAGTTAACTGTGGGGTAAGGAGTCAGGAGTCAGGAGTCAGTAGTCAGTAGTCAGTAAGAATTGCGGCAATTTACATTTCTTAAGATAGACAACAGAATTTATGTCCGACTACTTAATAGGGTAAAATTAACTTTTTGGTTAGGATAGGCAAGAGGCAAGAGATTCGATCGAGATTAGCTGAAATCCTAGAGAATTATTGCCTAATTAGGGTTTGCTGAATAAATGTGAAAACCTTGTTGGATAAAACTTTTAGACTTTTTTGCTATCAAAAAGTGTCAGCCATTGGAGTGAACGGGGGGGAATAAAACCCTACACCCTACACCCTACACCCCACCAACAGACTTTTTCAGCAAACCCTAATTATTGAGGGTAATAATCTGAGCGCTAAAACCCTGTTTAGTTAACTCTTGTACCCGTTGTTTTGCTTGGTATTGTTGCTGAAATAACCCCACTTGAATAACATTTTCTCCCGCGCGGATAAATGCGAGGGGTTCAATTTCTTGAATTTTTGCCAACGCTTCTGTACTATTACTCTGAACTTCAACGCGAAAGAGTTGATTAGTCGCAATAACCCGCTGCTGTGGTGGGGGAGAAGGGGGTTTATTGGCGCGATTTTGCGGTGTAGGGGTTGGTGGATTGACAGTTTGACGATTATTATTATTAATCACCGTAGCATCGGCAGGACGCACGGTAGCGGGAGCTTGAAAAACGTATTCTCTCAGGGGTTGATTACCGGAAACCGGAGCAGCCACCGGGGGGCGAACTGATGGAGAATTAACGAGGGGTAAATTTAAGGGTGAACATTGGGAACAATTAGCACCACTGGGACTGTCTGAACGTTTAGTTGGTTGTCTCACCGCCGGCGGTGGGGGTAAACGACGACCGGGATAAACATTCTGGGCAAAAGATAAGTCTGCTTTTAGCAGCAGCGTTCCTTGAGCGATTATCCCGACTTTTAACCAAAATAAGGCCGAGAAAAACAGTAGGTTTGTTCTCATCATGCTGGTTTGTCCTCACACGAAATTTGGGTACACCATGTCCAAATTTTAAAGTAGGAGATGCTAGTCTAGAAAATATATTGGTTAAAAATCATTACAAGATTTATGGGAAAAGTTGTTGTCGGTCTATCGGGGGGAGTAGATAGCTCTGTCGCCGCTGCCGCCTTACACGCTCAAGGTTATGATGTTATTGGCTTGACCCTGTGGTTAATGAAGGGTAAAGGCCAGTGCTGCTCCGAGGGAATGGTAGATGCGGCCTTTATTTGTGAACAGTTGGGGGTTCCCCATCATATCGTCGATAGTCGCGAGCTTTTCCAAAAAGAAATTATTGATTATCTAGTTTCCGGTTACGAAGCGGGAATCACACCGCTGCCCTGTTCTCAGTGCAATAAAGCGGTAAAATTTAGCCCGATGCTCCATTATGCTAGGGAAACCTTAGAAACGGATACTATTGCCACCGGTCACTACGCCAGAATTCGTTTTTCTCCTGAAAATAACCGTTATCAACTGCTGCGCGCCGTTGATAAAAATAAAGATCAATCCTATTTTCTCTATGATCTAACTCAAGATGTACTGCGTGGGACTTTATTTCCCTTGGGAGAACAAACCAAGGCAGAAACCCGCAGAATTGCCCAGGAATTCGGCTTAAAAACGGCAGATAAACCCGATAGTCAGGATTTGTGCTTGATTGAAGCTCACGGAACTATGCGATCGTTCTTGGATAAGTATATCGCCGTTAGTGAGGGGGATATCGTCGATCTCGATGGCAAAGTTTTGGGTAAACATAGCGGCATCCATCATTATACGATCGGACAACGCAAAGGCATCGGCATCGCCGCCGCCGAACCCCTCTATGTGGTAAAACTGGATCCCGTCATGAATCGGGTTATCGTCGGTAATCGCGAAAGTGCCGTTAGTGCCGATTGTCTTGTCGGACGGATGAACTGGGTTTCTATTGCTGAACCCACCACCCCTATCCGCGCTCAAGTACAGGTCCGTTATCGTTCTCCGGCTGTTCCCGTCAATGTTATCCCCCTAGAAAATAATCAAGTGAAGCTGGTTTTCGATGAACCACAATTTAGTATCACCCCGGGCCAAGCAGCCGTGATTTATGAAGGGGAAATCGTCCTCGGTGGGGGGATTATCTCAGGAGCAACCCCATAGGGAGAGCCACCAATTCACAGAATAACCTGATTATGGTTCGCAGGTCATTCTGCCAATTAGGGACTCTCCCTGGCAGGTTTAGCTAAAAATTAACGACGGGGTACAGAAGCCTCGATGTTAATATTCATAGCGGAGACTCTTGGTACAGGATTGCCTTTGGCGCTACCGAGACCCCGGGCCATAGCCAAGAAGCTGGAAGGATCGCCAGCTTTGGGTTTTTGCTCTTGGGGAACATAGCGACGGACAGCATTCTGCCAAACGATTTGAGGGAAGCCCAAAATACCACGATAGTAGCCATCGTAGCGAGGCGAGGTGATGTTGAATGGACGTTCACCAATTTCGCGGCTGGCCAGGGTGCGACGACGTTGGTAGGGAACGGTATCATAACCAAAGCTTTGCAGATACTCGTCACTGTTGAGAAGTTGATCAACAAAACCTTGAATCCCTTTGGTGGCAACGACAATCGACCAAGCAATTTTTTCTCTTTCGCTATAGACATCGCGACCGAGGACTCTTTGTACTACCTGTTCGACAAAGCGATAGTTGCTGTTTTTCTCGTAGAAGCTGTTATAGAAGGTTTTCGATAACAGTAAACCACGAATGAAATCCCGCACCGATAATTGTCCATTGCGTAACTGGGATTCGAGGAAGGGTTCCCGATCCCATTTGAAGGCATGGAAGAAAATCTGACGGTAAGCGGCTTCGATTAAATCGTCCAGGTCGGTAGGGGAGAGGACATTTTCCGTCGTGTAAACTCTCGGTTTTTCGTCTCCACCGACATCATAACCAGCTACCCGCACGTTTTGGGACTTGGGGGCGTAATTTAAAAGAGGAATGGCCAAGGGTAAACCTCCGTATCCTTAGAAATGCTTAAAAAACTTTCCTCCTAATGATAAGGGAGTAGGTGTCAACTAGAAAAGAAATATTAAAAATTCTTACAATTGTTAAGAAAACTTGCCTACCATCCGGGGAGATGGGAGCGCCGGAGCAGGGGAGCGCCGGAGATGGGAGCGCCGGAGCGGGGAGCGGGGAGATGGGAGAAAAAACTGATGACTGATGACTGATGACTGATGACTGATAACTGATAACTGAATTTACCAGCCACTAATCGAATAGGATGATGGTTCGGGGAAATCACTAGAGACTGACTCCGATGACTGATTGCGGGATTCAGCACAGAAAGTGGCCGTATTAAAACCGCCAAAACGTTGAACTGTGCTAGTGCGGAGACGTAAATCGGCATCGGCAAACCAAAAACGCTCGATCGAGGTCATAGTTTCGTATTCTGTAATTAAGACTAAACCTTCCTGTTCATCAATGTGATAACGGCCCGCCACGGGAACGATTTCCGCATAACCTCGCTCCCGCAGGAGAACACCAGCTTGGGGATTATCTTCGTCGGGAATTAGCGCAAAAACGGTGGTTCCTTGATGATTTTCGTCTTCTTTGTCCCACTGCATCGAACCATCCCAACTGACAAAGGCACCCCCCACAGTCTTAGCGGGATCCACTTCGTGCATTTCACAGATAGCGATAATTTTCGGGTTATCGGCGCTTAAAGCTTCCACATAAATCTCGGAATCGCCAGTTTCTGAGCGTCGAAAGGGTAAATGATGGGTGGTGCGCTGAGATTTCCACTGTCCCGCACTTTTCTGAAAAAAGGTCATCCCGTCCATAGTTTTTATCCTCTATTTTTTCCATCTATTTTAACGCCATCGTCGTTTTCTGTAACCCTTGTTCCCCTCTCTCTCTCATTCATCCCCAAAATAATCATGATCAATTCTCTTGATTTCATAGATTTTTTGGGTCGATACACCTAAATTATAATCAATCATCAATTGACCTAATTCTTCCCCATCAATCAGCACTATTTTTATCTCATTTCTAGGAGCATATTCTAAAGCATCTTGGGTAAAATAGGAAGTGGTGATGAAAATACCTTTTTTGGCTCCTTGTCCCGCTAATGCCCCGACAAATTTCTGGATTTCTGGACGACCAACGGCATTATTATCAGCCCATCTTTTGGCTTGAATATAGATTATATCTAAACCGAGTCTATCTTCTTTTATTATTCCATCAATCCCTTGATCCCCGCTCTTACCCACCGCTTTACCCGCATCTCTAATCGAGCCACCATAACCCATTTTTACCAGTAATTCTACTACTAATTTTTCAAAAGCATCTGGGGATAATTTTCGCAAAATAGAAAGTAAGTCTGTCGCTAATGCTTGACGAATTTCTTGATAGGAGTTTTCCAGTAATTCCTCGGGGTTTTGTTCTTGATCAGAAGTTGATAAATTGCTTTCAAGAGTAATAGTTTCATTTTGCTTATTGACTCTAGTAAATTCTTGAAACTCAGGAAATTGCCTGAGAAATTTTGTATCGATATGGTCTATATTTTGAGATAAAATTTCTTTCCCTCTCTCAGAAATTACAAAAGTTGCTCTTTGGGGTGACTCAATTAATCCCGCTTTCTTTAAATAGGTTTTTGCCCAACCGACTCGATTAGCAAAAATTTCTTGTTGTCCACTGGGAAGCATTTCTTTTCTTTCCGCTTCCGTGACTTGAAACTCTCTGACCAAGGCTTCAAAAATTTCTCGATATTTATAAACTTTGCCATCTGCAAGTATTTTTAATAGGGGCAACATAATCGATTGAAAATCTGGAATAGACATAGTTCAGATAAAAAGCGGGGGCAGTCATCACAATTATACAGCAACAAGCTCCAAGAATTTAGATAGATAATAATACACCTGAAATTATTAAGAATGTCGAGAGACATTCCTAAAGAATCTGAGAGAGAATCAATATTATGGGCATCTAATACTAAATCTTGTTTAAAAGGTATAGGAGATCGGGAAGCAGCGGAGCCTTTTTAGTAAACAGTAAACAGTAAACAGTGGACTAAAAACTCACATCTGATAACTCTCCAGAAACTTAACTCAGTAAAAAAGACTGATTCGGATGGACAAGAAAGCCTTTTTTCAGGGCCTCTCGTCCTAATAACATCCGAAAACCCATGACATCGCGATTAGTCAAGGTTAATTCGATCGCCCATTGACGACCGCCGAGCAATACACTTGTTCTGATAACGGGACGTAGTTGACTTTGACCCCCGGAATTTTTTACCTGTCGCCATTCGAGGATTTCTGCGGTGGTGGTGACAGTGTGGTGACTATCTTTTTGGTAGGGATGAACTTGAAAGCGCAGCCAATTGCGATCGCCATCTCGAAAAGGATGCAGATCAAAAGCGTGTAGGGCCGAGGAGCGAGCGCCTGTATCAATCTTGGCCTTTATTTTGGTAATGCCTAAATCAGGTAAATCGAGCCATTCTCGCCAACCGATGATGATTTTATCGGGTTTCATCCGTCTATTTAGTTTTTTCTTCTTCAATCTCCCGCTGCATTTGGGCGATTTCTTCGGGAGTCATCGCTTCCAGACGTTTTTTAAAGACGGCATCTTCGTAATCCTTGCGCTGTTTACCGTAGGTCATATTATCGGTGGCGACTCGAAACAGATAGGTAAAAATCCAACCGATGACACCACCCACCAACACCGCTTGACTCCAAATTCCCGCCGAAGCACTATCTAAACCGGTTTTTTGCAGGATAATGTAGAGGATGCCGCCCATAGCAAACATCCCTATACCGATCCCGATGACATCAATGCGTCTCATGGGTTTTTTTTGGTGATAAGTTAAGCTTTGAGGGTACGACGTTGGGGACGGAAGTTAAGAAAAGGACTTAACAACAGCATCCCTGGGAAGAAAAAGCTCATCAGAAAGTACATAAACCCTCTTTCCCAAGAAGATGCCACATACCAGCGCGTATTGAGGTAGTAGTAGATAACGGCGGGAATGACGAGCAAATACAAGACACTGAGAGATAGGTAGATCAGGGCGATGATAATGGTTTCTTGCGTCAGAATTGATTGCATAAGGATTGATTTTTATCAATGGCTGTCGGTGAACTGCAATTCACCTGCTGATTATTTTACCCTGTCTTTCCCCCTTTGCGGCGATCGAATTGGCGGACTAAAATAATTTATTGAAAATACTCTTGCTAATTAAATTATTTGTGATATGATAGGAAATTGTCGGTTAAATAACGGGGGCGTGGCGGAATGGTAGACGCTACGGACTTAAAATCCGTTGAGCCTTATAAGCTCGTGAGAGTTCGAGTCTCTCTGCCCCCATCGATCAAAGTCTATATTTAAACTGAGTGTTGGATATTCTAGTACAAATGTCCATGCTCCTAGTAAAAACTTTTTCAGCCAGCCCTATCTAAAATATCCAATAATTCTAGGGGATGATGAATGAGATGATCGGGGTTAAATTGAGTGAGAATTTGAGGGGAATTAAAGCCCCAAGCGACTGCCACCACTTGCACTCGACTTTTTTGGGCAGCAGTAATATCTCTGGTTTCATCGCCGACATAAATCATTTCATCGGGGCAGAATTTATTTTGTCTGATCAGGCGATCGATAATTTTGTGTTTGCTGAATAAAGGCGTTCCCGAACAGATAAAATCAAATAAATTTAAGAGTTGGTTATTTGCTAGAAATATGGTGACGTTTTCTTTGGTATTAGAAGTGATTATTCCTAATCTATAGCCTCTTTCTTTAAGAGTAAGGAGGCAGGGATGCCAGCCATGGAAGGGTTTCAGGCAGTCAATTTGTTTATTTAATTCCCGTTTAACTCGATAGAGTAAAAAAGGGATTTTAACGGGGGAAACTTGGGATTGTTTAATAATTTCTTGGGAACTAAGGTTTTTTAGTCTGGCCAAATCTTCCTCGTTGACGGGTTGATAACCAAAATTTTTAGCCAAACGATTGACAATCTCCACGAAAGTATCGTGGGTATCGGCGATAGTACCATCAAAATCGAACAGGACTACTTTAATTGTCATCTTGTGCGGGGTGAGGGGAATGAGCTAAATTAGCTTGGGCATTACGTCGCCACTGCTGGGGTTTAATTCGACGCAGGGCTGATGAGATGAAACGACGATCCCACTCCTCTATAGTTAGATTAGCTAATTCCTCCAATCTTGGCGAGAGGTTTTCGGGACGAGGTTGAAAATCCTCCACGTCGGTAACTTGGGCAAAACGTTGATTCCAAGGACAGACATCTTGACAGATATCGCAGCCAGCTACCCAACCTTGTAAATTCTTGGCAATTTCTGTAGGCAAAGTTACAGCACGATTTTCGATAGTATGGTAAGCAATACAGCGATTAGCATCCACCACATAGGGACTAACTATTGCTTGGGTGGGACAGGCGCTTAAACAACGGCTACAGGTGCCACAATGGGTGCTATGGGGTCGATCGGGTTCTAAAGGTAAATTAGTTAATATTTCCCCTAAAAATACCCAACTGCCGTAATTACGGGTAATTAAGTTACCATTCTTGGCAATCCAGCCGATCCCTGCTCTTTGCGCCCAAACTTTATCCTGTACTGGTCCAGTATCCACATAGTAACGGGTTTGAATTTGCTCCCCCTGACTTTCTAACCATTGACTGAGGGCTTTTAATTTTTTACTTAATACTTTGTGATAATCCCTTCCCCAAGCATAACGGGAAATTTTGCCATGGTTTTGTTCTTGACTATGTTGCTGGGGGGTGTAGTAGTTAAGGGCGAGACAAATTAGCGATCGCACTTCCGGCCAAAGAGTTTTGATATCCTGTCGTTTCGGGTTAGTCATCCAATCCATATCAGCTTGATAACCCCGCTCTAACCAGCTTTTTAGATGGGATACCTCCGAGTCTTGGCTGTCCACAGAGGCAATACCGACCCCATGGAAACCTAACTCTAGCGCTTTTTCTTTGATCTGTGTTTCTGTCACCATAGAAATATCTTAAGTCAAGTATTTGTAATAATTATTTACAATGATCAATTTATTGAGCCAAATCCCAGGCTGAACAATTAGAAACCATGATCAACGAAGAAACTGTGGTTCCCGTCCCCGCTATATCGTCCTCATACTAAATCCAGTTATTAAAAACTGATTATTTATTCTCCGTTTTGCATGAGTGCATGAGTAGAAAACGGGTTTCTCCGAGAAACCCGTTTTCTGTGCTTTACTCAACGGATTTAGTATAACTATTGACTTGCTCAATTAACACCCGTCCCTAAAATGACTTGCACTTTGCTAGTACAATTATAGTAAGAAGTAAAATAAGAAAGATTCAAACAAATAACCATGTCTCAACCGATTACCATCGAAGATATCTATAAACTTTTTGAGAAAACTAACGAAAAGTTTGAACAATCACGCCAAGAATACGATCGCCGGGCCGCTGAAGCTAAGGCCGAAGCCGATCGCCGGGCTGCTGAATACGATCGCCGGGCTGCTGAAGCCAAGGCTGAAGCCGATCGCCGTTTGGCCGAGCTAGAGAAAACAGTGGCTAATACCAGTCGTGCGGTGGATAGTTTAACCACTCGCTGGGGAAGATTTGTCGAGGAATTAGTCGAACCTGCTGTTATTAGCCTATTTCGTGCCAAAGGTATCGATGTTAAAGAAACCTACAGTCGTGCCAGGGTAAAACGGCAAGGAATAGCCATGGAGATTGACATTTTAGCCGTCGATGAAACCGAGGTAGTTTTAGTAGAATGTAAGTCTCGTTTATCGAAAGATGATGTCAACGATTTTTTAGAAAAATTAAGTCGATTTAAACAAGCATTTCCCCATTATAAAAACTATCAGGCTTATGGTGCAGTGGCGGGAATAGAAATAGACGAAGGAGTAGATCGTTATGCCTATAAACAGGGTTTATTTGTGATTAAACCATCGGGAGAAACGGTAGAAATCATTAATGATTCTGGTTTCGAGCCTAAATTATGGTAGGAGAAAGATGGTTTTTTCATCTGGCAAAGTGTTGGCAGCCGGTCTAACTTTTCTAACCTAGTACTAGCCTAACTTATGGATACGATGCAGAATTAGTATTCATATCTTGGTTAAGTAACATCTTGCATAATTAATTTTTGAGGATTCAAAAACCGCAAAAATAAGGATTAAATCGCGTAAAATCTGTGAGTAGAGCATTTTAAATTTTCCTGACTACTGACGACCGACTCTTAACCCGAACCACAATTTTTGATTTTTACCAGAGGTCTAGTAACGTTTTGTCCTAAAATTGCCAACACCCAGTTTCAATGCACAAGAGTCTGATGGCTAAAAACTGGCTCCAGTTTTTGACCGGGATAGCACAGCTTGATCGCAGTGGATCGTAAAATGGGATAATGCTAACTTTGAGAGTCAGAGAGACTATGAGTGAATTCGA
Source organism: Microcystis aeruginosa LEGE 91341 (assembly GCF_015206885.1). Taxonomy (GTDB): domain Bacteria; phylum Cyanobacteriota; class Cyanobacteriia; order Cyanobacteriales; family Microcystaceae; genus Microcystis; species Microcystis aeruginosa_H. The sequence goes on along the minus strand of NZ_JADEXY010000058.1, from coordinate 3,469 downwards.
CTACGATTTAATTATTATCGGCGCTGGAGTTGGTGGCCACGGGGCAGCCCTACACGCGGTCAAATGTGGGCTAAAAACAGCTATTATCGAAGCCAAAGATATGGGAGGAACCTGTGTCAATCGCGGTTGTATTCCCTCTAAAGCTTTACTGGCAGCCTCGGGACGAGTGCGCGAATTGGCCGATAGTGACCATCTGAAAAGTCTAGGTATTGCTATCGGTGGCGTTAATTTTGACCGTCCGACAATTGCCGATCATGCTAACAACCTTGTCAGTAAAATTAGAGGCGATCTCACTAATAGTCTTAAACGTCTCAAGGTTGATACTATCCACGGTTGGGGAAAAATCGCCGGCCCGCAAAAAGTTAGCGTCATCGGGGATAGTGGCGAAAAAATCTACACCGCTAAGGATATTATGCTCTGTCCGGGGTCGGTTCCCTTTGTCCCACCGGGGATCGAGATCGATCATAAAACGGTTTTTACCAGCGATGAGGCCGTTAGATTAGAAACTTTACCCAAGTGGATTGCAATTATCGGTAGTGGTTATATCGGTCTGGAATTTTCGGATATATACACCGCTTTGGGTTGTGAAGTGACGATGATCGAAGCTTTAGATAGTCTCATGCCAGGATTTGACCCAGAAATCTCGAAAATCGCCGAAAGAGTTCTGATTAAACCTAGAGACATCGAGACTTATGTGGGAGTTTTGGCAAAAAGTATTAAACCGGGGAATCCTGTGGCCATTGAACTGGTGGACGCAAAAAGCAAAGAAGCGATCGAAATTTTAGAGGTAGATGCTTGTTTAGTCGCTACAGGAAGAATCCCCGCGACCAAGAATCTCGGACTGGAATTTGTCGGGGTAGAACTGGATAAACGCGGTTTTATTGCCGTTAATGACAAAATGCAGGTAATTCAGGACGGTGAACCGATTCCCCATCTCTGGGCTGTGGGCGATGCTACGGGTAAAATGATGTTAGCTCACGCTGCTTCGGGTCAAGGGGTAATAGCCATTGAAAATATCTGTAATCGCCCAAAAACCATCGATTATCGCAGTATTCCCGCTGCTGCTTTTACCCACCCCGAAATTAGTTATGTGGGTTTAACGGAACCGCAAGCAGAAGTTTTGGCACAGCAAGATGGGTATAAGGTGGCTGCTGTCAAGACCTATTTTAAGGGAAATTCTAAAGCTTTAGCGGAAGGAGAAACGGAAGGCATCGCTAAAGTGGTTTATCGTCAGGATACGGGGGAATTACTCGGTGTTCATATTATCGGTATCCACGCATCGGATTTAATTCAAGAAGCGGCCAATGCGATCGCTGAACGTAAATCTGTCCATGAACTCGCTTTCCGCATCCACACCCATCCAACTCTCTCAGAAGTCCTCGACGAAGCTTACAAACGCGCAGAAGTGGCAGCATAGAGTCAGTTATCAGTTATCAGTTATTACCGTTAAGTTTCCGACTCCTAAATTCTGACTCCTTTCTCTTTTTTTACTTTTTACTTTCAAGATTATGTTTGGATTAGGTTGGCCAGAAATAGTAATTATTGCTGTGGTTGTTCTCCTGATATTTGGACCGAAAAAAATACCCGAATTTGGGGCAGCTTTGGGGAAAACTTTACGGGGATTTAAAGAAGAAATCACTCAAGATGATCAAGAAAGCGAAGACAGTGACGATAAGATGAGATAGATTTCGGCTGTCAGGGCGAAGGCAATTCGCCCCTACAATAATCAATATTATTGCGCCAATGGTAGGAGCGCACCGTGGTCAGTGAGTTTATCGAACTGCGTGCGCCCAAATGTAATATAGATATTTCGACAAAATTGAGATGCACCCAAATTATCCCTATTCTTCTTCCTTCCACACAAAAACCAGAAGAGCCGTTATCAGTTATTAGTTATCAGTTACTATTAAATAGTAGTTTTCCACTGTCTTTTCACTGTTTACTGATCACTGATTACTGTTTACTGATCACTGATCACTGTTTACTGTTTACTGAATATCTGCTTCTCCCCCCACCACCACATCGCGGATGCGGAGACTGGGGCCACCGCAGCCGACGGGTAAACCACTTTGACCCCCTTTTCCGCAGCCTCCCGACTCATCCCAGTAGAAATCATCACCAATTGCCTCAATATTGGCTAGGGTTTTAAAGACATTACCGGAGAGAGTCACATCTTTAACCGGTTCAGCAATTTCTCCATTGCGAATCATCCAAGCTTCCCCGGCGCTAAAAGTGAACATTTCGCCGTTAGTCATGCCTCCCTGCCAATTTTGGGCATAAACTCCCGTTTTTATCCCCGAAAATAACTCTTTAACCGCAGTGGTTCCCCGTTCAATCCAAGTGTTGGTCATGCGGACAATGGGCGGATAATGATAATTGAGACAACGGGCGTTACCGGTCGGTTTTTCGCCTAATTTGCCCGCCGTTTCCCGCGAATGCAGTCTTCCCACCAAAACCCCATCTTTAATTAACTGAGTCGTGGTCGCAGGGGTTCCCTCATCGTCATAAAAATAACTGCCCCGATGACCTTCTGGATAGGCCCCGTCAAAGATTTGCAGGTTATCTGGTCCAAAACGTTTGCCCATACTCATCACCTCCAAAAGGTCGGGATTTTCGTATAACATATCTGCCTCGGAAAGGTGGCCAAAAGCCTCATGGACGAACAGACCGGTTAAAATGGGATCGATGACGACGGTGTAGGTATCGCCCTTGACAGGGGGCAAAACTAGGGCTTGTACTGCACGTTTAGCCGACCCTTGCACCTGTTCTTCTAAATTGACCAGATCCTCGAAAGCTTTTCGGGAACCTGTGGTTTCCCGGCCCGTTTGTACGCTGTCCCCATCCCTAGCGGTGGCCGAAAAACGCATTTCTACGTCTGACCATTTTTGTTCGATTAAAGTCCCGTCAGAAGTGGCTAAAAGAATATGTTGACTACTATCGCTATAACGGACGGAAGTGGTGGCAATACTGGGATGATGTTGACGCAATAGGTTATTATAGCGATCGCAGAGGGCTTTTTTATCGGCTAATGGTACTAAACGGGGATCTGTTCCCGTTAAAGGCAATTCACAGGAGATAATTACAGGTTCTACCGGAGCAATTAGGGTTTCTTCTTCCCCAATTAAACGGGCAGCAGCGATCGCATCTTCTAATCGTTCCTGTAAACTGGATAATTGATTAAAGCTGGCAAATCCCCAACCTCCTTTATAACAAGCGCGTACCTGACCACCGATAGCAATACCTTCGCTCAGGGTTTCCACTCGTTCGGAACGTAGTAGAATATTTGTCCCCCGCGCTTCTTCCAGACGAATTGTCAGGAAATCGACGCGGTTTTTATAAAGGTTAATCAGTTCGCTAATTAGGTTTTTATAGTCGTTTAGAGTATCGGTCATAGGAATTATGAATTATGAATTATGAATTGGGAAGTGGGGTGATGGGGTAGTGGGGTAGTGGGGAGATGGGGTAGTGG
>NZ_JADEXY010000057.1 GCF_015206885.1 Microcystis aeruginosa LEGE 91341 | reverse complement strand
CCCCACACCCCACACCCTCTTTGAAGTCAGGAGATTATTTTTATTTATTCTCCCCATTTCCTAATTCATAATTCATAATTCATAATTCCCTCTCCCCGCTCGATCGAGTACAATAGAGTGTTCAGCAAAAGTGATCGGCTATTAGCTTTGATTAGTCCTTCGGTAAGAATATAAACCAGAGAAAAGAGCTATTAAGAGCGGCAATCAGCTGAAAAAGCTCAAAAACTGAATTTTAGGCTGAAGGCTGACGTTAGCTTGCTGAAAGCTGAATCCCGTTGATATTTTTTTTACTTGAATCACCGTGGTTATCCAAATCGACTCAACTCAAAACTACGAAACCAAAACCCAAGAGATCGCTAGACAACTTTTAGCCGAAACTCGCGAAAAAAAAGGTCTTTGGTCTGCTTTACAGGATCAAATGCGTTGGGATGATAAATTACTCGATTGGGCTATGTCTAACCCCAATTTACGAGTACAATTATTCCGTTTTATTGACTGTTTACCCGCTTTACGCAGTAATGCCGAGATCGCTAATCATCTCCAACAATACCTCGGTGATGCTTCCGTAGAACTGCCCAGTGCGCTGAAAAGTATCCTCAACTTTAGTGATCCTAACTCCCTACCGGCTCAAACGGCCGCCAGTGTGATCAGTAAATCCGTAGAAACCTTAGCTCGTAAGTATATCGCCGGAGAAGACCTAGTGCAAATTACTCGCACTGTCACCCGTCTGCGCAAGGAAAAAATGGCTTTTACCATAGATCTCCTCGGTGAAGCGGTAATTACTGAAGCAGAAACCCAAGTTTATCTACAAAGTTATCTCGATTTAATGACCCATTTGGCTCAAGAAGCGAGCAAATGGAACAAAGTTAGCCAAATTGATGAAGCGGACGGCGACTTATTACCACAAGTGCAGGTTTCTGTCAAGCTAACTGCCTTTTATTCTCAGTTTGATCCCATAGATCCCATTGGTAGTAAGGAAAAAGTTTGCGATCGCATTCGCCTACTATTGCGACGCGCTCAGGAGTTAGGGGTAGCAGTCCATTTTGATATGGAACAGTACGTTTATAAAAACCTCACCCTGGCTATCCTGAAAGAATTACTCCTAGAAGAAGAATTTCGCAGTCGTACCGATATTGGTATCACCCTACAGGCATATTTAAGAGATTCTGCCCAAGATTTACAAGATTTAATTAATTGGGCTAAAAAGCGCGGTTATCCCCTGACTGTCCGGCTAGTCAAAGGCGCTTACTGGGATCAAGAAACGATTAAATCTCGCCAAAATCATTGGCCACAGCCGGTATATAACGAAAAATCAGCCACTGATGCCAATTATGAACGGATGACGCGGTTATTATTGGAAAATCATCAATATTTATACGCTGCTATCGGTAGTCATAACGTGCGATCGCAAGCCTTGGCCTGTGCGATCGCAGAAAGTTTAGAAATTCCCCGTCGTCGCTTTGAAATGCAGGTATTGTACGGCATGGGCGACCAATTAGCCAAAGCCTTAGTGAAGCGGGGTCATCGGGTGCGGGTTTATTCCCCCTACGGACAACTTTTACCCGGTATGGCCTACCTAATCCGCCGTTTATTAGAAAATACCGCTAATAGTTCCTTCCTACGGCAAAATTTGGAGGATCGTCCCGTGGAAGATTTAATCGCAGCCCCCCGGGTTTTAGGCAATGATAACCCGATTATCGCCGGTTTTCCTAATGCCCCCGATACAGATTATGCCAACGAGCAATTAAGAAATAAAGCGATTCAAGCTCTTACTTTTGTCAAAAATTCCCTCGGTAAGACCTATTTACCCTTAATTAACGGCGAATACGTTGCCACCAATGTTCAAATCAATTCCGTTAATCCCTGTAACCCGCAGGAAATAGTGGGAAAAGTGGGCTTAATTGAGGTGGAACAGGCAGAAAAAGCGATCATAACGGCGAAACAGGCTTTTCCCGCTTGGAAACGCACCCCAGTGGCTAAAAGAGCCGAAATACTGCGAAAAGCGGCAGATTTGATGGAAGCGCGACGACACGAGTTATCGGCCTGGATTTGTTTGGAAGTGGGCAAAGTTATCCAACAGGCGGATCCAGAAGTGTCAGAAGCGATCGATTTTTGCCGTTATTATGCCTCGGAGATGGAAAGACTGGATTTAGGGCATAATTTCGACGTAGCAGGCGAAAATAATCGTTATTCCTACCAACCCCGGGGTATTGCTTTAGTGATTTCTCCCTGGAATTTCCCCCTAGCGATCGCAGTTGGCATGACAGTGGCAGCTTTAGTCGCAGGTAACTGCACGCTATTGAAACCGGCCGAGACTTCTTCGGTAATTACGGCGAAATTTGCCGAGATTCTCCTAGAAGCGGGTATTCCTGCCGGAGTCTTCCAATATATCCCGGGTAAAGGTTCCCAGGTGGGGGCGCATTTAGTTAGCCATCCCGATGTTCACCTAATCGCCTTCACCGGTTCACGAGAAGTGGGCTGTCGCATCTATACAGATGCCTCGATCGTGCAAAAGGGTCAAAAACACCTAAAACGAGTTATCGCCGAAATGGGCGGCAAAAATGCCCTAATTGTCGATGAGAGTGCCGATTTAGATCAGGCCGTTGTCGGTGCGGTTAAGTCCGCTTTTGGCTACACCGGCCAGAAATGTTCGGCCTGTTCGCGGATAATCGTTCTGGAAAGCGTCTATGATAGCTTTGTGGATCGCTTTGTCGAGGCTACCAAGTCCCTCAATATCGGGCCGACGGATTTACCAAGTACGGAAGTAGGACCGGTTATCGACGAGAAAGCTCAAGCAAGAATTCGGGAATATATCGAAACTGGCAAAAAAGAGGCAGAATTGGCTCTAGAGATGCCAATTCCAGAGGTGGGTTACTTCGTCAGTCCCACCGTCTTTAAGAATGTTCCCCCCGATGCGGTAATAGCGATGGAGGAGATTTTTGGTCCAGTGGTGGCGATTATCAAAGTGAGTAATTTCGAGCAAGCTTTAGCCGTAGCTAACGGAACCGACTATGCTTTAACTGGTGGCTTATATTCTCGCACTCCTGCCCATATTAACCGAGCTATGCAGGAATTTGAAGTGGGAAATCTCTATATTAACCGGGGAATCACCGGTGCGATTGTCTCCCGTCAACCCTTCGGGGGTTTCAAGATGTCGGGGGTAGGTTCCAAAGCAGGGGGTCCGGATTATCTGCTGCAATTCCTCGAACCTCGTCACATCAGCGAGAATATTCAACGTCAGGGATTTGCACCGATTGAAGGGGCCGATTAAGCGATTTATAGCTAGGGTTTGCGGCAAAAAGTTTGTTGGTGGGGTTAGGAGACAGGAGACAGGAGACAGGAGACAGGAGTCAGGAGTCAGGAGTCATAATAAATCCAGTTATTAAAAACTGATTATTTATTCTCCGTTTTGCCTTCTGCATGAGTAGAAAACGGGTTTCTCCGAGAAACCCGTTTTCTGTGCGTTACTCAGGAGTCGGTCGTCAGGAGACTATTTTTATTTGTTTTCCCTTCTCCCTGCTCCCTTCCCCCCACTCTCCCCACTCTCCTAGACTTTTTAAACAGGATTTACTATGACAGGGGACTCCCCAACTGTTGTCTTTCTTACCTGATTTCTTGGCTGTCAACCTACTGCTATATACTTAAGTTGAGAATTGCGTCGGCCTATCAAGAAAAGACTATGACGATTGAAACCGTTGCCACAAAACCCTTTAGTGACCAAAAACCGGGGACTTCCGGACTGCGAAAATCCGTTCCCGTTTTTCAACAACCCCATTATCTGGAAAATTTTATTCAAGCTATCTTCAATACTTTAGACGGTATCGAGGGTCAAACCCTAGTTGTCGGTGGAGATGGTCGTTATTATAACCGTCAAGCTATTCAAACTATCCTGAAAATCGCTGCCGCTAACGGTATCGGTAGAATCCTCGTGGGAACAGATGGTATTGTCTCCACTCCCGCTATTTCTGGGTTAATTCGCGAAAATAACGCTTTTGGCGGTATTGTTCTCTCCGCTAGTCATAACCCCGGCGGTCCGGAGGGGGATTTTGGCATTAAGTACAATATTACTAACGGCGGACCAGCCCCGGAAAATATCACCGATGCAATTTATGCTGAGACTAAGGTGATTAGCAGTTATAACATCCTCTCAGGGGCCGACATTAACCTCGATCGCCCCGGTTCCTTTAAACTGGGAACTATGGATGTGGAAGTGATCGATGCGGTTACTCCCTACGTCAAAATGATGGAAAAGATTTTTGATTTCGATCGCATTCAGGCCCTACTCACTTCTGGTAAGTTTAAAATGTGCATGGATTCTCTCCATGCGGTGACGGGTCCCTACGCTTATGCTCTATTTGAACAGCGTTTAGGTGCGCCCAAGGGTACAGTATTAAATGGTATTCCCCTAGAGGACTTTGGTGGGGGTCATCCCGATCCTAACCTAGTCTATGCCCATGATCTGGTAGAAATTCTCTTTGGTCAAGATGCACCCGATTTTGGGGCTGCTTCCGATGGAGATGGCGATCGCAATATGATCCTCGGTCAGAATTTTTTTGTTACCCCTAGTGATAGTTTGGCGGTACTAACAGCCAACGCTCATCTAGTACCAGGCTATCAAAATGGTATCACGGGAGTGGCGCGATCGATGCCCACCAGTGCGGCGGCCGATCGGGTAGCGGCTAAACTGGGAATTGACTGTTATGAAACTCCCACCGGTTGGAAATTCTTCGGTAATTTGTTAGATGCGGGGAAAGCAACCCTTTGCGGTGAGGAAAGTTTCGGCACGGGTTCCAATCATATTCGCGAAAAAGATGGTTTATGGGCGGTTCTTTTCTGGTTAAATATTTTGGCAGTTAAAGGGGAATCTGTAGAGGAAATTGTTCGCAGTCATTGGCAAGAATTTGGTCGTAATTTCTATTCTCGTCATGATTACGAAGAAGTCGCCTTAGAACCAGCAAAAGAGATGATTGCACGTCTCCAGAAGCTGGTTTTAGACCTTAAGGGTCAACAATTTGGTAACTATGAAGTGGAATATGCCGATGATTTTAGCTACACGGATCCCGTGGATGGTAGTGTCAGTAAAAATCAAGGGATTCGCATTGGTTTTACCGATGGTTCTCGGATTGTTTACCGTCTATCGGGTACGGGAACTAAAGGAGCAACTCTCCGGGTTTATCTAGAAAGTTATGAACCAGACGCAAGTAAACACGATATCGACACCCAAAAGGCCCTACAGCCGTTAATTGATTTAGCTGAAGAAATCGGTCAAATTCGTCAATCTACTGGACGGGAACAACCCACAGTTATTACCTAAAATCTAGGGAGAAGCTATCAGTTTTTATCGGGGAATTTTTTGACCGGCTCATCACTGATAGCCCCTCTTTAGTTACTTTCAGTAATTGCCCTGTGGTACAATTTCTGAATTCCCGTCACTAATTTATCTAACATTGAACGATGGCTATCGTGAGTCGGATCAAAACTCTGCACTTTGGTTAATAATTTTGCTTCCTGTACGTCCACGTCGTCATCGCTATAGATTAAAGTGCTAATCGATGCTAGTAGATCTTGATAGGTTTCTGGACTAGGATTAGCGCCTAAATAGGACTCTAACCATCGATAACATTCACTGGTTTTAACTGGTTTTAGTTCCGATAATAGTGGTTTAATCTCTGGATCATCATCAAGTTTTTCCCTCACAGCTACCTGTCGCAAATAACTTCTTTCTGATGGTTGAATCACACCATCAATCCAAGCAACACCGATGAGAATTTTCAGTAATTGTTTATTTTTCATCTCACACTTCCTTGACTAACTTAGCCATAAAAAAACCGTCTTGATTATGTCGATGGGGTAACACTTCGATCGCTCCCGTTTCTGTATAGTATTCTGAGAAAGATGAATTAGAGTCGGGAGTGGCCATTTTCCAATCGGGATGAGCGGCTAAAAACTGCTCGATCACTCTTTCATTTTCTAACGGATTTAAGGTACAGGTGGCATAAACTAATATTCCCTTCGGTTTTACCCAAGTGGCAGCCGAGGCTAAAAGTTCCCCCTGTCGTTTGGCTAGTACAGGTAAATTTTCGGGTGTTTGTCGCCAACGTATATCAGGACGCTTGTGTAGGGTTCCCAATCCTGAACAGGGAGCATCGATTAGTACACGATCAGCGATGCCGCACCACTGGGGACGATCGCGACTATCCCCTAGATGTATTTCGATCGCTTTTAAGTCTAATCTTTTAATATTGGCTTCTAACTGTCGTAAACGGGATGGTGTTTGATCACAGGCTAATATTCTACCTTGATCGCCCATTAATTCGGCAATATGAGTGGTTTTTCCTCCCGGTGCCGCGCAAGCGTCGATAATTGTCTCTCCGGGCTGGGGATCGAGTAGATAAGTAACTAATTGGGCGCTAATATCCTGTAGGGTGTAATTTCCGGCTCGAAATCCCTCTAAACGCTCAATATTGCCTAAACCAGAGGTTAAACGGCAAGCTAGAGGTAACTTAAGATGATTAAAAGTTATATTGGCTGATTCTAACTCATTTTCTAGGGCTTCTCGGCTAGTTTTCAGGGGATTAATCCGAATATCGAGGTCAGGAGAGCGATTAAACCATTGACACAGTTGTTCCGTTTCCGTAACACCAAAGCGATCTAACCACAATTGCACCAACCAATCGGGGAAACTGTGGAGAATCCCCAATCTAGAAGCGGTATTTTCTGGCAAAATTAAAGGATCGTCGCCATTAGCAGTTAAACGGAGATATTGCCGCAGCATTCCGTTAACCACCGCCGCTAATTTGCCTAAATGACTGATTTTAGTTAATTCTACCGCCGTATTCACCGCCGCTGATGGGGGAATCTGGGAGAGATAACGCAGTTGATAAAGACCAATATGGAGAATTCGCCGTAAATCTCGGGGTTGCTGGGCCGCGGTTTTTTTCCCCAGGCGATCGAGCAGCGCATCCAAAGTTCTTTGTCGGCGCATTATACCATAAACAATCTCCGTTGTCAAGGCTTTGTCAAGACAATTTAAGGAACTAGCGGACAAATGGCGATCGAGAGCGCGATCGGGATAGGTGGAAAAGCGATCGATATCGCGTAAAATCAGCAAAGCCAGCTGACGAGCATTATTCATGCAGTTTCTAGACGATTGCGGAGGAATTGGCGCAATATAGTCAGCGCCGGAATCGGGATTTCGTGGCCCATATTTAACTCGTGATATTCGACGTTAACCCCCAAACCAAGCAGTAAATCCCTGGCTTGACGAGCAGCAGCAATAGGAACGACGGGATCCTGTTTACCATGAACAATTAAGACATTTTGTGGACCCTGGGGATGGGGTTCACTGTGTAGATAACCACTCAAGGAACCTAATCCCGCCAAGGGTAAGGATAAACCCACATCCAGCGTCATCGCTCCCCCTTGGGAAAAACCAGTCAAAAAAGTCCGCTCTAGGGGAATGCCGGTGGTTGCTTCTAGGGAAATAATCCAATCGTGCAACTGTTGACGACTAGCGACTAAACCTTGATAATCGGAGGTTTCCAGCGCATACCAGGCGCGTCCCCCCGGCACTTGCGGATGATCGAAGGGAGCATTGGGAAACAAAAATTGACAATCAGCCAGATCCAGCATCGATGCAAGGGGGGCCAGATCCATGGCATCCGCACCCCAACCGTGCAGCATGATCACTAGATAGCGAGCGGGATTTTCCAGGGAAGGGGGAATGACAATCGGGTTAAATGACAGGGTTTTTTCCTCGCAATTCTTTTTTCTCTCTATTCTATAGCGATTTTCCCCGGAGTGAGATGGGTGTTGGGGAGTCTTTTCAGTGATCAGTGATCAGTGAAAAGAAAACTCCGATTACTACCCTCTCCCTTTCTGGGAGAAGGTTTGAGGATGAGGACAATTAACCAGAGCTGCCATTACTTTGGAAAAATGGTCTTAGTCGTCGTCGAGTATAGTTGTTGTCAGCAACTACTAAAATTAATTAATATATCCACTGCTCACCGTCAAGTGGAAACTAGACAGAATGATCTGGCTATTATTACCCAAACCAGCCTTGAGCCGGTGAAAATGGCGGCCAATTGGGAATTTTTCGGCAAAAAAGTCATCTAGACCTGTTAACAGGCAATTTATCCCCCGAATGAGCTACAATTATCGGTTAAACGTGGTTAATAGCGAGCAGATGCGTCGCATTGAAGGGGCGATTTTTGCCTCTGGTATGCCTGTGGCCGCTTTGATGGAAAAGGCAGCCCTGTTAACGGCACAACAGCTTAAAAAGTCCTATTCTTTGGCTGATTTCCCCAAAATCGGCGTTATCGTCGGTCCTGGTCACAATGGCGGCGACGCTCTCGTCATTGCTAGAGAATTACATCTCGCTGGTTATCAAGTATCTCTTTTTTGTCCAATCGCCAAACTCAAGGATTTAACAGCACAACAGGCTAATTATGTCAAGCATTTAGGCTTAATTTTTCAGAAAACTTTAGAATCTTTGGAGGATTGTCAGTTAATTATCGATGGTCTTTTCGGTTTTGGTTTAGAAAGGACTTTATCGGGAGATATTGCCGAATTAGTCGATAAAATTAATAGTTGGCAAAAACCGATAATTAGTATCGATATTGCTTCGGGAATTCACACCGACACCGGAGAGGTTTTAGGCACGGCAATTAAAGCCACTCATACCTTTTGTTTGGGACTCTGGAAGCGAGCTTTTTTCCAAGATTTGGCCTTACCTTATCTGGGCAAAGTGGAGTTAATTGACATAGGAATTAGTCCCCTTTACCTAGAAACAATTCTACAATATTCACCGCCAATTCTGAGAGTTAATCCCGATCTAATTCGCCCTTATTTACCTTTACCCCGTCCTCTACTTACCCATAAATATCAGCAGGGACATTTATTAATTATCTGTGGTTCTCGTCGTTATGCAGGAGGAGCAATTCTCACCGGATTAGGAGCGCGAGGTAGTGGTGTGGGAATGCTTTCTATTGCCGTTCCTGCTGCCCTCAAATCTTTATTAATTAGTCATTTACCAGAAGCATTAATTATCGATTGTCCCGAAACTGCCACGGGAGCTATTGCCGAACTTCCCCTCGAATTAAATAATTATCATGTCCTCGCCTGTGGTCCTGGATTAACTACAGAAAATCCTGCTATTATCGAACAGGTTTTAGATAGTGATAAACCGATTATACTCGATGCCGATGCTTTAAATATTTTGGCTCAATTGGGCATAGAAAAATTATCATCTCGTCAGAATAAGACAATTTTAACGCCTCATTGGGGAGAATTTAAACGCTTATTTCCTAACTTATCAGGTTCTCAAGATAGGATTAATATCACTCAAGAAGCATCTCGACAAAGTGGTGCAATTGTCTTATTAAAAGGAGCCAGAACTATAATCGCCTCCCCGGGCGGTAAAATGTATATAATCCCCGAAAGTAGCTCCGCTCTAGCGCGAGGTGGTAGTGGTGATGTCTTAACAGGATTAATCGGCGGATTCTTAACTCAAATGCTGGATAATCCCCCAGAAGCAACTGCATTAGCGGCTTATTTACACGCTCAAGCCAGCATTTTAGCGGCTAAAGAAAGGACAGAATTAGGAGTAGATGGAGTAACTTTAGCTAATTATTTATTTGCTGCCCTTAAAGGTTTAAATTAACGTGAGTTAGATGAAGTTAAAAAAGGGCAGAAGGTAGAGCAGGTAAGTCTTTTGCTTCTAAATCAAGAGAAGGCTTAACAGGATGATAAGTGTAAGCAATCAGACCCCCCTAAATAGTTTAAAATTTTTCTAGATACAGGTGTACCTCACTAGCTTAGGAAACGCTATAATTAGGATTAATTTCAAAGCCAAGAATTTTTTCAGTTTCTTTAAAGGTAAGTGATGCTGCTTTTAAAAAGTTACCTATACCACAAGTTGGCTCAATAATAACATCAGGTTTATACTAAATCTGGTTATTAAAAACTGATTATTTATTTCCCCTTTTGCCTCTTGCCTGTTGCCTTTTGCCTCTCCTCATAACTAACCTGTACTCAACGGATTTAGTATTAACATGAATTTGCCATAATTTTTGACAAATCTTTTCGGTTAACTCCGGGGGAGTTTGAAAGTCTCCATATTCAATTTTAACCTGAGAAGCCTGCATTACTAATTTTTTCTATAAATGGCTATTAATCCTTCTTCTTGACCAGCAAGATCGATTACCCTAGTATATTGTAATCTCCATTGTAACGCGTTAGAAATAGTTAGAAAACCTTGCCCCGGGGGATGAACAAGAATTTCATCAGCTATATTGGCCGCTTCCATTTCATCAACAGGTAAGTTTTTATCTAAAATAAAAGCAATTAAATCATCTTTGTTTCCCTGATTGTTTAAGATGTTACGAATACCACGAGTCATCTGGAAATCGGCTGTTCTTTCGGCACTGAGAAAAATTGTCCTGATAATTCTTAAACTGGCAGTACGATTTAGGCTATTATCTAACTTTTCATAAACAAAAATAATTAAGGAATATCCCAGTCCAAAAATTTTTTGTCTTGCGGATTTAAAAGGACAAGATGATTGAGGTTGTTTCATGCTTGTTACTTTGATATCTACTAACAAATCAGGAAAATCAATCCCACTAGCTGAATTACCGTCAAGAAAATTATATTTTTACTTTAGATATAGTTTAAACTTTTGTTCTAAGTAAGTTCCGATCGCTTTACCATCTGTAACACCGTAGAGTGAAGATTCTTGATGTTGAGATTCCAAAGCTGAGAAGACAGCTGCCTCGTTACATAACGATTCTTGAGTCAATCTTGCCATAGATAATACAGGGTTTAAATCAACTCTAGCAGAAAAATTTATTTAAGTAAGTAGGTAGGCGTTAAAAATTATCAGATGCCCCCCTTATCAAGGGGGATCCCCCCGCCTATCGGCACCCCCCTTATCAAGGGGGATCCCCCCGCCTATCGGCACCCCCCTTGATAAGGGGGGCAGGGGGGATCGAACCTAAAATCCATTTTTAATTTAATTATAACCAGCTACTTAAGTAAGCAAAATTAATATCGAATCTGTTTTGATTTTGTGTTCTTTGTGTCTCTGTGGTTACTCCCGAACCCTTCTGGGATAAGCCGATAGAAAACTCTATGCTAGGTTAGATTTAACCAGAGTAAACCAAGAGATCCTATTTATTTTTGACTGCGAGTAAAAATTTCTTCAAACCAATTAATAGCTCGATTTGCCAAAGCTTCTAGGGAATATTTTTGCTCGACTACTGCACGACAAAAAGATCGATCGATCCGGTCTAAATTTTTAATTCCCGTAACTAATCCCTCGATACTATCGGGTTCAACTAAAAAGCCAGTTTTTCCATCTTCAATAATTTCTACCAGACCACCGCGACGATAGGCAATTACAGGAACACCACAAGCTAAAGCTTCAATAACCCCGTTACCAAAAGCCTCAACCCAGCGCGGGGTCATCAACAGACCAAAACAGTCGCCTAGCTCTTTTTGCAGGCTCCCAGTGGGCAAAAACCCGCGATAATCGACTAAATCGAAACTATAGGCATCCTGTAAATTTTGCCAGTAGAGAGGATCGGAAATTTGACATCCTCGCCGCCCTAAAAGTGCGGCGATTCCTAAACCTCACGATTTAAGTTTCTGCTTCCACCACCGTCGCATACCACAGTTAAAAAACCATGTACTGTCTTACACAGAGTCCACAGACTTTCGCCCCATTTCAGAAGCCCGATTCCGTGTGTCCCACGGTACGTTGACCGCCTATAGCTTCTTGTACTTGTTGCGCGCGACTTTTTACCCGGCCAAGCTTTTCTGGTCGGAACCCCCTAAGCCGAGTTTTCAAGGCTTCGGCCGTGAGCTCAGGCTTCGACGGTGAGCTCAGCCGAACCGCCGAACGGTGCTGCGCCGTCCACTTGGTTTTCGAGACTGGCCTTTTAATTCTAACGTAAAGCCAACCTAGAACGGCGGGGTTTCAGACCCAAAATTTCCGATGACCGAAAACCCCTAAAGGTACGCCCAACTGTTGACAAGCGGCGATCGCATCTTCTCAAGCTTTTTCCGGGGCAATCCGTCCCACCCAGGCTAGACAGGGGGAAGGATCGGCCCGAAACTGATACAAAGATACGTCTAAACCATTAGCCAAACAGCGATAGGGGGGAGATATTGAGAAAGTTTCTGCTTGGGCGACGGTGTGAAAAGCGAGTAAATGGGGAAAACTGCGGTAGGTTTTTTGAATAATATAATCCATCGCCAAAGAAACGGAAGCCATGCTGACTAAATGGGCGACGGGAGTGGTAAAAAAAGGAGTGAGATAAAAAGGGAGCCAATCCTAGGCAAAATTAACAATTAAATCGTACTCATTTTGTACCTGTTGGGCGTAGTGCCACATATTGGCTAAAACGGCATTTTCGGGCATTAAAATCGGGGCTTCCCGGTCTTGACTCTGGGCGGAAATCTGGGCATTTCCCGCTATAGTGATCAAGGGGATATCCTGCAATTCCGAGGCTTCTGGAGCCACTACCCGCACCGCATACCCTTGCTTATTCAGAGTGCGAGCGAGATTATAAATAGTTAATTCTACGCCACCGCCGCCCCCCGATCCCAAAAATCCCACGGGGGTGGAGAGAAATAACAGTTTTCGACTCAATTTTGCACCTCAGTGGCTGTGGTTTCGCTGAAGGCCGGTGTGGTTTCGGTGAAGGAAGTATCCTGTACATCATCATCTTCTGGTTCACCAGTGGTTTCTAGGGGAGCAATATCTAAACGGGGAGCTAATTGCAGATTTAACTGTCTAATTGCCCAGCGCGCCGTTTCTTGCACTTCCTCATCGGAATCATCGAGGGCATGACAAATTAATTGACTGATCTGAGACATGACATCGTAGAGTCTGGTTAAATCCCGAATGGCATTTTTCCGCACCTGGGGATTTTTATCCTGGAGAGAGATAGCCAAAGCTTGGTTCATCGGTCGCAGGGAGCGAGTGCAGATTTGAGCGAGCGCTTCTAGGGTTAAACTGCGTTCGTAGGAATCCCCATCCATCATGCTATCGACTAAAGGCTGCATTGCCCTAGAATCAGACATCTGTGCCAGCTTCCAAACCGCCCGTCTGCGGGTACGGGGATCGTCATCGCGAAGACTTTCAATCAAACTCGTGATTGAGTCTGCGCTCGGTATGCGGGAGGTAGCTTGTACGGACAAAGAAGACGCGAAATCATCCTCCCAATTGTCATTAATCTCACTACTGGTTTTGGTGTCCGCATCGAAGGAATTGCCATTGCCCTCAAAAAAGTTGTCGGTTGGGTTTTTAGGATTGACGTTGACGTAAGTTGTCTTTTTGGGACGTTTTGAGACTTTACCCTTGGGACGGTATTGAAGGAAAAGCGATAGTAAAGCTGCCAGTAAAGCGATGGATAACAGGGCCGAGCCAGCAATTAATGGTATTGGCAAATTCTCATTTTTGGCGGCAGTGTTGGCAACCGTGCCGGTTTGACCTAGATCCTTCTGCGTATCAGCGATCGCATTTTGAGCAGAGTTATCGTTCGGACGTTGTGCCAGAGCTTGTTGAAATTTTTCCAAGGCGAGTTGATAATTCTTTTGGGTTTTGGCCTCGTAACCAGCTTTCATCAACTGATCGTAAGTGGCGACAGTCTGGGCCTGCTCTAACCTAGGTGGAGTTTGGGCGTTAGCCTTGGATAAAACCTGAAAATCATGACCCCAACTGCTCACACCGATAGCTAACAAAAATAAAAAATTAGGTTTGATCATAGAATTTATGTAACTGTTTAGGGGTAGGTAACAGTATGATAGCCTAAAAGCCATAAATGACAAGCACTGAACCCCAGAGATGGGTCATAGACCACGATGATGGGGAAAAGCCCCTGGTCAGCGTCAGGCAAATAGTGCCGCTACTGGGATCGGAGAGAGAGTCCACTGTTTAACGCTGAGGGATTATCGGTGAAAAGCTGGCTTAATTAAGCTTGCACGGGAGTTTTGCGCCACGTTCGACCTTGAATAGTCGTGTGGAATTGCCAATTAGCCACAGTTTCTGGATAATCGCCCCGATAGTGACCACCTCGGCTTTCTGCTCGTAATAAGGCACTTTCCAGAATTAAGTCGGCGATATCTAAAAGATTTAATGTCTCGATCGCTATCCTTATTTCTAACTGCACCGAGGGACACAAAAATAATAGTCCTTTGTCGGGGAGAAGATTCCGGAGAAATTGGCCCATCTTTAAGGATTCTAACTGTTGTTTCCACTGTTGCACCCGTAGGATAGCAGTTTCTAACTCATTTTGAAATCGGCAAATTCCCGCATTTTCCCACATTAAAATCGGTAATTCTCTCCGTACTTTTTGCCAGTATTCCTGTTCTTCTTGCCAGTTTTCCGCAATTTCTAGGGGTTTTTCTGGTCTTTCCCCAAGAAAGTTTTCCGGCTCTAGACCTATTGCAGCTAAACTTGCCGCAAAGACAATACATTCCAAGAGAGAATTACTGGCTAAACGATTGGCTCCGTGAACACCTGTACTAGCCGCTTCGCCGATCGCATACAAACCGGGTAGAGAAGTGCGGGCGTTTAAATCGGTGGCCACTCCTCCCATCCAATAGTGAGCGGCGGGGGCGACGGGAATCAGATCCTCAAGCACATTAATGCCCCACCTTTGACAGATGCGGATAATATTGGGGAAACGATAACGCAGACGCTCCGGTTCGATCGGTCTTAAATCTAGATATACTTTGGCATGGGCGGGATCGTCGGAGGTTTTCTGCAAATGGCTAAAAATCGCCCGACTGACCACATCCCGGGGGGCCAATTCTCCAGCCGGATGATAATCGAAGGCAAAACGCCGCCCCAGAGCATCAATTAAATGCGCTCCTTCGCCCCGCACCGCTTCACTAATTAAAAACCTCGGCGCCCCCGGCACAGTCAAAGCGGTGGGGTGAAACTGAAAAAATTCTGGGTCGCGAATCACTGCCCCAGCACGCCAAGCGAGGGCGACTCCATCCCCCGTGCTAACGGCGGGATTAGTGGTTTGGGCATAGACTTGACCACCGCCTCCCGTAGCCAGAATGACTGCCTGCGCTCGTAGCCAACAGAGATGATCTTGATGGAGTAAACAAATACCTTGACAGCGTTGCCCTTCCGGATCAAGCCAGAGTTTCAGTGCGATCGCTTGGGGAATAATGGTAATATTGGGGCGCTCGGTCACTTTTTCCATCAGGGTACTGATGATCGCTCTCCCCGTGCGATCGGCCGCGTGTAGCACCCGGGCCTGGGAATGGGCAGCCTCAAGAGTGCGGGCTAAGTCGTCTCCAGAGCGATCAAAACTAACTCCTAACCGCAGCAAATCAGCGATCGCTTGGGGGGCTTTCTCGACTAAAAACTGCACGGCATAGCGATCGCATAAGCCCGCTCCGGCTTTCAGGGTATCTTCTAAATGGAAAACGGGGGAATCTGCTGGGGACGTGGCTGCCGCAATTCCTCCCTGCGCCCAATCACTAGCCCCAGTTTTTAAATCTTCTTTGGTAATTAAACCCACCTTTAAGTTAGGGGGTAAACACAGTGCGGCATACAATCCCGCCGCTCCCGATCCCACCACTAAAACATCTTGATAACTCGGCAGTTGCGAGGAAACGACCATGTAGGAGTTAATTGATAAATTCTATTTATTCTAGCACTTCATTTCTCTATAGCTCTGGCCACGAAACCAGACATCCCAGTCTGGACTGAGATTTTCCCTACACCCCACACCCCACACCCCATACCCTGTCTAAACTCTAACCTCTTTGTCACCCCATCAGATCTTGCCTCTTGCCATCAGAAGCTGATCACTGAAAAAGGTGAGCGATCGCCCACCTAGGAATTTTTTTTAAACCGTAATTAACTGGATTTAGTAAACTCCGGGGTTAAAACGGTCATCACCCTCGATAAATTCTTTAGAAGGCTCAGTAACGGTGAATTTCTCTAGATTAGCCTGTAAACGCTCTTTTTGAGTGTCCGAGAGTCCGGGGATATTGAGGACATCTTCCACTTCTTCGTAGGGGGCGTTTTTGATGATTTTACCAGCTAAATTGGGATAGAATCCTCTCAAGTCCCGGAAATCGCGAATATCACTGTTATTAAGGTCGATTTTCGCCCCAAATTCTGTGGTTAGTTTGGCATCAGCCGCATTTAAGACCGCCACGGGATAAGAGGGAAGGGAGATCGAGGTGAGATTGAGAGCTTGAGCGGGAACTTTGCCCCAAAAACTCCCGATAATCAAGGCAATTACCGCCAGCAGACGAACAAGATTCTTCATTGCAGTTGTGGTCTCCTAAAACCAAGGCAAATTAACGATCAGGACAAGAAATTAAGCCGTCAGCTTTCCGACTAGGCATAGGGTGGGGAATTGGGATTTGCCACCGCAGCCTAGCTATTAGCTGAACGCTGATAGCTAGTTAAAAAAGTTATATCATGCCATTAGACCAGATCATAACCTAGTTTGCCGCCCTAGGGGAAGGGTTTTGCGGTTTTGGGGTTTGATCACAAGGAACAAGTTGGTTAGGACAATCTAAATCGCTAAAACCAGTTTCTGGCAAAGATTTTCCTGCTGCCATCTGGCGGATGCTAAAGTTGAATTTCCCTATTACCCTATCTCCCCACTTCCCCCATTTCCTCATTCCCCTATCCCCTAACCCAATTATTATAAATCCCTAAAATTATCAATGACGAACAGCACTCCTATGGCATCATAAACTGTTGCTTGTCTTGAAATATATAGTAAGGAAGACACAATTATGGCTCTCCAATTGGGTGATATCGTTCCAGATTTTACACAAGATTCTAGTGAAGGTCCGATTTCTTTTCACCAGTGGGTAGGAGATAGCTGGGTGGTGCTGTTCTCCCACCCGGCTGACTATACTCCCGTTTGTACCACGGAATTAGGTACGGTGGCTAGTCTTAAGTCAGAATTTGAGCGACGCAATGTGAAAGTAATCGCTTTAAGTGTGGATAGTGCCGAATCCCATCGGGGTTGGATTAATGACATCAACGAAACTCAAAACACTACCGTTAACTATCCGATTATCGCCGATGGCGATCGCAAAGTATCCGATCTCTACGGCATGATTCACCCCAATTCCCTCAATAATCTGACGGTACGCTCGGTGTTTATCATCGATCCCAACAAAAAATTACGTTTAACTATTACCTATCCTGCCAGCACGGGACGCAATTTTAACGAGATCCTGCGCGTAATCGACTCCCTGCAGCTCACCGATAACTATCAAGTGGCTACCCCGGCTAACTGGACTGACGGTGGCGATTGTGTGGTGGTTCCCTCTATTCCCACTGAAGAAGCTCGCAGTAAATTTCCCAAAGGGGTTGAAGAAATTAAACCCTATCTACGCATGACTCCCCAACCTAATAAGTAATTAGGGTTTGCTAATCGGTGAACCATATCCTAGAAAACTGGCAATCCGAAAACCATAAAGTCGTCAGGGAGGGTTAGCCATCCGTTATAACGGATGCTACCCCTGGCAACAGGGGATTTATCTCCCCATATCATTTATCGAAAATTTGGGTCTAAAACCCCGTCCTTTAGCGTAGCGAAGGACGGCTTGACATTGTTGCTCACATAGCTTACCATAGTAAATGTAGTTTGGTAAGCAAAATGCTAAAAGCGTTCAAGTACAGAATCTATCCGACAAGTGAGCAATCAGTTTTGCTCGCCAAGTCGTTTGGCTGTGCTAGATGGTTTTACAATTACGCTCTCAACTTAACATCCGAAACTTACAAGCAAACTGGAAAAGGATTAAGCAGAAACGAAATAATTAAGCTGCTGCCTTCCCTAAAAAAAGAGCATGAGTGGTTAAGCGAAGTACCATCACAGGTATTACAGCAAGCCGCTTTAAATCTTTCTAGTGCTTTCCTTAATTTCTTTGAAGGTAGAGCTAAATATCCCAACTTCAAGAAAAAGCAAAATAAACAGTCGATTAGATTTCCTCAGCACTGTAAGTTAAAAGATGATGTTCTGGTATTGCCTAAAATTGGTGAAGTTCATTGCCAAGTCTCACGGCAACCAGAGGGAACCTTAAAGTCTGTTACGGTTTCAGTTAATCCATCGGGAGAATATTTCGCATCTTGTCTTTATGATGATGGTCAGGATTTACCCCAAAAATCATCAGAAGGAAAAGCTGTTGGGATAGACGTTGGACTAACCCATTTTGCTATTACATCAGATGGGACTAAACACGGGAATCCTAAATACTATCGTAAGTACGAACAAAGATTAGCGAGGAGACAAAAGAAACTAAGCCGCAAACAAAAAGGCTCTAACAACCGAAATAAAGCTAGAATTAAAGTTGCTAAAGTTCACTCTAAAATTGTTCGTTGTCGTGAAGATTTTCTACATAAGCTAAGTCGTAAATTAGTTGACGAAAACCAAGTCATAGTGGTAGAAAATCTGGCAGTTAGAAACATGGTCAAAAACCCAAAACTAGCAAAGTCAATCAGTGATGCTGGTTGGGGGCAATTCTGCACTATGTTGAAGTACAAGGCTGAATGGGATGGAAAAACCTACATCGAAGTAGATAGATTCTTTCCTAGTTCCAAGACCTGTAGTAACTGCTTAAACCGTGTTGATAGTTTGAGCTTAGATATTCGTAGCTGGCAATGCCCTAAATGTGGAGAAAACCACGATAGGGACATCAACGCCGCTAAGAATATTCGAGATGAAGGTTTACGAATATTGGCGGTAGGGCATACCGCTACTGCTTCAGGAGGGAGAGTAAGACCGAGTAAAAGCACTGCTTTTGCAAGGCATCTCCCCGTGAATGAAGAATCCCCACGCCTTTAGGCAACGGGAGTGTCAACAGTTTGATTGTCATACGGCTCTTCTCGACTTTGTGTGATAATTTTTGCTTATGGAACCCTGAAGTGCTTATTGGGCAAAACTTTTAGGACTATTTTGCGGAAGAAACTATCGGTATAGACCTCGTTTCCACACAGAAACCAGAAGAGCCGTCATACTAAATTCGGTTATTAAAAACTGATTATTTATTCCCCCTTTTGCCTCTTGCCTTCTGCCTCTTGCCTCGCCTCATAAGTAGCCTATGCTCAACGGACTTAGTATCAATATATTTTTTCATAGTTTCCCTAGATGTGTTAGCGGCAGTAGTGCCAAAAAGCAATTTCTTGGCTGGGTTAAAGACAATTCATCGACATCTATCTTAACCATAAGTTAAATTAATATTTAAGAAAAATCGGCTCAAGAGGAAAAAAACGATTAACATTATCGCTCCAAATGCTTAGTAGTGGTTAGTTTAGCTAGATTGTAGAGGGATGAAATTATCTAAAGATCAAGCAAAGATTGTCAGGAATTCTGGGGTAGATATATAAGTAAATTTTATTTTAAGTTTATTTAAGACTGTCATTACTAATGCAAGGCTGAGTCGGGGAGATTTTCCCGTAGTATCAAAAATGAAACTCGCTCACATCGTTCAATCTGACGACGAGCGAGAGGCAATTGTAGAGACTGCCGCTTTCACTGGCATTTAATTAAGAGGAACAACTGATGACAACTTATAAAGTCACCCTGAAAACACCCGATGGCGAGCATACAATTGATGTTCCCGATGATGAGTACATTCTCGATGCAGCCGAAGAACAAGGACTAGACTTACCTTTTTCCTGCCGCGCGGGAGCTTGCTCCAACTGTGCCGGTAAACTTATATCCGGTAGTGTCGATCAATCCGATCAATCTTTCCTCAGTGACGATCAAATGGAAGCTGGTTTCGTCCTTACCTGCGTCGCCTATCCCACTTCTGACTCTGTGATCCTCACCCACCAAGAAGAAGAAGCTTTACAGTAGTCTCCCTCAAGATTGTCAGAAAACTCCCGTTAAGTGCTATGGCTTTAACGGGAGTTATTTTATGGCTCAAAAATTTTTTTCCCTAAACACTTGTATGTTTTAGCTAAGGGTGCTATGATTATTAATCGTGGAATTAATGGGTCGGTGCCCGAGTGGTTAATGGGGGCGGACTGTAAATCCGTTGGCTACGCCTACGCTGGTTCGAATCCGGCCCGGCCCACCACGATAAATGCCCGTGTAGCTCAGTGGTAGAGCACACCCTTGGTAAGGGTGAGGTCATGAGTTCAATCCTCATCACGGGCTTTTTTTTCTCTACTCATTCTCGATAAACCGTTGAAGGATAAGATTGAGTAGGGCTTGCTGAATAAATCTAAAAACCTTGTTGGATAATATTTTTAGGCTTTTTTGAAATCAAAAAGTACCAGCCATTGGAGGGATCGGGGGGGAAATTTAGGGACTTTTTCCCTGAAAATTAGGTAATTGACCCCCTGAAAATGGGTAAAACCCTACACCCTACACCCCACACCCTACCCCCACCGAAAAACTTTTTGCCGCAAACCCTAAGTAAGTCTTCAGCACTATGGCGTTAACAGAAGTTATCCCCTAGCCCGATTAGGCATCGATCGCTTAAAATGGTCAAAATTAACTTATTTGTTGGCTCATGTCTCCCCTCGACAACATCGCTAAACTGTCTCACCTCACCCGCAGGGATGTTCAGAACAATTGGTTGATCGCTACAGCAGCGGGAAACCCAATTCAACCCGTCACCCTCAATGAAAAACAATACATTATTTGGCCTGCCGGCAGACAAATTCAATATCTAACTCAAAAAATTATTGTCCCCGAACATTTGGCCGGTTATCCTTTAGAGGGAATGGAACTGAGATTAATCTTAACTTGGTGGGCCGAAGATGTCAAAATTTATATTAATAATCAATTTATCCAAGCAGGAGACCTCTTTGATTCTTCCACGCGCATTTTACTTTCTAACTCTGTCTCTACCGGTCAAGAAATCTTTGTTACTCTCCGTTTAGTCAGTCCCAATCATGATATTGGTGGTTTGATGAAATCAGAGTTAATCTATGAATATAGCCAAGCGATCGATCCTGGTTTTGTTGCTGCTGAATTGACCATTCTCCATAATTATCTACAAACTTTTTATCCTGAAAATTTAGCTATTTTTAACGCTACTCTCGATAATATTGACTGGGATAATGTCACCAACAAAGATAAATTTAATCAATCCCTAGAATTAATTCGTCAATCCCTACAACCCGTCGCTCAACCTCTCAAAGAACGCAGTTTTCATCTTCTCGGTCACGCACATTTGGATATGGCTTGGTTGTGGCCGTTGGCAGAAACTTGGCAAGTGGCAAAAAACACTTTTATCTCGGTTTTAAACCTGCAAAAAGATTTTCCCGCCCTCATATTTGGCCATTCTAGTCCCCTAATTTACGAATGGATAGAAAAACATCATCCTGACCTATTTCAAGCAATTCTAGAGGCATATAAAGGGCAATCCTGGGAACTTTTGGGGGGGATGTGGATAGAACCAGAAGTCAATTTAATCTCTGGGGAATCC
The DNA here is from genome assembly GCF_015206885.1 of Microcystis aeruginosa LEGE 91341. GTDB lineage: Bacteria > Cyanobacteriota > Cyanobacteriia > Cyanobacteriales > Microcystaceae > Microcystis > Microcystis aeruginosa_H. The sequence continues at coordinate 5,588 of NZ_JADEXY010000057.1, read as the reverse complement.
CTATTTCGACAGCTGCTTTATGGACAAAAATATTTTCAAGAAAAATTCGGACAAATCACTAAAACTGCTTGGCTGCCAGATACCTTTGGTTTTCCCTACCAATTGCCGCAAATTCTTAAATCCTTTGGCATTAAATATTTTGTAACTGGGAAACTACATTGGAATGATACGACTAAATTTCCTCACGGTTTTTTCTGGTGGCAATCTCCCGATGGCAGTAAAATTCTTTCCCTAATGTCTCCTCCTAATGTTGCCGGAGTTATGGATACTAATCCAATTATTATGACCGATCATGCTCTCAATTGGGAACGGGAAACTGGCTTAAAAGATATTTTTTGGTTGCCCGGTGTTGGCGACCATGGCGGCGGTCCGACTCGTGATATGTTAGAGGTGGCCCAACGTTGGCAAAAATCTCCTTTTTTCCCCCAGTTAAAATTTAGCCAAGCAACAACTTATCTGGATAGTCTGGAGACAAGTAATCTTCCTATCTGGGATGATGAATTATATCTAGAATTCCATCGCGGTTGTTATACCACTCACTCTGATCAAAAAGCCTATAATCGTTACTGTGAAATCCTCTTGTATCAAGGGGAATTATGGTCTTCTCTGGCTAATATTTTACTAGAGATTCCCTATCCGAAAGTCGAGATAGAATCCGCCTGGAAAAAGGTTTTATTAAATCAGTTTCATGATATACTGCCCGGTACTTCAATCCCGGAAGTGTTTAGGGATGCTAATCATTTATGGCAGCAAGTTATCAGCACAGGTGAAGCAATTTTAGATCAAGCTTTACAGGCAATTGCTAATCAAATTAATTTACCTAATCCCCCCCATACCCAAGCAAAACCTTTTCTAGTTTTTAATTCTCTTAACTGGGAAAGAACCCAGGTTATCTCTTTAGCTGTAGAATCTGCCAATTGTTCGGTTTATGACTTAAATAATTGTCTCTGTCCCTCGCAATTATCCCACGACAATCAGCTATTATTTCTCGCAGAAAATATTCCTTCTGTGGGTTATAAGTTATTTTGGTTAGTTCCCAATCAGCCAGCAGCCGAGCAAAATTTAACTAACTGCCAATTTATTTTAGATAATGGACTGCTTAAAGTTACTATTAACTCGGAAACGGGAGATATAGATAGTATATTCGATATAATTAATCAGAGAGAAATCCTACAAGCTGCCGGTAATCAATTACAGGGATTTAAAGATCAAGGACAATATTGGGACGCTTGGAATATCGATCCGAATTATCAACAATATCCCTTACCTAAAACAGTATTAAAATCGATCGAATGCTTAGAATGTGGTCCCTTGCGCTGGCAGATTCGCGTGATCAGAAATTTAGCTGATTCGGAATTTTGTCAAGATTATATCTTAGAAAAAGATTCTCCTATTCTCCAGATTAAAACTATTGTTAATTGGCAACAGCAACATACTTTAGTAAAAACCGCTTTTCCTCTTACCCTAAACAGCAATTTTACCACCTATGAAATTGCCTGTGGTGCGATCGAGCGTTACCACGAACCAGAATCGCCAAAATGGGAAGTTTACGCCCATAAATGGGCGGATTTAACCGATACAGAGGCAAACTATGGGGTTAGTCTTTTAAATAATAATAAATATGGCTACGATGCTACTAACCAGCAACTGCGATTAACTCTCTTGAGAAGTCCCCGATGGCCCGATCCCGAGGCAGATCTGGGGAAACAAGAATTTACCTATGCAATATATCCCCATCAAGGGGACTGGAAAATGGCGAAAACTGTCCATCATGCTTGGCAGTTAAACTTACCTGTCACCGTTATTTTTATTAATAATTCTTCTCGATCAAACCAGTTGCCACCCGTGGCACAATGGTTAAAATTCTCGGACGATAACTTAATTTTAATGAGTTTCAAACAAGGTGAAACATCCGCTCAGAGTTGGGTAATGCGCGTTTATGAATGTCAGGGAGAAAACGCTGTTATTGATTGGCAAAATCAATTACAATTAACAATAAAAGAATCGATCGATGGTTTAGAAAGAGCGATCGATCCTATGGAGCAAATTTCTCCTTGGCAAATAGCCACATGGTTATTAAAGAATTAATCTTCGTGATCTTCAAAAGGATCGCTTAATTCTGCTGCCGGCGGTCCAAAAGCGGTATAAAGAGCTAAAGCGGTAATTCCCACCAAAGCAGCAGCGATCGAAATACCCAAAATTGTTGCAGTTTCCATAGAATAAAATTTGCTTAGATACAGTCTGTATCTTATCTTAACAAAATATAACCGATCTCGCCGCCGATAACGATCGCTAATCGGGTCAGTTGCATTGCTGTTATCTCATGCCCGATAATGCTGAAAGGATCGACTCAATAGCGATCGAACTAAACCAGAAAAATTATTATGAAGAAACTCCTAGAGGGACTAGAAAAGTTCCAGAGTGGTTATTTTGATGAACATCGGCAATTATTTGAGGAACTTTCCCACGGACAAAAACCGAGAATCCTGTTTATCACCTGTTCCGATTCCCGTATCGATCCTAACCTAATTACCCAAGCAGAGGTGGGGGAATTATTCGTAATTCGCAATGCGGGAAATATAATTCCTCCCTACGGAGCAACTAATGGTGGTGAAGGTGCATCTATAGAATATGCTATCAACGCTCTCGGCATCGAGCAAGTGATTATCTGCGGTCACTCCCATTGTGGAGCGATGAAAGGTTTGTTAAAATTGCAGAGTCTGGCCGATGAAATGCCTTTAGTTTACGATTGGTTAAAACAAGCAGAAGCTACTCGACGTTTAGTTAAGGATAATTACAAAGAACTAGAAGGAGAAGAACTGATCGAGGTGACAGTAGCAGAAAATGTTCTCAATCAGTTAAGTAATTTGCAAAGCTATCCAATTATTCGTTCCCGATTACATCAGGGTAAATTGTCCCTACACGGTTGGATTTTTCGCATTGAAACTGGTGAAATTTTAGCCTATGATCCCATCCTACACGATTTTGTCGCTCCCCATAGTAAAATTACCCATCCCGAACCAGAAGAAAAATTACCCTCTAGTCGTCATCTTCCCAATAGTCATCCCTTCAAGATTTCTGAGGATTATATCAGGACTCATGCGGACTTAAAAAAAGCGACTCCTGCGGTTAATACTGTGGCCAAAAAGAACGGCTCCTCAACCCAAAAACCGGGCTATACTTATTTAGAACCCTCCCAAGCTGATCGCATTTATCGCGGTTCGAGAAGTTAATTAGGGATTACAGAAATTCTCTAGAGATGTGTCTATTAACGTCTCTAGAGTGGCAATTAAACGATAACTGCTATACTCCTCTATGGCTTCCCCAAAAGATTTTATTAGTCCCGTCAATTCCGAGCAAGAGTTAGTCTATCCTTTTCGGAACTATCTTAACTATCTTCACGCAAAATACTCTGATTTACAGACGGGTCATATCGCCGATTATATTCCGGAATTAGCCCTAGCAGCTCCAGAATGGTTTGGTATTTCTGTAATTAGCACTGATGGTCAGATTTTTGAGGTGGGAGACTGTCAGCAAACCTTTACAGTACAATCGATTTCTAAAGCTTTTGTCTTTGGATTAGCTCTAGAAGATCACGGACGGGAATACGTTAATAGTAAAGTCGGTGTTGAACCCACGGGAGAAGCTTTTAACTCGATTATTCTCGATGAAAAAACCAATCGTCCCTATAATCCTATGGTTAATGCTGGTGCGATCGCTACCACGGATTTAATCACCGGACAGAATGCCACCGAAAGGCTAAAACGTATTTTAGAAATGTTTAAACGCTATACGGGTAGGGATCACGGGATTAATGTCCCCGTTTTTCTCTCGGAAAAATCCACTGGCAATCGCAATCGGGCCATGGCCTATCTGATGCTAAATTTTGGCATGGTCAGCGATAAAATTGAAGAAACCCTCGATCTTTACTGTCAACAATGCGCCATCCTCGTCCATGCTCACGATTTAGCTCTGATGGCTGCTACCTTGGCTAATGGGGGTGTCAACCCAATCACAGGAATACGGGCGATCGATGAACACTACGTTCAAGATGTGATCAGTGTTATGCTTACCTGTGGAATGTACGACGCTTCAGGAGAATGGACCTATCGGGTAGGATTACCAGCAAAAAGCGGTGTCGGTGGCGGAATTACGGCAGTAGTCCCCCATCAGTTGGGAATTGGGACTTTTTCGCCCCTTTTAGATGAAAAAGGCAACAGTATCAGAGGAGTGAAAATTTGTCAAGATATTTCAGAGGATTTTGGTTTACATTTATTTAATGTGGCCAAACCAGAACGAGATTTGAAAACGTGGCTTGAAGGCAATAGTTGATCCCACCCCCTACTTCCCTCTCCTCACTCTGCCATGGCTTTTAAACAGGATTTAGTCTGATAAATGTCCCCTGCAAGAGCGCCTACCAACTCTAAAAAATTAATTTGGCCAGAGGTCTGTGGAAAAAATTTCAGAAACCCCTTGACAAAAGCAGCGGGTTGTGTGTAATATAAATATTGTGTGAGGAGTATAAGTTCAGTATAAGAGGAACCTTTGGGGTCGAAACACGGCAAGACTCCCGGAGGTTCTTCTTTTTCACTCCCCTATTGGCTCAAAGTCAGCCATAAAATCAGGTTTTACCCGATCGCTAGTTTTTTCTCAATTTATCCCTTCTAGGTCTGTTGCTGCTTACCAAGAGCAACAGGTCAAAATTTTTGCCGAAGAAACTGCACAAGAGAAGTGTAATTGCTCGTAAAATTGGGAATTAAGTACAGGGGCAATCCTATGGCAGATAAAAATAACGGTAACGGCGGCTTATTCTTCGTCGGGGTTTTAGTGGGCAGTGCGATCGGAGTAGTGACGGGTTTATTAGTAGCGCCCAGATCTGGAAAAGAAACCCGTCGAATTCTGCAAAAATCCGCCCAGGCTTTGCCAGAATTGGCTGAAGATCTGACCACGACGATGCAATTACAGGCCGATCGCCTATCGGAATCGGCCCGGCGTAATTGGGATGATACTTTAATCAGATTAAAAGAGGCGGTGACAGCCGGAATCGAAGCTAGTCAAAGTATAGCCACAGACAATCCCTTCCCCGACTCGCAAGAATCCCCCCAAGGCGATAATCAACACTCGAATCACTACTAAATGACCGAACCTATTTTCTGGCTAGGATGTTCTTTACTGCTAGTCGCCGTTAGTTTAACGGCGGTTTTCATCGCCGCTTTACCTGCTCTGCAAGAGTTAGCCCGGGCAGCCCGCAGTGCCGAAAAATTATTCGATACCCTCCATCGGGAATTTCCCCCAACTCTAGAAGCAATTCGCCTGACAGGGGCGGAAATCAGCGAATTAACCGACAATATCGATGAAGGGGTCAAAAGTACCCGCCAAGTTGTCCAAAGCGTTGATCGCAGTCTCGGTAATGCTAAAGCTGGTCTCAGCAAGCTCGATCGTGGCAGCCGTCGCCTCTTGATCGGTTTTAAAGTCGCTTGGAATACTTGGAAACGCAGTTAAGCAGATGGGGAATTATAAATTATGAATTATGAATTATGAATTATGAATTATGAATTATGAAATGGGGAAATGGGGAAATGGGGAAA
>NZ_JADEXY010000056.1 GCF_015206885.1 Microcystis aeruginosa LEGE 91341 | reverse complement strand
CCCACACCCCACACCCCACACCCATTTTCACTTGTCTATGAGCGATTCTTACTCTGCTGCCGTCGATAATCCTGCCTATACTGTTGAACAAGCGATCGCTAATATCCAGCAAAGAGAAGACCTAGGCGCGCGTTATTATGCTGCTTGGTGGTTGGGTAGATTTCGTGTTCGTCAACCGGAGGCGATTTCGGCCTTAATTGCCGCTTTGGAGGACAAAAGCGATCGCACTCCCGATGGCGGTTATCCCCTGCGACGCAATGCCGCCAGCGCTTTAGGGAAATTGGATGATCTCAGTTGTGTTCCCGCCTTGATTGCCTGTCTCGACTGCGAAGATTATTATGTGCGCGAATCGGCTGCCCAAGCATTGGCAATGCTTCAGGATCAAAGAGCGATCGCACCTTTAGAGAAACTATTAGAGGGTGGCATCGAAGTGGCCGTTTTAGTGGCGGGAAAACCCCATTTAGTCCAACCCTACGAGGCGATTATCGAGGCATTGGGAACCCTGCAAGCGACGGCAGCGATTCCCCTGATCGAACCGTTTTTAACCCATTTCGTCGAAAAAGTCCGTTATGCGGCTGCCCGCGCCCTCTATCAACTCACGGCTAACCCCCACTATGGCGATATTCTGATTAAGGCCTTGCAAGGGGAAGAATTACAGCTGCGTCGTTCTGCTTTAATGGATTTAGGCGCTACGGGTTATCTGCCAGCTGCCCCTGCGATCGCTAATACTTTGGCGGAAAATAGTCTGAAACTGGTTGCTCTCAAGGAACTTTTAGAAAACCATCTAAAAACTAATTCTAGGGGCGAAAATATCTCGGAAATTCTCACTTTAATGGATAGTTTATTGTAGTTAATAATTGGTTATTTTTTATCTAAATTAAAACCGATAGAATCCAGAGTTATTATGCTAATTCAAACTGATTATGTTGGGTGGCTGAACGAAACAATCAATCTGTTAAAACAAAAAAACTTTGATAAAGTTGACTGGGAAAACTTGATCGAGGAGATAGAAAGTTTGGGCAGAAGTCAAAAACGTGAACTCCGCAACCGGTTAACGACCATCTTAGAACACTGCCTCAAACTTTGCTATACTGATTACGTTGAGGATTATCGAGGTTGGCAAGAAACTATTAGGCGCAGTCAACGAGAACTAGAAGAACTTTTGAGCGATTCTCCTAGTTTAAAACCCTACTGGGAGCAAGTATTTTTAGATTGCTATGCCACGGCTTTAAAAAGCTTGCGAGATAACCCCGATTATCAATCCTTTAACTTTCCCGATGATTGTCCTTTTCCCCAAGAAATTAGTCAGATTTTACAGAAAAAAGTTTGGCAATAAAATTATCTTTAAAAGTTTGTTGGTGGGATTACGAGTCAGGAGTCAGGAGACAGGAGACAGGAGATTATTTTATTTATTCTTCCCACTTCCTAATTCATAATTCATCATTCATAATTCATAATTCCTAATTCATAATTCCTTCCAAAAATGCCTTCGTCAGAATCCGCTCCGTTAGTATCACAACTGCAAAAAAAAGTCAATAGTTTAGATGTACCATTTTATGCGCCAGGGCATAAGCAGGGGGAAGGAATCGGGGAAGATTTAAGTAATTTACTGGGAAAAAGCGTCTTTAAAGCCGATTTACCCGAATTACCCGACCTGGATAATTTGTTTGCCCCGACGGGAGTGATTAAAGAAGCGCAAATTTTAGCAGCCGAGACATTTGGAGCAGATAAAAGCTGGTTTTTAGTCAATGGCTCCAGTTGTGGCATTATTGCGGCGATTTTAGCCACTTGCGGCGAGGGAGATAAAATTATTTTAGCGAGAAATATTCATAAATCGGCAATTTCGGGCTTAATTCTCTCCGGGGCGCAACCTATCTTTATCAATCCCGAATATAATCCCACTATCGATCTAAATTTAAATATAACCCCCCAATCCCTCGAAAATGCCCTGAAACTTCATCCCGACGCTAAAGCGGTGATGGTAGTCTCTCCCACCTATCAAGGGGTTTGCTGTGACTTAAAAACTATCGCCCAGATTACCAATCATTATTCTATTCCGCTGCTCGTCGATGAGGCTCACGGGGCGCATTTTGCCTTTCATCCCGATTTACCTCCGGCTGCCCTCTCTCTCGGTGCTGATATGGCTATTCAGTCCACCCATAAGGTTTTAGGGGCCTTAACTCAAGCATCGATGTTACACTTAAAAAGCGATCGCATTAGTTCCGAAAAAGTCGATCGAGCCTTACAATTAGTTCAAACCACTAGCCCTAGTTATCTGCTTCTCGCCTCCCTTGATAGTGCTAGAAAGCAAATGGCGACACAAGGACTAGATTTACTGAGCAAAACCCTCGATTTAGCCGCTACTGCCCGAAAAGAACTCGATAAAATTCCTAATATCTCTGTTTTAGACTTTCCCCATTCTATCCCGGGTTGTCACTGGTTCGATCGCACTCGTTTAACGGTAATTGTCAAAGATTTTGGCTTAACTGGTTACGAAATAGACGATATTTTGCGAGAAAAATACGCTGTCACGGCAGAATTACCGACTTTAAGCCAACTTACTTTTATTATCTCTATCGGCAATCATCGCGAACACATTAATCGCCTCATTACTGCTTTTCAATCCCTTCAATCTCCTTCCCCTACCAGTTTACCCCCCACTCCTCCTCCAGTCGCGGGAAATTCGGCTATTTCTCCTAGAAAGGCTTTTTTTGCCCCTACAGAGATAGTATCCCGGAAAAATGCCCTCGATCGTCTTAGTGCTGACGTTATCTGTCCCTATCCCCCCGGTATTCCCGTTTTGATGCCGGGAGAGTTAATTTCTCAGGAAATCCTCGACTATCTGCAAACTATTTTAGACCTCGGTGGCACGATTACCGGCGGTGGTGATGATAATTTGGCAACTTTCAGGGTTTTAAAATAATCGCAAAATTATCTGATATATTAACCGGAAAAAGGCGGTAATAGCAATAGCTCCAATGGCTGCCATCACGGCAATGATAGCAATTTCAGGAAAACTTAGAGTTCCTTGCAGTTGCGGAATTAACAGGAAGGCGAGGGTAATTGCTGCTAGAATCGGTAAATCTTTCCCTTCAATCACTTTTTTAAATAATGCCAAAACTAAACCACCTAAGATCATAAAGGCGATGACAATTCCTGCCGAGGGAACTAAACTATTTAAGGCAATTACTAATAATGTCCCCTCAAATCCTGTAAAGGCAGCATTAGCGAAAGTTTCCCCAAGAGAAAAGCGGGAAGTTTTTCTCTTCACTGGAGAAGATGGGGGAATTGGAGAAGGTGGAGGAGAGGGGGAAGGAGGAGGAGATGGGGGAGGAGGATTTAAAGCGGTTAAAACTTCTCCACAGGATTGAAATCTATCCCGGGGATTTGCTAGTAACATTTTATTGAATACTTGGGCTAAATCTGCACTGATATTAGGGGCATAATTTTGCCAATTCCAGACCTGTTTTTGCGGATCGTATAGATCATCAGGATCGCGATTAGTTAAGAGTATAACACAGGTAGCTGCTAGGGCATATAAATCTGTGGATGCCGATACCTGATTGCCTAATTGTTGTTCGGGAGGAGCAAATCCAGCTGAGTAAATTGTTGTGGATTTCTCTTGTGTATTATTGGGATTATTGGTAGCCTGTTTTACTGCCCCGAAATCGAGTAAATAGAGGCGGCCATTTTTGGATAGCATGATGTTAGATGGTTTTATATCCCGGTGAATGGATCCATTTTCATGGATAAATTTGAGGATAAGAAGTAGTTCTTTGAGAATGTTTTTAACTTCACTTTCTTGAAAGGGTTTTTGTTGTTGTTGGAGGATTTCTTCTAAGTTTTTACCGTCGATATATTCTTGGGCCAGATAGAAAAATTGCTCTTCTTCTCCCGTTAATTGATTCTTGACTTTTAAAGGAAAAAAAGCATAGAGATCGGGGATTTGAGGATGTTCTCGTCCTAAATCTTCTAAAACGTGCGCTTCTTGAAAAAATAAGTTTTTCGCTTTTTCTAAAGCTTGGGGACTTAAATTACCGGAAGGTTGAAATTGTTTGAGTACACATTTAGCTTTTTTGGGACTATAACGATCTACTGCTAAAAATGCTGCCCCAAATCCCCCTTGTCCCAATAGACGTTCCGGTAAATAACGTCCCCCCAAAATTAATGGCATCCCGCAAGTAATACAATATTTCTGCTCGATCGAGGTTAAGCGATTGCTATCGTCTAGGTCTAGGCACTGATTACGCGGTCTCGGACAATGGGGACGCGTACAAATAACTTCCATAGTCACCGTTTCCCGTGGTACTGCTCTTAGTTTAGCTACTACCGGCAATTCGGGTTAAAATTTTTATTCTTAAGAAAGAGTTAAAAAGAGGGTTCGTAGGCCGACACGGATTTCCATCATACTACAAGGTTAGCAAAAATTTTAGAGTTCGTCTACCGGCAATTCGGGTTAAAATTTTTATTCTTAAGAAAGAGTTAAAAAGAGGGTTCGTAGGCCGACACGGATTTCCATCATACTACAAGGTTAGCAAAAATTTTAGAGTTCGTCAAGTCTTTGGCCGAAAAAAAGGCCGAAAAAAATTCAGCCATATCTAGCGGTTATCTTAATGGTGGGGTGGGAAGTCTTGGCGCTTTTCTTTAGTTGAAAGAGCGGGCCAGACGATTAACCCCGGTGTGTAATAACTGTTCCAGGCTTTGGCGATCGCTAATGGCTTGAAAATTGATCACAAAACAGGTTAAACCTAGTCCAAAAAGGATAAAAGTGGGGGCCATAACCACACCAATCATTAACCAGGTGGCGACGTGGAGAAACATAGTGACAGCGAACAACAAAGCTAGGGAAGCAATGGGTAAGATTTGACGAGTAGGACGACCAAAATAGAGAAAAAGAACGGTTAAAACGGTGGTTACTAAGTTAGCGGGTACTAAAAAGGCACAAATCGAGACGCAATAGTGGCGGGAAAATTCAGCGAGAGTATTAAAATCTATCATGAATAGTAGTTTATAAATCCCTGAGTCTTAGCACTGTCGATTGTAGCGGAAAATTTACATGATTGGGATGAAGGTGACTAAAGGCTGTGGTGCAATAGATTTTCGAGAGGGAGTTAAAACGAGGATCGGGGTATAGGTCATCCAGCTATAATGAAATCTGGGAAATTGACATCCTCGCCGCCCTAAAAGTGCGGCGATTCCTAAACCTCACGATTTAAGTTTCTGCTTCCACCACCGTCGCATACCACAGTTAAAAAACCATGTACTGTCTTACACAGAGTCCACAGACTTTCGCCCCATTTCAGAAGCCCGATTCCGTGTGTCCCACGGTACGTTGACCGCCTATAGCTTCTTGTACTTGTTGCTTAGACTTTTTACCCGGCCAAGCTTTTCTGGTCGGAACCCCCTAAGCCGAGTTTTCAAGGTGCTGCGCCGTCCACTTGGTTTTTGAGACTGGCCTTTTAATTCTAACGTAAAGCCAACCTAGAACGGCGGGGTTTCAGACCCAAAATTTCCGATGACACCGCCGCATCCCGAAAACTCTCACCCCTTGCTAGGTATAATCGATCGCAGGAAGAATTTTATGAGTAAATTTGTCTTTGTTACTGGGGGAGTCGTCTCCAGTATTGGGAAAGGAATTGTCGCTGCTAGTTTGGGAAGATTGTTAAAAAGTCGGGATTATTCCGTCTCAATTCTGAAATTAGACCCCTATATCAACGTGGATCCAGGTACGATGAGTCCTTTTCAACACGGAGAGGTATTTGTCACCGATGATGGGGCTGAAACCGACCTCGACCTTGGCCACTATGAACGTTTTACCGATACGGAACTCTCCCGTCTCAATAGCGTGACTACCGGCTCGATTTATCAAGCGGTATTGAATAAAGAGCGCCGTGGTGCTTATATGGGGGGAACTGTGCAGGTAATTCCCCATATTACCAACGAAATCAAGGAAAGGATTCTCCGGGTGGCCAAAGATACTAACCCCGATATTGTCATCACAGAAATTGGTGGTACGGTGGGAGACATCGAATCTTTGCCTTTTTTAGAAGCAATTAGGCAATTTAGGAAGGATGTGGGTCGAAATAACGTGGTTTATATGCACGTTACCCTAATTCCTTGGATTCCGGCCGCGAAGGAGATGAAAACTAAACCGACGCAACACTCGGTTAAGGAATTAAGATCGATCGGTATTCAACCGGATGTGTTAGTCTGTCGTTGTCATCTACCCCTACAACCGGGATTAAAAGAAAAACTCTCAGCTTTCTGTGATGTGCCAGTGGAATCGGTGATTACTGCTCAGGATGCCAGCAGTATCTACGAAGTGCCTCTTAATCTGGAAAAAGAGGGATTAGCGCAACAAACCCTAGAATTATTAAACCTCAGTCCCCGATACCCCAATCTGGAGGAGTGGGAAAATCTCATCCGACAGATGCAATCCCCCAGTCAAAAATTAGAGATAGCTATCGTCGGGAAATATGTGCAGTTGGGGGATGCTTATCTCTCGGTGGTGGAGGCCCTCAAACACGCTGCTATTGCCCTTGATAGCGAGATAGAATTGCGTTGGGTAAGTGCTGAAGATGTGGATAACGATTCGGCCGAAGCTCATTTAAGCCGTGTTGATGGTATTGTTGTACCCGGTGGTTTTGGTATTAGGGGTGTGGATGGCAAAATTAAGGCGATCGAGTATGCTAGGGTCAATAATATTCCTTTCTTGGGTCTCTGTTTAGGGATGCAGTGTTCGATTATCGAATGGGGTCGCAATGTGGCCCGATTGGAAAGGGCCAATAGTTCCGAATTTGAAGAGGATACACCCAATCCGGTGATTAATTTACTGCCAGAACAGGCAGATGTGGTGGATTTAGGGGGAACAATGCGCTTAGGTCTCTATCCCTGTCGTTTAAATCCCGATAGTCTGGCTTTCTCTCTCTACGGTCAAGAGGTTATCTATGAGCGCCATCGTCACCGTTACGAGTTCAATAATGCCTATCGTAGTCTCTTTTTTGAGACTGGTTATCTGGTGAGTGGCACTTCTCCCGATGGTCGTTTGGTGGAAATTATCGAACTACCAAAACATCCTTTCTTTATTGCTACCCAATTTCACCCCGAATTTCGCTCTCGTCCCAATAAAGCTCATCCTCTCTTTTCTGGTTTCATGAAAGCGGCCCTCAAGAGTGCAGAGCAAAAGTTCTCCCTTATTAGTCAGCATTCAGCTATTAGTTAGGGTTTGCTGGTTCTATTGGCTCAAAATCTGTTTTTTTGGGGGGAAACCCCCGAAAATTTGTCATATTAACCCCAGTTTGACCTAGGGTTTTCCGAATTGACGTTGATAAACTACTTCTTCCTTGCCAGATTCCAGCTTAATATCCGAGCGAGGATAGGCCACACATAACAAAGCATAGCCTTCTTTTTGCAGGTCGGGGGATAATCCCATGCCCTCACCTTGTTCGACGCTACCCTGGGAAAGTTGAGCGGCGCAGGTAGTACATACGCCCGCATTGCAGGAACTGGGTAAGTCAATCCCCGCATCGTAGGCCGCTTGTAGTATAGTTTGATCTTCCCTAACTTCGATCGTTTGTATTGTTCCTAAATGAGAAATTTCTACTTTGTAGGTTGTGGTCATAGCTAATGAATGATGCTTTGAACTTCACCTATTTTATCATTCTAGATTGCGGATATAGAGGACAGGGGAGAAATCTTTACCTAATCAGGTTTTCACTGGTTGGGGTATAATTGATTGTCATAAAAGATGATAAGATACTCACAATAAGTAACTTTTTCTGGCAATTTGCCCTGTAGTTCAAACAAACAAAAGAGAGAAATAAATTCTCTCTTCTGCTCATGAAAATTATGCCAATTTTCCCATAACCGAGGGGAAGTTATTCTATTTGTAATTGGCTCTCGTGTCTTTAACCGCCGCCCAAAAAAATAGGGCTGTTAGTGGCACACTTGCCGCTAGAATTAAGCCAGTGGTGGTATTGCCTAAATCCGGTTCTCCCGAACTAATTTCAAAGACACAACCCACACCAGCGATCGCTGCAATACAGGATAATAACAATAAAACGCCGCTTTTCGGGGTCATCTTCACTCCTCACCTAAATTAACTAATGCCTTTATTTTGTCACTTTCTCGACGGGTTTCACCGCTTGCACAGAAAAACCGTGTTTTTTTAATTCTTCATTGAGTGCCAAATCGTTATCTACTCTGTCCACGAACATGACACCATTAAGATGATCCATTTCGTGTTGAATTACCCGCGCTAGTAAACCGTTAGCTTGCAGTTTTCGCGGTTTCCCCTGTTCATCTTTATAACTCACTTCGATGGCTTGGGGACGGATGACATCTAAAAACACATCGGGAATACTCAAACAACCCTCTTCCGCTTTGCACAATTCCCGACTATAACCGATAATTTGGGGATTAATCAGAATTAAGGGCGTATTTTCCGGTTTATCGGGTTCACAATCGATGACAATCAATTGTTTATTGACTGCTACTTGCGGGGCTGCTAAACCGATACCATTAGCACTATACATAGTTTGCAGCATTTCTCTGGCTAATTGACGAATGCTGTCATCGACCTTAGCAATCCGCTTGGCCGGTTGACGCAGGACTCGATCGCCGAGATAATGCAGTTCTAAAGGGGGTTTTTCTAATTTGCGTTTTTCTACGGTAATAGTGGCGCTCATAAACTTAATTATCGATGGGATGACACAATTTTGATCTTAGTCACTGGTGCTGGGGCATTTCTCCGGAAAAGGGAGAAAAAAGCCCAGACTCTTCATAAAATTTTACACTGATCACAGACAGTTCGTCCATATCAGGGAGTGGGAAGTGGGGGAGTGGGGAAGTGGGAGCCTTGGTGGTTATCTTTTCGTCCCCTTGGCCGGCGCGTCTTTAACTGGTACTTTTGGATCGGTGGCGATGATGTGAAGATCGATATTTTTCTGCCAGATCAGACGCATGAGTTTTTGGGTGAAAGAACCTTTGATTAAATGCTTCCAGCGCGATTGACGGCTCTCCCCGATCACAATCTGGGTGATTCGTTCCTGTTCGGCCACTTCGGCGATCGCTTCGGCCACCTGATAGCTTTTAATCCGTAAGAATTTGCCCTCGAATTCCCGACATAAACGTTCGCAGGTTTCGATATGTAACGCCTCCTCTCTGGTGAGAAAGCGATCAGGGTTATCGACGAAAATCACAAAAAATTCCGCGTTCATATACCCCGCTATCCGGGCTCCTCGACGCAATAACCGTAAAGAGTTGGGATAGGTGGAAACACAGACTAATACCCGTTCGTGAACGGGACAGAATTGACCGATAAATGTTGAATTACTCGCTTCTTCTTCTACTGTATCAGCCACTTCGCGCAGGGCAAGTTCCCGGAGAGCGATTAAATTACGTCGTCGAAAGAAATTATTTAAAGATGGTTGGATCTTTTCGGGAGTGTAGATTTTTCCCGCTAATAATCTTTCCTCTAGGGTTTCGGCGGTGACATCTACCACGATCACTTCATCAGCTTCCTCCAAAATTCGATCGGGTATTCGCTCTCGCACCACCACCCCGGTGATTCGGGCAACCAGATCGTTTAAACTCTCGATATGCTGGATATTCACGGTCGAGTAAACATCAATTCCCTGGGATAAAATTATCTCCACGTCCTGAAAGCGTTTCTCTCGCTCCGAACCGGGTACATTCGTGTGGGCCAATTCATCGATCAGACACAGCTGCGGTGAGCGATCGATAATCGCTTCCGTATCCATTTCCGAGAGAGTGAATCCCTCTTTCTCTAGGATTTTTCTCGGTACGATTTCCAATCCCTCGGCTTTTTCGGCGGTCTCTTTCCGGCCGTGGGTTTCGAGCAGTCCAATCACCACGTCGGTTCCCTGCTTTCTGAGACTATGCCCCTCCTCCAGCATCTTGTAGGTTTTCCCGACTCCCGGAGCCATACCGATAAAAATTTTATGTCTTCCCCGTCGCACAATTGTCTCCTTTTTGGCAACTTGCCTTGTAGATTAATACTAAATCCAGTTATTAAAAACTGATTATTTATTCCCTCTTTTGCTTTTTGCCTGTCCTAATATGTAGCCTATACTCAACGGATTTAGTATGAGACCATTGTTCAAAAAATTGCTGAAACTCCTCAAAATAATTAACGGTTACTGCCAATTTCAGTAACTCGTCTAAAATCGATAATAAGGACATTTTATCGACCGCTTGCTCAATTGACTTGGCGCGATTATCGGTAAATAAGCTCTTTTAAGTAGCCGGTTATAATTAAATTTTAGGTTCGATCCCCCCTGCCCCCCTTGATAAGGGGGGTGCCGATAGGCGGGGGGATCTACCCTTGATAAGGGGGGTGCCGATAGGCGGGGGGATCTACCCTTGATAAGGGGGGTGCCGATAGGACGACTAGAAAGAAACTTCACCAATAAGCTAGGACGCATTCTAACCGCCTATCCTTAGATTAGCTTAATCTCCCCGATCCTTTTACTGTTGCCTTTTGCGGGATTGCAATAGTGCCTCGTCTCAACAGACAATTTAAATTCCCAGGCAATTTATCATCTAACCCTGACATTAGCCAACTTTGTTAGATAAGAACTTTTTTAATAATTATGATCGGCCTATAATAATAACTGTAGTCACCCCTATCCTTTAGGAAAATTCTCGGTTTAGGGTTGATGTCCTTCAGCGCAAGCGAGATTGGTTATGAAAATTAGCGAACTAGAAAACTACTTGGCTCAAGTTAAGTCAGAGATTGGTGACATCGATATCGTCTATCAATGTCGCAACCAGCACTATAGTTGGTTGGACAAAATTAGAAGCCATCAACTGAAAGTGTTAAAAAATACCGCAGACACTAAATTATTAATTTCTCTGCAATAGCCATTTTCTCTTGCTAGATGCTGGCAATGCCATAGAATACGCCTAATCTGCTTAACAGTTTATCTTTTCTTCCCTGTCGATAGGTTCTTAAACCAGCCGCGTCGCCAAAAGAAAATGATTAAACTGAAAGCAACGGTTAGCATCAATACCCAGACGAACATATAGCCCCAATACCATTCTAATTCGGGCATATTATAGGGAGATTTATCAGTATTAAAGTTCATGCCATAAATACCGACAATGAAGGTGAGAGGGATAAAAATCGTCGAGATTACCGTTAAAGTTTTCATAATCTCGTTCATTTTATTACTCACGGAAGACAGGTAAAAATCCATTAAACCATTGGCAAATTCCCGGTAGTTTTCGATAACATCAAGGATCTGTACCACATGGTCATAACAGTCCCTTAGATAGGGTTTAATCGTTGTATCGATGACAATATATTCATCGCGTAAAAGCGCATTGAGGATGTCTCTTTGCGGCCAAATTGCCCGTCGCAGGGAGAGTAATTCCTGACGTAGTTGGTAAATTTTTGATAAAGTCTGTTCCGTGGGACTAGCTAAAATTTCGTTTTCTAACTCCTCGATTCTTTCTCCGTAGGACTCTAACACAGGAAAATAACCGTCAATAATAGCATCCCAAATTGCGTAGGCCAAATAACCCGATTTTTGCTGTCGGATGGAACCTTTATTTAAACGGATTCTTTCCCTAACTCCCTCTAAAGAATCGTATTGTCCTTCCTCCTGCACGGTTAAAACATAATTCTTCCCGACTATTAAACTGATTTGTTCTAGCAAAAAACCCTGATGATCGATCAGGATAGCCATTGGCACTATAATTAAAATATAATTCTCGCATTCTTCTACTTTTGGTCTTTGGGGAATACTGACTATATCCTCAAGGGTTAAGGGATGTAAATGAAAAATTTCCCCCAATTCTTGCAGTTTATCTTCATTACCCAAACCGACGATATCAATCCAAGAGATGGAATCATTCGATAAATATTTAAGACAGTCTTTTGGTAAGAGATTATTGACTCTAGTGGCTTGTTGGGGGTTATAATTAATTAAAAATATCTCCGTAGCAACGGCATTTTCATCGATGGTGATTAACCCCGGCATCGTCCCGGGTTGGTTATAGTGATAATCGTAAAGGTGGGGTTTTGTCTGGGAGGATTTTCGCCCTTTTTTATACCTAGTTAATCTTTTGTTATTGCTCATAGTCGAGATCGATCGCTATTTGCCTTTTTCTTAGCATTAATCGCTCAAAAATACCGCAATTTTTAGCTAACTTTAAGATTGTCCAAGACTGTTAAGTAGCTGGTTATAATTAAATTAAAAATGGATTTTAGGTTCGATCCCCCCTGCCCCCCTTGATAAGGGGGGTGCCGATAGGCGGGGGGATCTGAAAGTTTTTAATACCCACCTGCTTAAAAAACGAATATTAAACGTAAATGCCAATTATTAGCCGTTTCTCTCTCGATTTCGATGCGACGGATAAACTCACGAAAATAAAAACGGCGCTCTATTTCCGATAAATCTCGCCAAAATTGCGGAAAAGCAACGGCACGAGCGATAATAGTCAGGTTATCGGGGGGTAATTGGTCTAAACGTCCTTGAATCTGCGCGATCTCGTTTTTCAGTTTATAGGCCCGTAGATTAGCCGTTTCTTGATCTAAAATTCCCACCGCTTCTAGGGAGGGCAATTGCGACAAAATATCGTTTTTTTGCCCTATTTCCTTGCTCATTCCCCGTTTAATCGCCTCTAAATCCGGTAAAGATATCTGAGCGATTGTCGGCGGTAGGTCTTGACAAATGCGCTCGATTGTGCTATGAAGAATTTTTTCATAAGCGATCGCCGAACATTTTTTTGTCCGGGGACATTGCAAAGGTCGCAAATAGAGGTATTCTGTGCCTTTTCCTCGCGCTGTCACTTTGGTAATTGTCATCCCCGATTGACATTGACTACAGACGACTAAACCCGCTAGGGAACGCGGGGCGCTGGCACTGCGGGGGGGTAATTTGCGATTATTTCTCAGGATGCGATCGATCTGGGCTGCTTCTTCCCGGGAGATAATCGGGGTGTGGGTATCGGGGACAATATCTTGACCGAGATAGCACAAATCGCCGCGATAAACGGGATTGGTCAGCCATTTATGGGCAGTAGCTACCGATATCTTTTTGCCGTAGCGTTTTTCTAGATAGCGCACCGTGGAACGCAGGGAAGCAGAAATCAAAAAGCGATCAAAAAAGTCTTTGACTACCGGTGCGGTACTGCGATCGAGTATATAACGCTCCTTGCCACGACGATAACCGTAGGGTGCTTTTCCGGGGGGAGGCAAAGCTTGCAGACGATTGTGAGCGTGACCTGCTTTTAAACGATTACTTAGTTCGTTTTTTGATATTTCTTGCAGAATCTTGGCAAAATTCAGCTTATAATCCGGGTCTTCTAGGGCAATTATATCTATGTCGAGGGCTTCTAAGGATTGTAAAATTTTGCTAACTTCCGTGCCATTGTCTCCCAATTCTGCTAGACGACGCAGGATCAGCAGTCGGGGGGGAGTCTCTTGACAATCGCGGAGCAGTTGCTGCCGTTGTGAGCGATCGCCAAAATCCTGATACACTTGTTCGGGAGAATAGGCCGAAATCGAGATATCAGGGGGACTATCGAACAGGGGGTTAGTATAGGTGTAGGCAATAATTTTCATGTTCTGCCAAAATCCTCCTATAGATAGGGTTTGCGGCAAAAAGTTGTTCGTGGGGGTAGGGTGTGGGGTGTGGGGTGTAGGGTGTAGGGTTTTACCAGTTTTGAGGTGGCCAATTACCTAATTTTCAGGGAAAAAGTGCCTAACTTTCCCCCCGATCACTCCCATATCTGGTACCTTTTGATTGACAAAAAGTCTAAAGGTCTTACCCAATAAGGTTTTTAGATTTATTCAGCAAGCCCTATTTACTGTTTACTAATCACTGAAAAAAGCATCCATGACGCTAGATAATTTTCGCATCAGTTTTGCTCCCTTGTCTTTGCAGGAAGTATATCAATTAGCCGATGATGGGGCTAATGGGGCTATTGTACTAATGAGTGGCACTGTACGGGAGCAAACCGACGGTAAACCGGTTATTTATCTTGATTATCAGGCCTACGAACCCATGGCGATGGAGGTTTTCCGACAAATTGCTCGGCAAATTCGGCAAACCTGGCCCGACACCAATCGAGTTGTTATTCACCATCGCACCGGTAAGCTACAAATCGGGGAAATTAGCGTCTTAGTAGCGGTGGGTTGTCCCCATCGGGGGGAAGCTTTCGCAGCCTGTCGTTATGCTATTGATACTCTCAAGCATAATGCCCCCATCTGGAAAAAAGAATACTGGTCTGATGGTTCTAGTCAATGGGTTAGTATTGGTGCTTGTGAAATAGCGCCTTAGGTCTAATAACGTAAAATCAAGGCGATTTTTTGGTAATCGTTCAAGGAATCCTCCTCGACTAAAGCTACACGTCCTCCCTTGGCCAATACCGCTTCGATAATTTCATCCACTGCATCATCGATTACCTCCGTACCACCGACATTTTCCACCAGCACTAAATCACCGTTTTCGCCTAAAACTGCGGGTACATGGTAATTTTTCTCCACTAATAACAATTTTCCTCGACCTTCCTGCGCTAAACGCCACACTTCTCCCAGGGTAGAGATAACTTTTTGAGCGCTGACTGCCGCATCCAAAGCTTGCAGAGCTTCAGTTTTTTGAGTCTGACGCACTGACTGCATAATCGGCAATACCTGTGGCATTAATTCCGACAGTGAGGTTTTGTCAAAATTGCCGGTTAAAGTACCAACAATTGCTGATGTGTACTGTGAAACTTCTTGAAAGAAGGAAATTTGACGAACCACTCCACCCACAATCAAAGGGGAAGAATCATCAACGTATTCACCCAGAGCATTATCTACCTGTTGGAAAAATCGCCGGATTCTATCATCTAGATAACTGGTATCGGCATCAAAGGGCAGTGGTGCGGTGGCCCCCGGTCCAGTCATTTCTAGGGGAAAATTCTGATCGCGAATTTCTTCGAGAGTTTCTCCTGTACCTGAGATTAAACGAGTAGAACCCTGACTTAATAGTAACAGCCAATAGGGTTGTTCTCGATGTAATCCATAAACTAAATCCCGTGTAGCAAAGGTTTTATCGATGATAACTCTTGCCTGGACAGAAAAAGGCAGGTTATAAAGCTTGGCCATATCTAGACCAATGTAGAGAGCTAATCCATCTAGAGTATAAAGATAATCTATTTCAGCCACTAGACTATCGAGGCGATCGAACAAAGGTTCGATTTCACGTTTAGAGAATTCTTCCGATAATCGGCGCTTTGCTTCATCGACCAAATTTTTAACAAGAATAGGGTCTTGTTTGTTATCCGGTGAGGTGCGATGGGTGGGTAAGAGAATGGAAAGGGCGGGTATTTGAGTTAGGGATTGTAGTTTCTTAAGTTCTTGACGAGTAATCATTGACTTTCCCTTGATTTATAGGGTTAAGGAGCTAAAAATACTGGCTTTATCAAGATTCTACGATTTATTCAGTATTCAAGCTAACATTTTAGGGAAAAAATGTAATTATATCTAGAAAATTAAGAATTTATACTGAATTGCTTTGGTAGAGATTGAGGGAATTTTTAACCAGAAAATAGGAATATTATTGATTTATCGATCGTCCACCATCAGGACAGAAAATATTAAGGATGGGCTTATTTACCCATCCTCGGAATAATTAGGCCGCTATGGCGGTTTTTTCGGCTATTAATGCCTCTTGGCGTTGGAATTCGGCTAATTGTGCCGTAATTTCATCCCGAACAATCTGACGGTATTCTAGGAAATGCTCGTTGTGGGCGCAGACAGTGATATAGTGTTCGGCATTGGCGGGATTATGGCGCAAAATACCGAATAAATTCTGCCAGAATTTCCAGCGAGTGGAACGTTTAAAGCCCTGTCGCCAGATAATTACCGCTAGGGCATAGAGATCAGCCCGGCGAGGTAGTTTAAAGGCTGGTTTAGCTTTAGGTGCGCCTAATTTCAGGAAACAGCGATAGGTGCGATCGAGAAATACCTCTGGATCGTACAATGTCCAGAAGGCTTCAATATATTCTGTGGCAATATCTTCGATCGGCCGGGTGGGAACGAAATTCATCAGGGTACTTTGGTTAATGTCCTGTTTCCCCGTTAATCGTAGTCGTCCTTCTTTTTCCAAGCGAGTCCATAGGGCGGTATTGGGTAAAGCTTGTAACATTCCAAATAGAGCCGTAGGAATGGCCGCTTCTTCGACAAAATTAATAATGCGATCGGCTGCTCCTTTTTTCTCGCCATCAAAACCGATGATAAATCCCGCCATAGGGCGCAATCCGGCTTTAATAATCTTTTCTACCGTCTCGGTTAAGGAGCTACGGGTATTTTGGAATTTTTTGGTTAATTGTAAGCTTTCTTCGTCGGGGGTTTCAATGCCTAAAAAGACCGCGTCAAAATAACAATCGACCATCATTTCCATTAATTCGGCATCGGCGGCTAAATCCACCGACGCTTCCGTGTTAAACCGGAAAGGATACTGGTGTTCTTCTTGCCAAACCTTTAATTCTTTGAGGAGTAATTTAACGTTACGCTTGTTACCGATAAAATTATCATCCACCATGAACACGCCCCGGCGCCAACCTAATTCGTAGAGATAATCTAATTCTTTTAATAATTGTGCGGGGGCTTTGGTGCGGGGTTTACGACCGTAGAGAACGATAATATCGCAAAATTCGCACTGGAAGGGACAGCCCCGCGAAAACTGCACCGACATGGAATCATAAGCTTCAAAATCGAGCAGATCGTAGCGGGGGATCGGGGTAATTGTCACATCGGGTTTTTCTGTGGTGCGGAAAACACCTTTAGTTTCTCCTTTTGCCAATGCTTCCACAAACATCGGGATGGTGATTTCTCCCTCATCGAGAATCAGAAAATCCGCCTCAGCAACTTCGTGGGGGATAGAAGTGGGATAGGGACCACCCACGGCCACCAGTTTACCCCGTTGTTTGGCTTCGTGAATTTGCTCGATTAAATCTTGACGTTGGACAATCATGCCGGAAAGAATCACTATTTCGGCCCAGTCCCATTCTGCTTCTGTCACCGCCCGAATATTGCGATCGACCAGTTTAAATTCCCATTCCTGCGGTAAAATCGCCGCCACCGTCACCATACCTAGGGGAGGAAGTAAGACTTTGCGATCGACTAATTCCAGAATTTTGTTATAGGACCAGAAAGTTGGCGGAAAAACGGGATAAATCAGTAAGGCGCGCATATTCACTCCTCGCTCGATGGCGATCGATTCTTGACCTTTCGCTTGATTGTAATCTTTTTCGGTCAGGTATGGGAAAACCGTTATTTAGCCCCAGAACTATGATCAGGCTTGATTTTCGGCCGCCATTGCCCACCCTTGACCCTACCCCCATAAAAGTTTATGGTCAACATCAATAAAATTTATGTAAAGAAATGTTGCATAGTCTGAAAAGTTATGTTACATTAAATATCAAGCACTTGACTCAAACGCAATTTTCTTATAGGAAGGCAATTCACCATGGATAAGCAAGAAAACAAACTCGGCTTCACCGCTTTCGCTGAAAACTGGAATGGTCGTTTAGCCATGCTCGGTTTCGTTATTGGCGTAGCTACGGAATACTTAACCCACAAAGGCATCCTTGCTCAATTAGGCCTAATGTAATTTGAGCCTCGATTGCTGTGCATCTACAATCATATTGAATAAACTGTAAAAAAAAGGGGGAGGAGCATAGCTCTTTCCCTTTTTAAGTGGGAGGTTGGGGAGATTTTTCAGTGATCAGTAAACAATAATCACTCATGGTGAAGCTAAGTAGTGAGTAGTAAGCTGTTCGTAATTTAAATTGCTTGTTGAGACGAGGCAAGAGGCAAGAGGCAAAAGGCAACAGTAAAGGGATTGGGGGAGGTTCGGCTAATTTAAGAATAAGCGGTTTAAATGTGTCTTAGCTTATCAATAGGGTAGAGGGAATCTTTAAGAAATTACCCAAAATCCCTAAGTATAGATATTGACGGCGCTAGACTCCCAACGTATAGATAAATACTGTTTCTGGAAGCCCATGACTGTGAGCTACGAAAAAATTACCCCACCGACAACAGGCTCGAAAATTACTTTTTCTGAGGGAAAACCTCTAGTTCCCGACGATCCGATCATTCCCTTCATTCGCGGTGACGGTACGGGGGTCGATATCTGGCCCGCAACCGAAAAAGTTATCGATGCAGCGATCGCCACAGCCTACGGTGGTCAAAGGAAAATCCATTGGTTTAAAGTCTATGCTGGCGATGAAGCTTGCGAAATCTACGGGACCTATCAATATCTACCCCAAGATACCTTGACAGCGATTAAAGAATATGGTATTGCCATCAAGGGTCCCCTGACCACTCCCATCGGTGGCGGCATTCGTTCCCTGAATGTGGCTCTGCGGCAGATTTTTGACCTTTATGCCTGTGTTCGTCCCTGTCGTTACTATGCGGGAACCCCTTCCCCCCATAAAACCCCGGAAAAACTCGATGTCATCGTCTATCGGGAAAATACCGAGGATATCTATCTCGGCATCGAATGGAAACAAGGCACGGAAATCGCTGATAAACTGATTAATTATCTCAACACGGAACTAATTCCCGCCACTCCCGAACACGGTAAAAAACAAATTCCCCTCGATGCGGGTATCGGGATCAAACCGATTAGTAAGACGGGTTCCCAAAGATTAGTCCGCCGGGCGATCGAACGAGCGCTGACTTTACCGAAACCGAAAAATCAAGTTACTCTCGTCCACAAGGGTAACATTATGAAATATACGGAAGGGGCGTTCCGGGATTGGGGTTATGAATTAGCTAAAAGTGAATTCCGGGATGTGTGCGTTACCGAGATGGAATCATGGATCCTGAGTAATAAGGAGAAAAACCCTGATCTGAGCATCGAAGATAACGCCCGCATGGTGGAACCGGGTTATGATGCCCTTACAGACGAGAAAAAAGCCAAAATCTGCCAAGAAGTTACCAGTGTTCTCGATGCTATCTGGGAAACCCACGGCAATGGGCAGTGGAAAGATAAAATTATGGTTAACGATCGCATTGCCGATAGTATCTTCCAACAGGTCCAAACCCGTCCCGATGAATACTCGATCCTCGCTACCATGAACCTGAATGGTGATTATCTCTCCGATGCGGCAGCGGCGATCGTCGGTGGTTTAGGGATGGGACCCGGGGCGAATATTGGCGATACTTGCGCTATTTTTGAGGCAACCCACGGCACAGCCCCTAAACACGCCGGTTTAGACCGAATTAACCCCGGTTCGGTGATTCTTTCGGGGGTGATGATGTTGGAATACATGGGATGGCAAGAAGCGGCCGATTTGATTAAAAAAGGCATCGCAGCGGCGATCGCTAATCGACAAGTTACCTACGATTTAGCGCGTCTGATGGAACCTCCCGTTAATCCTCCGCTGAAATGTTCCGAATTTGCCGATGCAATCATCTCCCATTTTGGGGATTAGTTTTCCGCTTAGGGTAGCCTGAAAACTGCCCTATTTTTCGGAAAATCCCCAAAATAACCCCTGCCTCCGTTAATGCAGACGTTTTAAGCGTTCTTGGAGAATTTGGGCTTGTTTTTCGGACTCTGCTAAAGCTTGCTTCGTTTTTTGGATTAAAGCTTCTGGAGCTTTTTCGACAAAGCTAGGTTTATTCAAGCGATCGCTTAAACTCTTGATTTCCCCTTCTACTTTAGCTAAATTTTTCGCTAATTTGCCAGCCAATACCGATATATCAACCAATCCGGACAGGGGGATGAGGATTTCTACCGTAGCGACAACACCAGCGATCGCTTGATTGACTTCCTCGGTTAATTTGGCCGTCAAAATTAAGTTTTCAATCTTGGCCAAGTCTTTTAAGTACACTTGTCCGCGTTGCAGAATAGCTAATTCTTGGCTGTTTTCTGTCTGTAAAATTGCCGTGATCGTTGCCCCCGGTTTAATCCCCGCTTCGGCCCGCAAATTACGCAACACCCGAATACTTTCTATTAATAACTCAAAAGTATTTTCTAAATCTAGATCGATCAGAGAACTATCAGCTATTGGATAGGTTTCTAAGGCCAAAACCTGCTGATTTTCTTGGGTTAAATGATGCCAAATTTCCTCGGTAATATGGGGCATAAAGGGATGTAATAATTTTAATGTTCCTGCCAAGATAAAAGCCAAAGTTTGCCTTGCTGTAGCACAGGAAACCGATTCTTTATCCTTCCATAAACGAGTTTTCACTAACTCGATATACCAATCACAGAAATCGCCCCAGATAAATTCGTATAGACCTTTTGCCGCTTCTCCCATGCCATAATTTTCTAGATAATCTCTAGTTTTTTGCACTGTTTGATGATAACGAGATAAAATCCAGCGATCAGCTAATTCTAAATTTTCTAAAGCTGGTTCTCCCAATTCTTCTGGGGTTTTTCCCTCCAGATTCATCATGACAAAACGGGAAGCATTCCAAATTTTATTGGCAAAATTTCGGGCCGCTTCTACGGATTCCGATTCATCGGTTTTACGGTTGTATTGCAGACTGATATCCTGTCCTGCTCCTGCCACTTCTCGGATTAAGGTATATCGTAAAGCATCGGTTCCATATTTATCAATTAAAATTAGGGGATCGATGCCGTTATTGGCAGATTTAGACATCTTTTTGCCGTTTTCATCCCTAACTAAACCGTGAATATAGACATCTTTAAAAGGCATTTGTCGCGTAAAATAGCCCGCCATCATCGTCATTCTGGCCACCCAGAAAAAGATAATATCAAAACCGGTGACGAGGGTTGTGGTGGGATAATAGGTGTCTAGATCAAGGGTTTTTTCTGGCCATCCCATAGTCGAAAATGGCCACAATCCCGAGGAAAACCAAGTATCTAAAACATCGGGGTCTTGTTGAATAATTATATCCTCTCCATACTCCTGTTTGGCCTTAGCTAAAGCGGAGGTTTCATCCTGAGCAACGACGAAGGGAGTATGATTAGTAATTTCGTTATTAGTTTCACTGATAATATACCAAGCGGGAATTTGATGACCCCACCACAGTTGTCGAGAAATACACCAATCTTTTAGTTTAACTAACCAATCACGATAAACTTTTGTCCATCTTTCTGGCACAAAACGGGGCGAGTTTTCCTGATCTAAACAGGCTAAAGCTTTTGTGGCTAAAGGTTCAATTTTAACGAACCATTGGGTAGATAAAAGGGGTTCCACGGGAACTTTACCTCGATCGCTATAGGGGACGCTATGGCGATAGGCTTCAATCTTAACTAAAAAACCGTCTTCATCGAGTTTTTTAACGACATTTTTGCGGGCAACAAAACGATCTTGACCTGCGAATATTCCGGCATTTTCGTTTAAACTGCCGTCTAAATTCATGATATTAATAAAGGCTAAATTATGGCGTTTACCCATCTCAAAATCCTTGGGATCGTGGGCCGGCGTAACTTTGACGCAACCGGTACCGAATTGGGGATCCACTAATTCATCGGCAATAATCGGGATTTCTCGCCCCATTATCGGTAAAGTGACGGTTTTGCCGATTAAATGGCGATAACGGGGGTCTTGCGGGTTGACAGCGACACCAGTATCACCGAGCATGGTTTCAGGCCTTGTGGTGGCTACTTGAAGATAACCGCTACCATCGCTGAGAGGATAGCGAAAATACCAGAGATTTCCCTCAATATCCTTGTTTTCCACCTCTAAATCGGAAACGGCCGACCGGGATTCGGGACACCAGTTAACCAAGTATTGACCGCGATAGATTAATCCGTCCTCATAGAGTTTGATAAAAGCAGTACGGACAGCATGGGAAAGTCCCTCGTCCATGGTGAAACGTTCCCGCGTCCAATCGACGGATACCCCCAAGCGTCGCAGTTGATTAACAATGGTACTACCAGACTCCTCTTTCCATTGCCAAGCGCGATCGAGGAATTTTTCCCTTCCTAGTTGATAACGGTCGGTTTTTTCGGCTTTTAATTGGCGATCGAGTATAGCTTGTACTGCAATACTAGCGTGATCTGTACCGGGCAGCCAGAGGGTATTTTTGCCGGTCATGCGTTTGTAGCGAACAAGTGTATCAATCAAGGAACTCTCAAAAGCGTGACCCATGTGGAGACTACCGGTAACATTGGGAGGGGGGATGACTATACAGTAGGTTTCGCCGCCTTTTTCGGGGTTTGCTGTAAATATTTCTTGATTTTCCCAATATTGCTGCCATTTCGTTTCTGTGATCTTGGGATCGTATTGCTTCGATAGTTCCGAGGTCATGATGGGGGGATTCTACAATTCTTAGTTCTTTGTCAATTGTCCCACATTTGGGAGAGATCAAATTCCTGTTTAGTTGCCAGCTAAAAATTTTCAAGAGTCCTATTAAGATAGCTGTTATCTTTTACTTGGGTAAAAATAGCTAATTTCTGGTAACTTTTTTGTATCTCACCAGTATAATAATTGCTATAATCAATTGAGGGAGTCAATCAATAAGTGGGTAGGTATTAAAAACTTTCAGATGCCCCCCTTATCAAGGGGGGATTAAGGGGTGATCGAACCTAAAATCCATTTTTAATTTAATTATAACCAGCTACTTAAATTATGACCATAGCAACAGATAAAAGTACCTATAGCTTTGCCGAATATTTACAACTAGAGGAAACGGCAGCCTATAAACATGAGTATCAAGATGGGGAAATTATACCGATGACAGGAGGCACTACCGATCATAATAAAATTGCTCTCAATTTTGCCGCTTATTTAAAATTTGCCCTCAAAGGACAGAAATATAATATTTTTATCGGTGATGTGAAATTATGGATAGCGCAATATCGTCAAGCAACCTATCCCGATGTGATGTTAATTGAGGGAGAACCGATTTATTATGAAACTGGCAAGACAACTGTTACCAATCCCAGATTAATAGTAGAAGTCCTCTCAAAATCAACTCAAAATTATGACCAGGGCGATAAATTTCTCTATTATCGTTCGCTGCCGGAATTGCAAGAATATATTCTGATTAGTCAAAGTCGTCCCTATATCATGCAGTATAACAAAACTGAAGAAAATAAATGGTTATTAACGGAATACGAGGGCGAAAATGCCAGTTTATCTTTAACTTCTGTCAATTTCGATCTCAGTTTTCAGGAAATTTACGAAGGAGTTACTTTTAATATAATTAATAAACCTCTTGCATAATTAATTTTTCAGGGTTCAAAAACGGCAAAAATAAGGATTAAATAGCATAAAGTCTGTAAATAGACCATTTAACTGATTATTATTCATTCTTAATTCTCCTTACTCCTGACTACTGGCTACTGACTCCTAACCCCACCAACAAACTTTTTGCTGCAAACCCTATTTAACGATTTGCCTTGAATTTTTGTTTTTTTGCCAGTATTCTCGCCAAGAAAGTCCAGAAATCGATCTCTATAGGCTCAATTTCGCCGCTAAAGCGATCGCTACTGGGAAAATGCGATGTTCTTGCACTTGAATGCGTTCGTGGAGACTGGCTGCGGTATCATCCGGGAGAATGGGAACCACTGCTTGCATTAAAATTGGTCCACTATCTACCTCCGCGCGAGCGATATGCACAGTACATCCGGTCACTTTTACCCCTGCCGCTAAAGCTTGTTCCACGGCACGCACACCTTTAAAACTGGGTAGTAAACTAGGATGGATATTGATCACGCGATCGGGAAAAGCATCTAGTAAAACCGGGGTGACAATTCGCATCCAGCCCGCCATAATTACCCATTTTACGCCGTATTCTTGGAAAGTTTCGACTATTGCCCGATCGAGTTCTTCTCTGGGTTTAAATTGACGATGATCGAGGAAAACCGCAGGGATATTGTAGTGATCGGCTTTTTCTTTTACCTTGGCATCGGGATTATTGTAGATGAGGACAGAAATCCGGGCATTTAGCTGTTTTTTAGCGATCGCTGCTGCCAAAACAGCAAAATTGGAACCACTACCAGAAGCCATCACTCCTAAAGAGAGGGTTTCCTCTAGGGGAATATCGGCCAAACTAAGATCGGGAGAAATTAAACTTGGGGAAATTGTCATCATATTTTATAACCGAGTTCGAGTGCATTGCAAAAGCTATTGAGGCGATTCAGCAAAGCATTATAGTAAGAATAAGCATCATCCCGTTCCTCTTGGAGATAGGCATACAAGGTTAGCTCAGGCTCTGAAGCTAGGTGATTTTTAGGGATATCGAAACCGACTTCGGTTAGGCGCGTCGATGCGATCGCAACTAGCAGCGCCCCAATGGTATTGGACTCCCCATTGTGAAGATCCCTCAGTCCGGGTAAGATGATCTCGGCTCCTGGCAACTCATTGAGATTCATGATTGTTTCTCCTCTGGTGGATATTCAAAACGTTCAATGAAGTTCTCGACTCTGCTTCTCAGTACATCAGGGTTAAGGGAGGGGAATCGAAAAAATCCCCATCCCCTCCCCTATCCCCGTTGTTTCAAACCCGTTTCAATAGCGGCAATGACTGTTTCTATGACTTTAACGCGGGCGAAATACTTATCATTTGCCGCTACAATCGTCCAGGGGGCGACGGGGGTGCTAGTACGGGCTACCATGTGATTAACTGCCACATGATAGAGGGGCTGTTTTTCCCGATTGCGCCAATCTTCATCGGTGAGTTTATGCTGACGATAGGGGTTAGTTTGGCGCTCGTTGAAGCGATTTAACTGTTCTTCGGGACTAATATGTAACCAGAATTTGACTAAAACACAGCCTGAATGGGTTAATTGTGCTTCAAATTCGTTAATTTCTTGATATGCCCGTCGCCACTCCATATCTTTAGCGAATCCTTCCACTCTCTCCACCAAAATCCGTCCATACCAACTGCGATCGAATATACCGATAGTTTTGGCTGCGGGTAATTTGCGCCAGAAGCGCCAGAGATAATGATAGCGGTGTTCTTCCTCCGTCGGGGCAGCAAAGGCAATCACTTGATAACTGCGAGGATCGAGGGTATCGGTTAAGCGTTTGATCGCACCTCCCTTACCGGCGGCATCCCATCCTTCAAAGAGGACTAAAACGGGAATATTTGCCTGAAAAATCTCTAATTGCAGCTTTCTTAATTCTACCTGTGCCTGACGCAAACGGATTTTATAGTCTTCTTTTTCCAATTTGGCACTTAAGTCCACTCTCCCCAGATAATCGGGTTCTGTGGGCAGTAACTGGGCTTGAGGTGGTAGATTGACAGGAGGTTCGATCGGTAATTGGCGCTGATCCAAAGCTTGAGCGATCGTACCGACTAATTGGGAGAGAACTTTTACCCGGGCCCAACGTTGACAGTTGCCCTCCACCAATATCCAAGGGGCGGCCCCCGTGCTAGTGTAGGTAATCATTTCCTCGGCTAAACTGGCATACTCATCATAACGTTTGGCCTGTTGCCAATCTTCTGGACGCACGCGCCAAGATTCTAGTTCATTTTCGGCGTATTCTTTGATGCGTGACTTTAATTCCTTTTGACTGAGGTGAATCCAGAATTTAGCGATCGCAACCCGATCATCAAATAATTGTCGCTCAAAGGTGTTGATATCGCGCATGACTAGGGGAATCTGGGAGGAGGGCAATTTATTTAAGAGTCGATCCTCTAGTAGATGGGTGTACCAACTGTGATAAAAAATGCCGATACTGCCTTTTGCTGGCAGTTTTTGCCAAAATCGCCACAAAAACGGGTAACTTTCCTCTTGGGGGGAAGGGGTTAAAATTGGATGGACGGTAAAACCGCGAGGATCCATATAGTTAACCATTTTTTTGACTAAAGTTCCCTTCCCTGCCGCCGCCCAACCTTCCAAAACCACCACCACGGGTAATTTGCACTCCCAACAGGACTTCTGTAGCGATCGCAGTTGCTGCATTAAATCTTTAATTTGTGATTGATAAGTTTCCTTGTCAAGGGAAAGAGATAGATCGAGGGGACTTAACATGATGGTCAACTCAAAGCAAAATTAGGGTATAAAGTTATAGACAAGTCAATTTCAAATAGGTATGATCGCGTGTCTCAAGTTAAACCTACCATTCTCGTTACTGGCGGTGCGGGTTATATTGGTTCCCATGCAGTTCTAGCGCTCAAAAATGCCGGTTATTCCGTCATCGTACTCGATAATTTATCCTACGGTCACGCCGAAATTATTAAGGATATATTAAAAGTTGAGTTAATTGTCGGTGATACTAGGGATCGATCGCTACTGGATGATTTATTTGCTAGTCGTGATATTACCGCTGTCATGCACTTTGCCGCTTTTATTGCCGTGGGGGAATCGGTCCAAGAACCGGCTATTTACTATCAAAATAATGTTAGTGGTAGTCTGACTCTTTTGCAAGCGATGATCGCTGCCGATGTGAAGAAATTTGTTTTTTCTTCCACCTGTGCCATTTATGGAATGCCGAAGGAAATTCCGATGACGGAAAGTCATCCCCATCATCCCCTCAGTCCCTACGCAGCCAGTAAGGAAATGGTGGAACAAATTCTTAGAGATTTTGATCCAGCCTATGGTTTAAAATCGGTGGCTTTCCGTTATTTTAATGCTTCAGGAGCCGATCCCAGTGGTTTATTAGGGGAAGATCACCAACCGGAAACCCATTTAATTCCCTTGGCTTTATTAACTGCCCTGAAAAAACGGGATTCCCTGTCAGTTTTCGGCACGGATTATGATACTCCCGATGGCACTGCTGTGCGGGATTATATCCATGTTAATGATTTGGCACAGGCTCACGTTTTAGGCTTAGAATATCTCTTAAATGGGGGCGAAAGTAATGTGTTTAATTTGGGTAATGGTAACGGTTTTTCTGTGCGTGAAGTGATTGAAACAGCGCAAGCGGTAACTGGTTTAGATATTCCTATCATCGAAAGTCCCAGAAGGGCAGGTGATGCCCCGATTTTAATCGGCAGTAGTGATAAAGCTAAACAGGTTCTCGGTTGGCATCCCCAATATGCCGATCTCAAGGTAATAGTTGAACACGCCTGGAATTGGCATCAAAAAAGACACGCTTAACAGCGATCAAGTGCTAAACTTTACTATTATCAGATTGAACAATTCTAAGTAAGTGGTTTCAATTAAATTGAAGATAGATTTTGTCTTTGATCCCCCCTTAATTCCCCCTTGATAAGGGGGGTATCTGACAATTTTGAACATCCACCTACTTATCAGTCGATAACAGTAAAAAAACACTAGAGGCTGATAGTTTACCGCTATAAGCTTCTCCAGAATTATCTCAAATGCAATGCTATGAATAACAAAATAATCTTAATATTTATGGGCTTGACTTTTTTGGCGAGTTGTGCTGATAGTAAACAGTTTCAATGTCAAAAAATCTATCGGATTGCCAACGAAGTGGCCCAAGAAACCAAATCTTTAACCAAGGGTCAAGGGACAGAAATTGACCAAAAAAGTTGGCTATTAGCCGCCGATAAAATCGAACAGGCCGCGGAAAATATGAAAAAATTAGCAGTGAAGGATCCCGAACTAGATAAATATAAAATCGCTTTCGCTCAAGTTTACGAAGATTATGCCACTGCCACTCGTGAAATAATTCAAGTGATCGAAACTCGCAATAAAAACGGGGCAAAATTAGCACAGGAAAAGGTAAGAAAAGCTGGACAATTAGAAAAAGAAACTGGCGAAGCTTTTAATACCTATTGTCAAGCACAGTAAATCAGTTATCAGTTATCAGTTATCAGTTATCAGTTATCAGTTATCAGTTATCAGTTATCAGTTATCAGTTATCAGTTATCAGTTATCAGTTATCAGTTATCAGTTATCAGTTATCAGTTATCA
>NZ_JADEXY010000055.1 GCF_015206885.1 Microcystis aeruginosa LEGE 91341 | reverse complement strand
AAATGTTCCAAAAAAATATAGAAGAGCTAATGCAAATTAGCCGCTATCGGTTGAAGGATTACATCAAAGGACAAAGAGCTATATCGCTTGCCCTATCTACCTTCTAGCTCGCTTGTCCCCCTCTCAGATGCACGAGTTAAAGGAAGAATTTAGAAAGATTTATGAAACCTCAGAGAATCCGACAGAAGAACTGCTATCTATCTCGGAATGGTTGGCAAAATCCTCCAGTGTTTTTACCAAGAGTTGTCAAACAATCCGAAACTGGTTTGGAGATTATTTCGAGCGAAGGACAACGAATGGGGTGGTGGAGGGAATCAACAATAAACTTAAACTAATAAAACAAAGAGGCTATGGCTTTAGAAACTTTCGGAATTTTTGGGTTAGAAGTATGTTATCTTGACATCTTGTATGTTGATTTAGCACAAAGAGTAACGAAGAGCCATTTTCTGGAAGTTCTCCCTGTTCAAGTTGATCGGCTAAGACACGCAAGGCAAGTGCTTGAACTTTAGCAATAGCTTCCTGTTGACAATTGCCATAAACTAAAACTCCCGAAAGTTCGACGATTTCAGCAATATATCGTCAATCTTCTTCTTGTTCTATGTCAATCTTATAATTCATTTGAGAATTACCTATGGGATGACCTGCTGTCTTGATTATATTAGACTTTATAGCCGCTCTTGTTGGTTGGATTGACGCAAGGAAACCCAATACAAATTAGATAGGGTTTGCCGAAAAAGCTTTTCCTGGGGTTAGGAGTCAGTCCCGATGAAAAAATTTTCACCCCCACAGATGAAAGAGGTTTCTTTCCCTACACCCCACACCCTCTTTCAAGTCAGTCTTCAGTATCCAGTATTCAGTGATCAGATGCGGGTTTTTCAGTTCACGGTTTACTGTTCACAGCGAAAAACTCCCCACTTCCCCACTTCCCCAATCCTCTATACCTTTTAAACAGGATTTAGTATTAGCCTGTATCAGCATTTCTGATTCTATAGTTAAGTTTGGCTAATAACTACTTATTTTTAGTCGCTTGTCAAGCCCCTATTATAATTTTTAATCTTTGATCCTTAGTCCGATTTAACATTGATATTAAAAATCTGGTTTTTTGTAGCGAAGATAACAGTTTTATTAACTATTATCTGCATACATAGAGGGAAATCGAGCAAGGCTGATAATCCTTGAAAGCCTTGTCAATACTAGCATTATTCCCCCTCGAAATTTTACTAATTCCCTAAGTTTTCCTAATCTTGCCCCCCTCTAGGAGACAAAAAATTAAAAACCCTCCATCTTAACTTAGTTTTTAGCGCAAGTCAACCATTTATTTAAATTTTTGATTCTCTTGCCCGATAACGATATAAATTCTCGTAATGACCAACCAATTTTCCGTGATAGGGTTGAACAGAACGCAACCAAGTTAGCTTTGCAAGCAAAAAGGAATATTAGCAAATTCCTTCAGCTTTGCATTGGGAACTTGCTAACGCACAATAAGAAAGTCTATGAATAAACAACTGATCAACAAACTACAAGCTGTAACTGCCCTTACCGTAGTGGGGACTACAGCCTCGATAATTTGTTCCCAGACAGCAGGACACGGCAACAGCCTGACGGATATTAGCGTAGGTCGTCAAACTGTTATCGAGTCAACTACTCAAACCGTTCTGCCCGCTTTTTCTAATAGTCGAACATTCGATTCAGATACTAAA
The DNA here is from genome assembly GCF_015206885.1 of Microcystis aeruginosa LEGE 91341. Taxonomy (GTDB): domain Bacteria; phylum Cyanobacteriota; class Cyanobacteriia; order Cyanobacteriales; family Microcystaceae; genus Microcystis; species Microcystis aeruginosa_H. The sequence goes on along the minus strand of NZ_JADEXY010000055.1, from coordinate 26,162 downwards.
TTATCACGTTCGGTTCAAGATAATGCTAACGAAATTCTAAAAACTTTGGAGTCCCTAGTGGACAAAGAAAATACCGTCCCAGCAAGCGTTACACCCCGAACCCAAGAGGCCATTCCTTCGACTATACAACCCCAATCACAACCCAATCAAGTCAAACCAGTCCCGGCCAGCAATCCTGCCTCAGTGACACCGCTGGAGAAGCCAAAAACAACCCAAGGGACAAAAACCAGCAGTCGCCCCCGTAAACGGGGAATGGCCTCTTGGTATGGTCCTGGGTTCCACGGTCGTCGCACCGCTAGTGGTGAGACTTTTAACTCTGGTGGTTTAACTGCCGCTCATCGCTATCTGCCTTTCGGCACTAGGGTTAGGGTAACTAATCTGCGTAACGGGCGATCGGTGGTAGTTAGAATTAATGATCGCGGTCCGTTTAGCGGTGGTCGTGTCATCGACCTCTCCAGAGGTGCGGCAGCGATTATCGGTGTCTTCCAGTCCGGAGTTGCCCCAGTGGTCTTGGAAGTTTTAGGCAGATAATCAGTGATCACTATGGCAGTGATCACTGCTATAGTGATCCTATTGGGATTTTACGGGGTTTATGTTAGAAATTAACGATTTATCGGTTAATTATGGCGGAATAAAGGCATTACAGCAGGTTAGTTTAAGGGTAGAAACGGGGGAAATTGTCACCCTGATTGGAGCGAACGGAGCAGGAAAAACGACGACTCTAAAGACGATATCTCGGCTTTTAACAGCAAAGACGGGGCGAATAATCTATCAGGGTCAAGATATCACCCATTTACCACCCCATGAAATCGTTAAACGGGGAATTGCTCATAGTCCAGAAGGGAGAAGAATCTTAGCTCGTCAAACAGTCTTGACAAATTTGCAGTTAGGTGCCTATACGAGAAGCGATCGCCTAGGAGTAAAAAGCGATATCGAAGAGCAGTGGCAACTTTTTCCCCGACTATCGGAGCGCCGAGAGCAGTTAGCGGGAACCCTAAGCGGTGGGGAACAACAGATGCTGGCGATCGCCAGAGCTTTAATGAGTCGTCCCAAGTTATTGTTACTAGACGAACCCAGTTTAGGACTAGCGCCCCAGATAGTGCGAGAAATCTTCAGTATTATCCGTAAATTAAATAAATCGGGAGTAACCATCCTGTTAGTGGAACAAAACGCCAATTTAGCCCTAGAAACTGCCAATCGCGGCTATGTTTTGGCAGCGGGACGCTTGACCATGGCGGGAAAAGCTGGGGATTTACTCAAGGATGAGCGGGTCAAACAAGCTTATTTAGGTTAATCGATGATGATGTGCCAACTATAGATAAAATTATATGGTAAAGGTAGGAGAAAAAATATTCACAAAATTTTACAAAGTCGCATAAAATGAACACATAACGAAATAGGTATTTTTTCTTACTGCCATGCTAACGGCTAACTTCCCCTGGCTCACCGCCATCATTTTGCTCCCCCTGCTTGCCTCCTTCCTAATCCCTGTAATCCCCGACAAGGAAGGAAAAACCGTTCGTTGGTTCGCTCTTGGAGTCGGACTAGCAGACTTTATATTAATGTGCTACGTCTTTTTACAAAAATATGATTTAAGCAACCCCAACCTACAATTAGTAGAAAAAATCGATTGGGTTCCCCAAATTGGTTTAAGTTGGGCGGTGTCGGTGGATGGTATCTCGGCACCGTTAGTTTTATTAGCCGGATTAGTGACAACCCTTTCTATCTTGGCCGCGTGGCAAGTGGACCGTAAACCCCGTTTATTCTACTTCCTGATGCTGTTGCTCTACGCCGCTCAGATTGGTGTTTTCGTCGCCCAAGACTTATTATTATTCTTTTTAATGTGGGAAATCGAGTTAATTCCCGTTTATCTACTCGTTTCCATCTGGGGTGGTCAAAAACGTCGTTATGCCGCCACTAAATTCTTACTCTACACCGCCGCCGCTTCCATCTTCATCCTCGTTGCCGGTCTAGCCATGGCCCTCTACGGTGGTGGTGCGATGACCTTTGATATGGCGGAATTAGGATTTAAAGATTATCCCCTCGCTTTAGAATTAGTCCTTTACGCTGGTTTATTAATCGCTTTCGGCGTCAAACTCGCCATCTTCCCCCTCCATACTTGGCTCCCCGATGCTCACGGTGAAGCTTCTGCACCTGTATCGATGATTCTCGCTGGTGTTCTCCTCAAAATGGGTGGTTATGGTTTAATCCGCCTTAATATGGGGCTTCTACCCGATGCACATATCTACTTTGCTCCGATTCTAGCGATTCTCGGTGTCGTCAATATTATCTACGGTGCTTTCGCTTCCTTCGGTCAACAAAACATGAAACGCCGTCTCGCTTATTCCTCGGTTTCACACATGGGATTCGTCCTTTTAGGGATTGCTTCCTTTACCGATGTGGGTATTAGCGGTGCTATGTTACAAATGCTCTCCCATGGTTTAATTGCCGCCGTCTTATTCTTCCTTGCTGGTGTCACCTACGACCGCACCCATACCTTAGCTTTAAACGAGATGGGTGGGATTGCTCAAGCGATGCCGAAAGTATTCGCTCTCTTTACTGCCGGCGCCATGGCTTCCCTAGCGTTACCCGGAATGAGCGGTTTTGCCAGCGAAATTACTGTATTTATCGGTGTCACTAGCAGTGACGTTTATAGCCAAACCTTCCGGGTTGTGACTGTCTTCCTCGCTTCCGTTGGTTTAATCCTCACCCCGATTTATCTACTCTCCATGCTTCGCCAAGTTTTCTACGGAGATGGTTCTTCCTGCGATATTACTAACATTCTCCCCAACAAAAGCAACGAACAAGCAGTTTGTTTTGGTACTAGCTGTGTCCTTCCTGACGAATCAGAATATATTGACGCTAAACCCAGAGAAATCTTTATCGCTGTCTCTTTCCTCGCTTTGATTGTCGCTATCGGTTTTTATCCCCAACTAGCTACCCGTATCTACGATGTCAAAACGGTGGCAGTTAACTCGGAAGTGCGTCAAGCTTACACAGAAATCGCCGCTACTCGTCAAAATATCTACGCTGAAACTCAACCGGACGTGAGCGCCAAAGTTGCCAGTATATTCCAATAAATTGGCAAGTATAAAGTGAATAGGTTATCAGGAGTAGAAATTCTGCTCCTGATTTTTTTTGGCCAGAAGAAAGATGCGAGCATTTATACTAAAATCTAAGATAGCCGGTTTAATACTGAGTAACGCACAGAAAACGGGTTTCTCCGAGAAACCCGTTTTCTACTCAATAACCAGATTTAGTATAATATCGTCTCTGGGATCAAAACGGAAGCTTAGAATAGATAAAATATGTGGACTTTTGTTGATTTATTTGCCGGTATAGGAGGATTTAGAATCGCCTTAGAGAATCTCGGTTGTCAATGTGTTTTTTCCTCAGAAATCGATCCTCACTCCCAAAAGGTTTACTTAGCTAACTATGGTCATTTACCCGATAATCAAGACATCAGAAAATTAGAGGCAAAAACTGTCCCCGATCATGATATACTCTGTGGCGGTTTTCCCTGTCAAGCGTTTAGTATCGCCGGCAGAAAACACGGTTTTGAAGATGCACGCGGAACCTTATTTTTTGAAGTTGCCCGGATCTTACACGAAAAGAAACCGAAAGCTTTTATCTTAGAAAATGTCCAGGGTTTAGTCCATCATGATCGAGGTAAGACTTTAAAAACTATTTTAGATATATTAGAAAAGGATTTGCATTATTTTGTCCCTAGTCCCCAGATTTTAAATGCCAGATATTTTGGGGTTCCTCAAAACCGTCCCCGAATTTTTATTGTCGGTTTTCGAGAAGATTTAAATATTTACCATTTTTCCTATCCCCAACCAACCCATCAAGAAACTTGTCTCAAAGATATCCTAGAAGAAAAGGAAGTCAGCGTTAAATATTATCTCTCTAATCAGTATTTAGAAACTTTATTTAAACACAAGGATAGACACCAAAATAAAGGTAATGGGTTCGGTTATGAGATTATTTCTCCCGATGGTATCGCTAATGCTATTGTGGTGGGAGGTATGGGAAAAGAAAGAAATTTAGTTATCGATAAAAGACTGACTAATTTTACTCCCGTTACTCGCATTAAGGGAGAGGTAAATAAATTATTCGTCCGCAGAATGACTCCCAGAGAATGGGCAAGATTACAGGGATTTCCCGATAGTTTTCAGATTGTTGTTAGCGATGTCCAAGCTTATAAACAGTTCGGTAATTCTGTGGCTATTCCCGTAGTAAAAGCAGTGGCAAAAGAGGTGATTAAAGCTTTAGATTTATCCAGAGATTCTCAAGAAAATATCAGGGTTAAAGACCCACAGGGGAGACAATTAGATCTATTGTCAATCTGAGGAACAATAGCAATTTTTTCTAGGTGTTTGGGTATGTTAATAATAGTTATTATTCGCTCGATATGATCGCTCTTTATGCTTTACTATAACTGGATTAACAGTGGACTTGTTGCATAATTAATTTTCGAGAGTTCAAAAATGGGAAAATAGCCATGAGGTGACAATAAAAGAGCAACAGAGGTGATGGTTTCGCCGGTTGTGCTTGTTAAAGGTATCTTTCTTATACTACACTTGTAACACCAATAGGTTTTAGTATTCGGGAGAAAAAATTATGCGGACAATCACACGCACCACCACTACCGATATGGAAGTCACCAGCATTCGTCTGGAAAGAGTCCTCAAGGACAAGCTGAAAGAGATTTCCGGCAATCAAGGTTATCAAGCACTCATTCGTGATGTCTTATGGAATTTCGTTCAGCAGAAATCAGGAGATTATCGACCTCAGTTTTCTGTCAGCGATATAAGGGCAGTATTTAACGCTACAGCTAGAAAAAATGAGATTTGCTCTCTTACAGGCAAATTAATCCCCGCTAATACAACAATGTTGTTAGGTTTGACCATCCATGGCGATTTAGTCCCGTTGAGTATGGATAGTTATACCAATTAAATTAAAATAAGTTTGACTAGGGTGGGGCAAAATCCAGTATAGTTAGTCCTCACCCAAGGAAGATGGGAAGCGGGAATTATAAATTTAAATTATGAATTATGAATTGAGAGGTGGGAATTATAAATTATGAATTATGAATTATGAATTGAGAGGTGGGAATTATAAATTATAAATTATGAATTATGAATTGAGAGGTGGGAATTATAAATTATGAATTGAGAGGTGGGGAGTTTTTTGCTGTGAACAGTGAACTGATAACTGATAACTGATAACTGATAACCGATAACTGATAACCGATAACTGATGACTGAAGCGATTTTACGAGTGGTTTTAATCAATCCGCAAATTCCGCCAAATACGGGGAATATTGCCCGTACTTGCGCCGCAACGCGGACAGAATTGCATTTAGTTGGTCCCTTGGGTTTTGAAATTAGCGATCGCTATCTGAAGCGGGCCGGCTTAGATTATTGGCCTTATGTAAAACTCATGTACCACTTGACAATTGATGACTTCTGTGTATATCAGCAAAAGAGCGGCGGAAGGGCGATCGGGTTTACAGTGCGCGGCAGCAGTAGTTATGTGGAATACAGCTATCAAAGCGGAGATTGGCTACTTTTTGGCAGTGAAACCGACGGTATTCCGGCAGATTTATTAAATAAGTGCGATGACACGGTTTATATTCCCATGGCAGAACCGGGGGTGAGAAGTTTAAATCTTTCCGTTAGTGTGGCGATCGGATTATTCGAGGCCCGACGACAATTGGGATTTACTCGTTAGCGGGACATTTGGCTATATAAACAGAGCAAATAAACTTAATTGACCCAAAAAACTAGAAAATTGCTTTTATGTAGCTCATTTTTGCCTAAAGATAACTTTTTTTGCCAATATCAGAAAAAAATAGCGATCGCCGTCAATCTTGTCCGTAATAACAGCAGGAAATTATGTGGATTATCCTAGCGCAAATTAATTTTTGCTCCTTTCTAATCCCATAATTTATTGAAAATAAAAAGGCAAGATGATGCTCATGAATATCTTCTACCTTTCTTCTAATAGGTTTCGTAATTTACAGATTTTTAATCGGCAAAAATCCACCTCTGGCTTAACTCAAGTCGAGATGTTAGTTACCCTAATTTTATTAGGAATTCTCTTAACTATTGCCCTTTCTGTTTATCAGCGTTTAATGGCTTGGATTCGCTTAAATATCGCCACCTTTGAAATATCACAACAGTGGAAAAATACCCGTTATCATGCCACAGGAGGAGGTTCTTATCCCCTATCTTTGTGCATGGCAGAAAGTGAAACCGAACAGATTAAAGTGGCAAAAGTGCAAGGGGACGAATGTGAGAATGTCACCGATTGGACTCCCATCACTCGCGGTGTTAGCATCGATACTAATAATTCTAGCCTACGCCGAGTTAGTGGACCTGTGGGTAATCAAGGTACAATTTATCGCGCTAGTTGGGCCGATACAAGGGGGGGTTTAGGGGGTTCTTGGGGACAGTTAGGCAGAATTACTTTAGTTGCTTCCGGCACACCCGACAAACGCTGTTTATTTTTATTCCATGTTGACGGTAGTTGGGATATTCGCCAAGATAATGGATGTGTGCGTTAAAGGCTGATTTAAAACTAGGGAATCAGGCGATCGATTTGTTGAGCTAAATCAAAATCTAAGTTACTCAAACCTCCCACGTCATGGGTAGTGAGGGAAAGAGTAACGCGATTATAATTGATGGTAATATCAGGATGATGGCCTAGTAATTCAGCCGGAGTAACTAAGCGATTAACAAAAGTGATCGCTTCGATAAAATTGTTAAATTTAAAAGTTTTTTCAATCCGTTGATCTCGTAACTGCCAGCCGGGGATAGTCTGTAATTGTTGGGAGATTTCTCGATCGGACAAACGCGCAGTGGGTAAAGATAGGGCTAATTCCCCAGTTAACCCTATCATGAAAGCGATCGCTATTGCTAAGAATTGCTTCAACATTGAAGACGCTCCCGTAGTTGTGGTGAGCAGAAAAAGTGATCGATCAGGAGAGCATAGGCCCAAAATCTAACATGAAATCTAACATTAAGAAACACATTACACCAAAATATCGAGAGAGCCACGCTCAAAAATCTAGAATCCCGACTGATAGCCTTTCTGGGGGGAAACTTAAACGGTTTTCAGTCCGTCTGGGATTACACTAGAAAATATTCACTTATTCGATCGAGCCGTTCATGATTATTTCCGTCGTAGCACTGAAGGGAGGGGTCGGGAAAACCACCACATCGATTCATTTGGCCGCCTATTTTCAAGAAAAAGCGCCCACCTTATTGATTGATGCGGATAAAAATCGTTCGGCTCTCCATTGGTCCCGGGAAGATACCCTTCCTTTTATGGTAGCGTCCCAAGCTGGAGCGACGGGACTGGTGAAACAATACACTCATATTATCGTCGATACCCAGGCCCGGCCGGAGCCAGACGAGTTAAAAGATTTAGCTCAGGGCAGCGATTTATTAATTTTACCCACCACTCCCAATCATCTCGATATCGATGTCACCATTAAAGCGGCAGAATTGCTGTCCACGATGACCGATAATTATCGAGTTCTGTTAACCCAAGTGGATTCACGGACAAAAACAGGACGAGAAGCGCGGAAAGCTCTAGAAGAAGCGAAACTACCGCTATTTAAGCGAGAAATTCCCCGTTTAGTGGCTTTTGAACGAGCGGCCGAAAAGGGAGTCATCGTCAAAGATTATCCCGACCCCCGGTCGAATTTCGGTTGGCTTTGTTACCAAGCGGTCGGTAAAGAAATTTTTGCCCTCATGACATAAATCGTTAAAAAAGTTAACATTAATATTTGTGTCATTTTTCCCCGAAAAGATACTTAATCTGCATGGGGACTTTTTGTAATCTTCCGTTAAGTGTTCACTCCTAAATCGGTAAAGTCTGAGACAATCAAAAAAGTCTGACTGTAGGAGAACCCTCTATGAAATTGGCCTATTGGATGTATGCGGGTCCCGCTCATATTGGCACGTTAAGGATCGCCAGTTCCTTTAAAAATGTTCATGCTATCATGCACGCTCCTCTGGGAGACGATTATTTTAACGTCATGCGCTCGATGCTGGAAAGGGAGCGTAATTTTACCCCCGTCACTGCTAGTATTGTCGATCGTAATGTTTTAGCCCGGGGTTCCCAAGAAAAAGTCGTCGATAATATTGTTCGCAAAGATCGCGAAGAAAGTCCCGATTTAATCGTTTTAACCCCCACCTGTACCTCCAGCATTCTCCAAGAGGATTTACAAAACTTTGTCGAAAGAGCGCGACAGGATGCCCAAGGAGATGTGCTGCTGGCCGATGTCAACCACTATCGCTATAATGAACTACAAGCGGCCGATAAAACCCTCTATCAAATTATCAAATATTATCTCGATAAGGCCCAGAGAAAAGGGGAAATTATCTCCCAGAAAACCCCTAAACCTTCGGTTAATATTATCGGTATTACCACCCTCGGTTTCCATAACCAACATGATCGCACAGAATTAAAGCGTTTAATGGCAGATTTGGACATTGAAGTTAACGAAATTATCCCCGAAGCTGCCTCGGTGGACAACTTAAAAAATCTGCCCCGCGCTTGGTTTAATCTGGTTCCCTATCGAGAAGTGGGATTAATGACAGCCAAATATCTCGAAAGCGAATTCGCTATGCCTTACGTTGATATTACCCCCATGGGAGTGGTGGAAACAGCCCGCTGTATTCGCCAAATTCAAGAGGTAATTAATGCCCAAGGTGCGGCAGTAGATTACGAAGATTTTATCAATGAACAAACTCTGCATATCTCCCAAGCTGCTTGGTTTTCTCGTTCCATTGACTGTCAGAATTTAACCGGGAAAAAAGCGGTGGTTTTTGGTGATAATACCCACGCAGCCGCTATGACAAAAATTCTCGCCAGGGAGATGGGAATTCATGTGGTTTTAGCGGGTACTTATTGCAAGTATGATGCCGATTGGTTCCGGGAACAAGTGAGTGAATATTGTGATGAAGTGTTAATTAGTGATGATAATGGGGCGATAGGAGATGCTATTGCTCGATTAGAACCGGCGGCGATATTTGGTACTCAAATGGAACGTCACGTCGGCAAACGTTTAGATATTCCCTGTGGAGTAATTGCTGCACCTATTCATATCCAAAATTTCCCCCTCGGTTATAAACCTTTCTTAGGTTACGAAGGCACTAATCAGATCGCCGATTTGGTCTATAATTCCTTTACTTTGGGTATGGAAGATCACCTATTAGAGATATTTGGTGGTCATGATACCAAAGAGGTAATTACTAAAGGTATTTCGGCAGATTCTGACCTAAATTGGAATAAGGAAGCTACGGTAGAATTGCAGAAAATCCCCGGTTTTGTGCGGGGGAAAGTCAAACGAAATACCGAAAAATTTGCCCGGGAGCGAGGTATTGGTGAAATAACTTTAGAGGTAATGTATGCCGCTAAAGAATCCGTAGGAGCTTAATTATTTCTTAGGGCTGAAAGTTAACAGCATTCAGCCCTATTTTTTTGTTATTTACTTAATCCCCGAAGTATTCTTTCCTCTACTCCTTTCCCCTGAATTAACACTCCAAATCCTCCTAAACCGGTGGGATTGATTAATTGATGTAAGGCATCTCGACGCTGAAATATAGTTAATATATCAATTTTTCCTTCAGAAAGTTGATTTAATCTATCCCCTAATCCCAAAGCCATTAAAAATAATCCTTGCTGAGTAAAACCGAGATTTTTTAAGCCTAATTTCTCCCCTTGACGTTGTAAAGCAGTAAAATCCACATGAGTGGTAATATCTTGTTCTCCCACCCACAAATAAGGATGATCATGACGCTGGTGTTGTCGATAACATTGTAGGGTTCCTTGACTTCTTTGGGGATGATAATATTTTTCGGCAGTGTAACCGTAATCTATGGTTAAAATATAACCTCGATCGAGTTTCCGATTAACCGTTTCTAACCAGTCTAAAGCTAATAAGTTTACCTCGGTTTGATAACCCTCCGGATAAAGTGGGGAAGGAATATTTATCCCCACTAAATCAAAATAGTCTTTGATGCTGTCAGTAGATAAATCTGCGATAATCTCCTGAAAAGGTTCCCCCAATCCCAGATAAATTTCTCGTAATTCTCCCGACTCGATCACAACTCGATGGACAGGAAAAGCATCGATTAACTCATTACTAAACACACAACCCACAAGGGAATTATCAGCTAAATTCGGCCAACTTTGCCAAGATACCGGGGAATATCCCGCTAAAGTTGCCCGTTGTCTTTCCCTGAGTTTCTGAGATTGTTCGATAATTATATAACTGAGATTTTGATAAAAATCAGCATAGCTATCACTCAAATAATCAAGGATATCTTTCGCTAAAATTCCCGAACCTGCTCCCACTTCCACTAAAGTAAATCCTCGGGAATTGCCCAAAAATTCCGCCATCTCGACAAATTGCTCCGCCAACAATTGGCCAAAATCTGCCCCTAGGGACGAGGAAGTAAAAAAATCTCCTTTTGAGCCAATTTCTACTTTTCCAGAGGTGTAATAGCCATAATCGGGGTGATAGAGAGCTAAATCCATCCAGCGATCGAAGCTAATTCGACCCGCTGATTGTTTAATTTCCTCTAGGATGATTGCTTCTAAATTCATCTTGATCAGGGAATTATGAATTATGAATTATGAATTATGAAATGGGAATTATACTAAATCCAGTTACTAAAGACTGATTATCTATTCCTCCTTTTGCCCATCCTTATAAGTAGCCTATACTCAACAGATTTAGTATTAGTAAACAGTAATCAGTAAACAGTAATCAGGTATAAAGACAAAGATAACTAATTAACTTAAAACTTACATCTGATAACTTACATCTGATAACTGATAACTGATTTACTCTCCCGCATGATAGGAACTGCGGACTAGGGGGCCGGATCTAACCTGAGAAAAACCCATTTTTTGGGCAATTTCTCCCAACTCGCTAAATTCTGCGGGAGTCCAATATTTCTGTACGAGCAAATGTTCCAGAGAAGGACGCATATATTGACCAATAGTAACTCGATCGCAGTCGATCGCGCGTAAATCTGCCAAAGTCTCGATAATTTCCTCTTTTGTCTCACCGTGACCGACCATTAAGCCAGATTTCGTCGGAATTGAGCGATCGATTTCCTTAACATAACGCAAAACCGCCAAAGAGCGATCATATTTAGCCCCGCGTCTAACCGGCCCTTGCAAACGGCGCACCGTCTCGATATTGTGATTGTAACAGGCAGGTTTTGCCCCTACCACCGTCGCCACCCGTTCCTGTTGACTTCCCTTACCTCCAGCAAAATCCGGGGTTAACACCTCAATTAAAGTGTGGGGATTGCGTTCGCGAATGGCTGTCATCGTCCGCACAAACCAACTGGCTCCGCCGTCTTTCATATCATCTCTGGCTACAGAAGTCAAGACAACGTAACTTAAATTTAACAATTGCACCGCTTCCGCCACTTTTTGCGGTTCCTCCACATCGAGAGGCATGGGTGCATGACCCTTATCCACTTGACAAAAAGCACAGGACCGGGTACAAGTGGGACCCATCAACAAAAAAGTCGCCGTACCTTGGGCATAACATTCGCCGCGATTGGGACAGCGACCTTCCTCGCAGATAGTATGAATGTTCCTTTGTTTGATAATGCGCTGAACCGTGGAAATTTCGCTAGATTTGCCGAGTGAACGCCGTAACCAAGCGGGTAAAGACGTAATTTCCTCGCGCCACTGTGGGGGTATATTGGACATGAGAAGTTAACTAATGTTGGGGATTTCAGTAATCAGTAATCAGTCATCAGTGGGGGGTTGGGGAGAGGGACGACTAACTCCCCAAAACGAAAACTTTCTATCTCACCATAAAGATAACTGCTATAAGCTGAGAAAGCGAGTAAAGATCATTGTTAATCAAAAAGGAAACTTGGGCAATGGGACGACGGCAACGGGGAAAAATTTTCAATCTGGTCATTCAAGGATTGGCAGGTTGCCTTTTAGTTAGTATTTTTGTTCTTAATTCCCTGCCATCCCTAGCCCAAAATTTTCTGGTTCCATTTGCATCTCCCACGGGGACAAGGATTTTTGTAGCCGGGGATATAGAATATACTTCCGTGTATTTAGATGGATTTGCCTTATTTCAGATTGCCTCCCAGGATTTTACCACTTCTAGGATGGAAGCAGACCAGGAACTCTCTCCGGTAGAAAGACGGGCTAGGCGCATTGAAAGAGGCTTAAATAATATTATCAATGGGGGTTTCGATCTGACAACCTTGCAAGTAAGTCCGGCGACCCTCAATAATTTAACCGTGATTGTGGCTAGGGATAACCAGAATTTACCGCAACAGGTAATTCTGACAGTAACAGAAGTTGATGCCCTGATCGATTCTTCTTCGGTTGCCGATTTAGCAGACCGATGGGTTAAAATCATCAAAACAGCTTTAATCCAAGCTTGGCAAGAACGTCAGCCCGCCGCTCGCCGGCAACAGGCAATGACTGCCGCTATAATTATTTTCGGGGTGGTTTGCTTAAGCTGTTTATTAATTTGGTGGCAGAAACGTTTAAGAAATCGCTTTAATCTCCTCAAAAAACAGGCTAAAAGTCAATCTGATCGGAATTTAGCCATAAATTCCCCTCCCAGAAAAGATCGCTCCCAAGGGCCGATTTTAGCCGCTCTAGAAGATTCCTCTAATTTCCGTCAACAGGCAGATATTCAGCGACAACTGACATTAAATCTTCTCTGGAAAAGACTGGCTCTTATTGGACTGATACTGCTTTGGTTTAGCGGAATAGCGGCGATTTTGTATGTATTTCCTGAAACTAGGCTAGAAGGACGGGGGATAATTCGCATTCCTTTGCGGATTTTTATTATCTGGTTGCTACTGACATCAGTGAGCAATATGGTTAATCTCCACGTTAATTTTCGGCTACGCGAGTGGGTAGAGGAAGGAGCGGTGTTTTCCGAAAATTTGGAAAGGAGGATTCTGCGCGCTCCTACTTTATTAGAAGTTGGGCGAGAAATTATCACATTTATCGCCATTTTTCTAGGAATTTTGATTTTTTTGAGTTGGATGGGCCTTTCTTTCGCCTTTTTACTCACGGGAGCCGGTTTAGTGGGAGCATTGCTCACCTTTGCCTTTCAGGATCTTTTAAAAGATTGGATTAACGGTTTTCTGATTGTCTTTGAAGATCAATACACCGTCGGTGATATGATCCAGTTTCAGGAGTTCACCGGTTTGGTGGAAAATATGAGTTTGCGAGCGACTCAATTGCGGGCTGCTGATGGACGTTTAATCACTATTGCTCATAACCAAATTATTAGCGCACACAACCTCAGTAAAGATTGGGCGCGAGTCAATTTTACCATCGAAGTCGCCTATCACACCGAGCCAGATGTGGCGATCGCTTTAATGGCAGCCATCGCTGAAAATATGGCTGTAGATCCACAATGGCAAGAAGATATCATCAATCCTGTGCAGGTTGCTGGTGTTAGTCGGGTTTCTCACACGGGAATGGAAATTATGCTCAGAATTGTCGTCAAAAGATTACGACAATGGGATATAGAAAGAGAGTATCGTCGTCGTCTAAAAATTGCTTTTGAGGAGAAGGGAATTCACATCGGTATTCCCCAACAAAGTTTCCTGATAGCACAAGATAAAGAACAATTCAAAGGACAGTTTTAAAGGGGAGCATTTTCTATTGGTGGAGTTATAGGCCGTTGAAAGCAGATTTTCTATCACTACCCTTGAATAATATCAAAGCTGCCTTGGTTTTGAATCCGATAAAACATAGCTCTAGTCCTTGTTGCCGATATTTTTCGAGCAGCAGTTGTTGGTAGTCGTTTATTGGTTCCGGTGAATTGACAGTTAAGCCATCTACGGCTTCAAACCATTGTAACCATATTTCTATCAGTTTTCCATCAGGCTGAGTGTCAAAGGTTTTGACTCGATATTTATGGTCGAGAAGATCAATAAAGTCGCTTACTTCCTGAACAAGGACTTCGGGGAGTTGCTGTAGCTTAGAAATTGCAGTTTCTCGAATTGTCACAATCATCACCTCTACCAAGATTGCTAGTTGGACAACTTTAAACTAGGTTAGGATAGGTAGCCTAACCTAGAAAATTTTTAGGAAGCTAAGGCTACCTCGACTATTTGTTGTAGTTCCCCATTTTGATAGAGTTCGATCATAATGTCGGAACCGCCAATAAATTCACCGTTGATATAGACTTGGGGAATAGTCGGCCAATTGGAATACTCCTTAACTCCTTGTCTTAACTCCTGATCTTGCAGAATATCGACAGTTTCGTAGGAAACCCCCAGAATATTGAGAATTTGTATGACGTTATTCGAGAAACCACACTGAGGCATTAATTTATTGCCCTTCATGAACACAAGAACTTTGTTATTCTGAACTAATTGATCGATTCTGTCCTTAGTTTCGGGTGTCATAGGTCTAGTAGCTAGAATTTGAGCAAGAATAGCCAATCCTGAGACGTGGCATATCCTATCAGTTTAGCACAAGCCGTTGAGATAGCCTTAAAAAGGCAGGTCTTCGTCCTCCTCCAAACTCTCTAAAATTTCGTTAACATCAGGTCTCCCGCGCACGATAGTCATATTTTCCAGAGACTTATTAACTTTAGTTTCTGCGGCCGAATTTTCTGGCACTGAATAACCCATATTGACCAGTTCACCATCAAAAGATTTCGCTAACTTTTGAGCGGCTGCCAAAATTTCGCTAACATCGACATCTTGATCTAATGTCCCTAAAGATGAATCAAAATTTAAGATTTTTTCGGGCAGTTCTGTGCTAGGAGTTTTTGGGGTTCCCGACGCGGTGATCTTTGCTTCTTTTTTCTCGATAATTGCTTCTTTGACTGGGGGAATATCCACCACGGTCATAACTTTATTTTCGGGGGTTATTGGTGGGATTGTTGCGGTTTCTGGTGGTAGTGGCATCTTGGCTGCCGGGGATTGGGAAACTTCCGCAGCCATGGCAGCAGTGGCGGAACCTACCTGTAAATGGACTTTAATCCGGCGCTGAAAAACTGCCTCGAAAGCTGACTCAATATTAGTCAAGCGTAGCCGGGCCATTTTTAATAATTGTTCCGAAGATATGCTTAAATAAGCGCTCGATTCTTCCATACTAAAAAGACTGCCATGCTGACGTAGGAGAGTGCGAGTAGTGGGGGGTTCCATTACTTCTAAAACCCGCTGCCAAATTTGTTCATGATTGTCATCACTGGTAACAGTTTTAACCTCAGTTTTCGGCACTGCGACGCTAGTTGTCGAGGTGATAACCGCCGGTTTGATTGGTTGATTAACCGGCGCCGGTGCTGTGATCATTTCAGGGGGCCTCTCGACGCTGGTTTGGGGACGGGAAGGCGCTACCGTGGCAACTAGCGGAATCACCTGTGCTTGCGGTAACAGTCCTAATAGAGTGACTTCTAACCAGAGACGGGGTTGAGTGGTGTTTTTTAGTTGCGTTTCGCTGTCTTTAAGCAGTTGTTGACCGCGGAGAATTTCCTCTAAAGACCAAGTACGCGCTTCCGTACACAAATCCTGCCAAGTGGGAGCAGTGACAGCGACCATTTCTGGACGATTAGGGGCGGTTTTGGCTAAAAGTAGGTTTAAATAGAATCCCGCTAGATTTTGCAGGACGATTAAAGGTTCCTTACCGCGATTCATCAGATGGCGACATTGTTCGATGACTTGATCGGGAATATTGCTATGAATGACTTTAAGTAGGGTTAAGAGGTCTCTTTCGGGGACTGCACCGACTAAATCCCAGACTCGCTCGGCCGTAATCGTTCCTGCGAGTAAACTTAATTGATCGAGGAGACTTTCCGCATCGCGTAAACCACCGTTAGCGATCTGAGCCACAAGGGTTAATGCTTCTAGGTTAATATCGATCGCTTCTATTTGGGCGATTTTTTGCAGGTGTGCCACCATGGCATCGAGAGCAATACGACGATAATCAAAGCGTTGACAACGGGAGATGATGGTAGGCAAGACACGCTGAGGATCCGTGGTAGCAAGTACAAAAATCACTCGATCCGGCGGTTCTTCCAGAGTTTTCAGCAAAGCATTAAAGGCCGCCGTACTGAGCATATGGCACTCATCGATGACATAGACTTTATAACGACATTGGACGGGGGCAAATTGCGATCGCTCGATAATTTCCCGAATGTTATCCACACCCGTATTACTAGCGGCATCAATTTCGATCACGTCTAAAGCGGAACCATTGGCGATCGCTTGACAGACAGAACACTTACCGCAGGGAATCGGTGTCGGATGGTCACTAGACAGACAGTTGAGGGATTTGGCTAAAATTCGCGCTGAGGAGGTTTTCCCCGTGCCTCTGGGTCCAGTAAATAGGTATGCAGGAGCGATTCGCTCACTGATTAAGGCATTACTCAAGGTCGTGGCGATCGCTGATTGTCCCACCAAATCGGCAAAGGTTTGGGGACGATACTTATGATGTAGAGGTTCGTAGGTCATGACTGGCTGAAAACTTTTTCCCCACCCTAGAGACTACTATTATCCTATGCCGATTCTTTTTCGGCACGAGAACAAGTGTATGCTTTTTATCTAGCCAGTTGTAATGCGCGATTTGCATCACGAAAATGGCAATTTAGCTAAGGCCTGTAATAAATTGTATTAATAACTACAATTTTGCCGAGAAAATCTGCGGACTATCTTAGTATGCCCAAAGATAGCGCCACCAATCAGACCCACTGCTTATGACTGAATCTACAAAAACCCAATGTCCTTACTGTGGAGTAGGTTGTGGTTTGACAGTCACCCTCCCCGCGTCGGCCGGACAAGCAGGGAAAGTCTTTGGGGACAAGTCCCACCCCTCCAGTCAAGGTATGATCTGTGTTAAAGGGGCCACCGTAGCGGAATCAATCGATAAAAATCGCCTCAAAACCCCGATGATCCGCGATTCTCTCCAAGATCAATTTCGTCCTTGTACTTGGGAAGAAGCATTCGATCGCATCGTTAACCGTATCCAAACTCTAATCGCTCAGGGGGAAAAGGAAAGTATCTGTCTATACGGTTCGGGACAATTTCACACCGAAGATTACTACATCGCCCAAAAACTGGTCAAGGGTTGTCTGGGAGTCAATAACTTTGATGCTAATTCCCGTCTTTGTATGTCTTCGGCCGTGGCCGCTTACGTTGACAGTTTCGGCTCCGACGGTCCCCCCTGCTGTTACGATGACCTAGAATTAACCGATTGTGCCTTTCTGGTGGGGACAAATACAGCCGAATGTCACCCCATCATCTTTAACCGTCTGCACAAGTATCTCAAACGTAACCAACAAGCGAAATTAATCGTCGTTGATCCCCGCAGCACCAAAACCGCCGAGGCCGCTAATCTCCACCTCGCCATTAACCCGGGGACTGATATTGACCTATTTAACGGTATTGCTCACCTGTTACTGAATTGGGGTGCGATCGATACCTATTTTATCGATAAATGCACCAGGGATTTCCCCAAATACGCCGAAATTATCCGCCATTATCCCCCGGAAATCGTCGCGCATAAATGCGGTATCCCCATCGACGATTTAGAACAGGCTGCCCGCTACTGGGCCGAATCGAAAAGAGTGCTTTCCCTCTGGTCGATGGGTATCAATCAATCCAGCGAAGGCACGGCCAAAGCCCGCACTTTAATCAATTTACACCTAATGACGGCTAATATCGGTAAACCGGGGGCTGGTCCTTTTTCCCTAACCGGACAACCTAACGCCATGGGAGGACGGGAAGCCGGCGGCCTCTGCCATCTTCTCCCCGGTTATCGTTCCGTCAAAAATCCCCAACACCGGGCCGAAGTGGAACAAGCTTGGGGTTTACCTGCTGGTCGGATTTCTCCCGTCCCCGGTCGCGATGCTTGGAGTATGATTACTGGTTTGGAGACGGGAGAGGTGAAACTTCTTTGGATTGCCGCTACTAATCCGGCTGTTAGTATGCCTGATCTAGAACGTACCAAGGCGGCCCTGTTTAAATCACCTTTTACTATCTATCAGGATGCCTACTATCCCACGGAAACCAGCGCCTATGCCCATTTATTACTGCCAGCATCCCAATGGGGCGAAAAAACGGGAACAATGACCAATTCTGAGCGCATGGTGACGTTAAATAAAGCTTTTCGCCCTCCCGTCGGTCAAGCTAGGGCCGACTGGCAAATTTTTGCCGAAGTTGGTCGCCGTTTGGGGTTTCAGGCACAATTTAATTTTCAGGATTCGGCCGAGGTATATTCCGAGTTTGCCCGCTTGACCTATAAACGTCCTTGTGATATGACAGGGATTAATTATGATCGCCTGGCCGAGACTCCCCTCCAGTGGCCCAATTCCATCGATGAAATTTCCGCCCCTAAAACCGCTAATTCCGGGCAATTACTGGGTAATTTCGTTAAAGACGACGATAAAAGCCCAAAAACAGCCGCAAAACGTCTTTATACCGATGGTAAATTTAATACTGCCGATGGACGTGCTGTTTTCGCCGCCTACCACAGTAAAGGTCTAGCGGAACCCCCGGACGATGATTATCCCCTAGTGTTGACCGTGGGGCGTTTGTACGGTCACTGGCACACCCAAACTCGCACCGGCCGCATCGAGAAAATTGTCAAAATGCACCCCGCACCTTTTATAGAAATTCATCCCCAAGATGCGGCAAAATTGGGCATAGAAGCTGGGGAATGGTTGGAGGTGCGTTCTCGTCGGGGTTCTGCCCGTTTTCCGGCTTTAATTACCAAAGCAATTGCTCCTAATTGTGTCTTTGTGCCGATGCACTGGGGGGCCCTATGGGCAGAAAATTCTGAGGCCAATAGTCTCACCCATCCGGCCGCTTGTCCGATTTCCCTGCAACCAGAATTAAAAGCTTGTGCTGTCAAATTAATCCCGTTGAAGTCTTTAGTTAATGCCGAATTATCTCTCGGTCAATTTCTGGCAACTCCCTAATCAAATTTGGCTTTCCCTTTAGTTATTTTTGTTATACTAAATCCGTTGAGTAACGCACAGAAAACGGGTTTCTCGGAGAAACCCGTTTTCTACTCAAAAAGGGGAATAAATAATCAGTCTTTAATAACCAGATTTAGTATTATACCAATTTTCCAAAATCTGGTGGGTAGTTTGTCTTTAAAGAATTAAACCTCTTGCACAATTAATTTTTCAGGGTTCAAAAACGTCAAAAATAAGGATTAAATGGCATCAAGTCTGTAAATAGACCATTTAACTTATTACTATTCATTCTTAATTCTCCTGACTACTGACTACTGACTCCTGACTCCTAACCCCACCAACAAACTTTTTCAGCAAACCTTACTTATTAAGCCAAGACGCATTTTAACCACCTATCCTTAGATTAGCTGAATGCACTTCTTGCATAATTTTTTATGGTATAATGCGGGGGTGCTTTTCTTTCGATTTTTAGATGGAAGTCGAAAACTGGTATCATCTACGTCGCTGCTGTCAGCCTGCTGTTGAATGTCTTGTTCGTCCCGCTGCCAGTCGGTAGCCCCTCTCGAATCACCTCACCATGACGACAACAACTCTGACTCCCGCACCAGTTCAAGCATCAGAAAATTCCCCAGCACCCCCTGATTGGGTAGATTGGCAAGTCGCCCATCAAACTCCGGGACGGCTGCGAATTCGCATTCCTCGCCTCAATTGGGATGACGAATTTGCCAGACGCTTGCAGCGATCGCTGCTGAGAAGCACTGCCATCAGCGAGAGCCGCATCAATGCCGCAGCCTGCTCCCTGATTGTCTCCTACCCGGCGGAAGTGTTGTCAGCAACGGCCATCCTAGATTACTTGCAAGCGGCCATCCCAGCGGCCGGCCGGGAAAGAGAGCCAGAACTAAACGAGAAAGTCGGGGCTAGGAATCAGGGGACTTGGCCAACTTTAGGGCTGCCGGCCTTAACCCTGGCTGTGGCGATCGCTGCTGCTCCCCTAGAACTGCCCTTCTCAATTGTGGGGGGAATTGTTCTTGCGGCTTCAATTCCTCTCTGGCAGAGGGTTAGCCAAGCCCTCACCCAGCAAGGACAAGTGACAATAGACTGCCTCGATGCCCTCTGGTTGAGCTACCAACTGCTTCAAGGTAACAACATCGCTGGCGCACTTGCCCTCAATCTGGCAGCAGTGGGGGAGAGCCTGCGCCAGAGCAAGCTCCAACAGCTAGAAGACGAGCTATACCTGCTGTTCGAGCAAGAAGATGCAGAAATCCACTGGCTCTCTGACCAGCAGCGGTTCGCTCCCGTTCCCGAAGCAGCTCGAGAAGGGTGGCTAGATTCCGTCGAAAAAACCGAACTACTCCAAAACCTCAAACCCGTCGCCCAAGGAGCGATCCTACCCACTTTGTTCCTGAGTGGCACTTGGGCAATGCTGACGGGAGACTTGGGGCGTGCGAGTGCGCTGTTACCCCTTGACATCGGGGTTTCCCTGCGGGGTGTTACTCCCTTGGCAGTGGTTTCGGCCCTGACGGCGGCAGCGCGACAAGGCGTTTACATCCGCAATGCTAGGGTACTGGAAAAGCTGGCTCAGGTGGATACTCTGGCCTTTACTCGCGAAAGTTTCCAGGACTTGATTACCCCGGAGCTGCTGGTGAGTTGGGGCATCCCTTCCGAGTGCATCTACTTCGCCACCGATGCGGCTGCTGTTGAGGGCCTCCAAGAACAGTTGCGCCGCCAAGGTAAGCGGGTGGCTTGGATAACCGACGGTGGTAGTGATTGCTTGGCTGCTCAGGAGGATCAGGTGGTCATTTCTCTAGGGAGAGGGGAATTGGAAGCAGCCGCCGATGTCATCTTGCACAGCCAGGATCTCCAGCCCCTTGGCTACACCTTTGCCCTGGCGCGGCATACCCTTGCCACTGCCTACGAGAGTTTGGCGATCGCTACTCTGCCCAACCTGTTAGTGGTGGCAGTCGGGGCATTTTGGGGACTCAACCCGGTGGCAGCCGCCGCAATCAACGGCAGTTCAGCCATCCTCGCAGAATTGAACAGCCTGCGCTCCCTGAAACCTAACCCCTTATACCAAATTTCTAAATTCCTGACAGACATAGAGCTTCTAAAATCCAAGACCATCCCGTTAAATACCCGATAGTGTCATTGGATAAACGATTTAAAAGAGCATCGAGTTTATCTCTTAAAGCATCAAAAGATTCAAAAGTTTCCCATGCTAGAAAATTTTTCAGGTACAGCCAAACTCTCTGTTGCGGGGTTAACTTCAGGACAACAAGAAGGTTGATCAAACAAGATAATATTGTCGGGAATTTCTAAGTGTCTCGCCATATGTACAGGAGCGTTATCTACTTGTAAAATATGTAATTCATTGGCAAAAGCTTGCGATAGTTGTAATAGATATTCTCCGAAACAATTCCCATCTAAATGGGAGAATTCATAGAAGAAGCTTCTGCCCTGTCGAGGCTCTACAGCCCCGTACAGCCAAAAGCATTGGAAGTTATATTGAAAATTACCAATCGGCTTAACTCCGAAAAGAGTTATTTTATTCCGAGCAATAGTGTGACAACCAAATCTACTTTCATCCTCGCACCAAAAACTTACTTTCTCGTAACGCTTTACTTTCTCGCTTTCCCTGTCTAGTAAAGCTTTTAGTCGTTTAGATAAGTTCGCTTTAAACTTATCTACTTCGCCAGGCAATTGTCTCGGATTTCGTGGTCTAGGTACTTTTAATTGAGCTTCCTAATTCCTGTCTAACGAGACGATAAACTGTTGTATAGCTGACGAAAATTTCTCGAACGACCGAGAGCCAAAAATAAATCTCTTTATAGCTGGTAAAACCCACTGGGTCTTTTAATTCGTTTTGTAAAAGAGCGACTTCTTCTACCGAAATCTTTTTCGGTCTTCCTGGTGGGTTTCCTTCAGATAATAATCGCTCGATTCCTCCTTTTCTGTAAAAACTTAACCAGCGATGGATTGTTCTTTCCCCTCGTCCCATTAATACCGCTAAATGGCGAACCGTCTCTACCTCCCCCATCTTCAAAAAATATAAGGACTGTACTTTAGCGTAGGCTAAACTACTTTTTTGTTGTTTCATTAATTTTTTTAAATCTTCTACTGACTCAACAATATCAATTTTGGGTACGACCGGCATCGCCAATTTATCCACTTAATCATCTTTTCTATAAGTATGCCATAGTTTTTGAAGTTTGGTATTAGAAAAGGGGTTTCTTTGAGAAACCCCTTTTCTGGATTTTCTGAGGAGCAGACCGCACTATCAAAAAATGCTATTATTTTAAATAAATTACGTCAATAAATAAGTAGCTGGTTATAATTAAATTAAAAATCGATTTAAGGTTCGATCCCCCCTGCCCCCTAGGGCTGTTTCATTCTCCATCTTAAAACAAGAAGTCAGAGAGGCAGAAGGCAGGAGGGAGTTTTTTCAAGAGAGAAAATCATTATTATTAAAAAAAAGCCTCCTCCCCCTCTCCCCACAGCCAACACACTCCCTACCCTTCCTAATTTTCAGCCGACTTTGAATCAACCCTACGGGGAAACGGGAAACGGGGAGATGATATGAACAAAACTATTTTGAGCAATGCAATACTTATGACGTTTTTTTATCGACGGTTAGTCATGGATATACTCAGAATGAGGCTTCTTTTCCTATTCGAGCTTTGGAAGGAGATAATTGTAATCGAGTAGTTGAATTGATCTATCAATCAGAAAAATTAGCATCAAATGACTCTAGCACAAAAGTTTATTTTGAAGGTTTTTTAAGAAGAATAGGAAAAGATGAAGATCAAACAAATACATTGGGATTTTGTGAACCAGCAACGGACAGAGAAACTCTATCTATTAAAATTGTCATTGAAAATAATAATGAAATAAAAAAGATTCAATTACGTTCAGAAAAATCTCCTGGCTATATGATATTCACACCCATATTTTTCGATATAAAAAATAATTATATTTTAGGTCGATACTATTTAGCTAATAACTGGGGTTCAGTAGATACTGGATATTTCACATACGATCTAAAATCCGATAAATTATCTTATATAAAAGCTTGTCAAGAAGAAGAGTTGGTCGAATATAGAGGCTTTATTTCTTCATTAGAAATTGCTTTTAAGTGTTCTTTTTTGTACGGTCAATATCTAATAAAAACATCATTTATTTATGATGTTTTTAATTCTAGCAATGACCAAGTTTATCGAGTCAGAGAAAGAATCATAATCAAACACGAAAGATTTGGTGAAATTGTTGATAAAATTTCAATCATCAAAAGGCAGGTTTTTTAATTAAATAAATCCTGCTAACACTGTATCAAAAATTATAGCTAGTTTAACGCTATTTTACATTTACAAGGAACTTAATCGGGTCGATAAAAGCAGAAAGGAGTAATTCCAGATATAATATGTCGTTAATAAGAAGGTTAAAAATAGTGGTTCACTATCTTTAAGAAAAGATTTAGACTATCATAAGATGCGCTTAAATTATCAACTTGGCACCAATGGAGATTTTTAGTTCTTTTTTCCCATCTACAAGAATAGCACTTTCCAAAAGTGATAAAAGAAATGTAAAGTTATTTTATATTAGTTGTCTTTGATAGTCTGGAAATTGTCCTGACGACTTCCCAAATTGCTCCCCACCTGACCCACCGTCCCAACCACCAGTTGGCGAAAGTAGATAGCACCGAGTCGGTTGTCAGCCATCTGATCGGAGGCTTGCAGCGATCGCATGGGTTTAAATTGAGTTACGCGCAAGCTCAGGTATTTTTATTTGAGCAACGCCAAGAGAGAAAAAGCAGCGTAGACCATATATCTGTAAAAAATGCTACAATAAGCTAAGATTCCATCAAAGGTTAGATTATCAAACGCCGACTCAGGACTATCAAGGTCGGAAAGCCTCGTTCGATAGTCTGAGCAGAGGCAAGACAATCGGTTAGAACTTATTGACTATCTGAGACTGTCCAATCGTTGGGATCGACTTCGGGTGTGGGTGAGGATATCGATACGCAATTGTCAGGGTAACACCAAATCCCCCTGATCCAGTGGAGTGGACAAGCCTTCTTGTTTCTAGTGACCACTTCAGTGGTCACTGATGATAACTGGGTTTTGCTAACTGGATTTAGGATAAACCTGCCTTAGTGCGCTTTTGTCGTTACTTGTCTAACAATTGTTGCTATTTCACTAACTACCTTATTTTTTATAGTTAAAAATTATGGCAAGCAAATCTTATTCGATGGTGCAAAATTCCCCAACTGGAACAACCGGAACGGGACTAGATCAAACGGTTGAAAGAATTGGCAGAGATCCAGGACTTGCTGGTGCTAATCTCGGCACAAATATTACAGATGGAATGACGGCAGCTAATGGATTAAATCAGTTAATCTTAGAAGCCAAACAAGCCACTGGAGTTGCTAGTAATGGCATTTTTACTGTCAGTGACGTAACCGCGATTAATGCTTGGATTCGCGCTAACCGTTTAGCAGAATTTACTGCTCTCCACGGCGATGATGATGGTACAACAGAAACAGGCTTTCATCTAGTCCAAAATGACGGAGCGACTCAACAGTATCGCAATCAGAATTTAGTTGATACGGTTTTTGATGGCATTTATCACATTGGTTTCCTAATTGAAAATGGCACCTTTGTCAATGAAGATGGTAACGCCAATGCCACAGTTGCTCAGGTGGCGGATTGGCTAACCCAATTTTATACAGATCGGGCCACAACTAATACCGGACTTGATCGGATTACGGAATTAATCATTGCCGATCAGGGTTTAGCGCAAAATATACCTTGGCAAGAAATTGCTGGCGGTGCTGATGCTGCCAATGGACTGAATGATTTATTAAAAACAGCGATTACCACCTACAATCTCGCCGCCGATGGTTCAATTTCCGAAAGCGATATTGCACAAATTAACAATTGGATTCGCTCTGATGCCACCCGTTATAATACTTTTGTTGTTCTGCATGGGGATGATGACGGCACAACAGAAACTGGCTTCCATTTAGTTCAAAATGACGGCGCTCAGACCACATATTTTGCCAAAAACCTAGTTAATACTGTTGCCGACGGAATCTATCATATTGGCTTTCAGATCCAAAATGGGCGATTTCTCAACGAAGATGGTGCAGCTAATGCCACAGTAAAAGACGTAGCAGATTGGGTAACATATTTTTACGTCGATCAGTCCACCACTGGCACCGGATTAGATAAAATTGTCGATACCATCAAAATTGATACTGGCTTAGCCAAGTGGACAAATGCGGGGGATATTAACGCCGGAGCCGCCGCCGCCGACGGACTTAACCATCTATTAGTAGATGGCATTACTGCTACAGGTATCGCTGCTGATGGCTGGATTACCAGCGATGATATTCGCACCCTCAATCAATGGGTTCGCACTAATCACTATGACGAATTTATCCTCCTCCACGGTGACGATGAGGGAAATGAGGAAACAGGCTACCACTTGGTGCAAAATGACGGAGCGACAACCCAATACTTCGGTAAAAATTTAGTCAATACCGTAGCCGATGGACTCTATCACATTGGCTTTAACATCGAAGAAAATCGTCTCGTCAACGAAGATGGTGATGCCAATGCTCGCCTTAACGATGTTTCCAGTTGGCTCAACTATTTCTATCTTCAGAAAACCATTATTTACGGTGATAACTCCGGCGACACGATTACCGGTACGAATCTTGCTGAACACCTGATGGGTTACGGAGGAAATGATGTTCTGAGTGGTGGCGACGGCGATGACCTAATCGATGGAGATTGGGGGTCTGACACTTTATCGGGTGGAGTTGGTAATGACTTACTCTATGGCGGTGCAGACAATGACCAATTGGATGGAGGTGAAGGATCAGATACCTATTATGTCTCCGGTAATTTAGCCGGAGGCTGGTCGAGTTTCCAAGGCTATGACATCTATACCGATACCGGCACCTCTGGGGTGGATAAAATTGTGGCTTTGGGTACAGGAGACGTGGACCTGGGGATTCGTTCTTTTAGTGCCAATAGTGGCATTGAAACCATCGACGGGACAGGAGTAGCAGGAAAAGTAACCATCGTCGGTGATTGGAGTGACAATACCCTCAACTTCTCTAATACCAACTTTGTCGGTAACAATATCCAAATCCATGGCTATTGGGGGAATGATAATATCACCGGTAGCAATGGTAATGATGTCA
>NZ_JADEXY010000054.1 GCF_015206885.1 Microcystis aeruginosa LEGE 91341 | reverse complement strand
AGATAGGGCGTTCAGATGTTAGGGTATTACTTGAAATTCCCCCACTTCCCCAATTCATAATTGATAATTCATAATTCATAATTCCCACGTCGCTATTGGAGAAAATCTTAAATTTGTCTCGCAAATTTCTAAAATGTTGCTAAGTTAATATTATGAGCTTGGGCTCTAACGATTTTAATACACTTGTATTAAAATTGGATTCGCGTAAAAGCAATGAGGGATGAAATTTATCCGTAAGAATCCGATCAAATTAAATACAATAGCTAAAGACTAAAGGAATTAGCCAAGGCAAATAGGGATTATTTTCCTCTTGCCAGTGGGAACAGTTAACCCACCCCATAATTCCTTTGATACTTAGCTATCTGGTCAACACCGCAGACAAACCGGCGATCGGATTTCATTCCTCAAGCCATTTACCCAATTTTTGCAGGAGCCAGATTATGAGTTGACCGAGCTAAAACAGCATTCCGTGTCGCTAAAATCGCATCGACACAAGGAAATTTAAGCAAAAATCTTCTCCCATTTGTTGTAATTAAAGCTACAATCGGAAAAGTCTTTCCCCGTCTCGGATTTGAGACAAAAATTTGTTCAGTATCACCTAGATTGAGATTCGATCTTCTAGTTTTGCACAGAAGGAGCAAGAGGAAAACGGCATGATGCAGGCCCACGATGTACTAACCCTTACCGAGCCGCCATTGGATTTAGATTTGATTGACCTAGACGAAGACTTCGATGATGAGGATATCGAGTTAGAGCTAGAAGAAACCAGCGATAGCAACGATGGCAAAAAAACCCGCCGCCTTGCCAGCGCTCGTCGTCGCGACGCCGCTAGAAAAAAACCCTATACAGAAGATTCGATTCGGATTTATCTGCAAGAGATCGGCAGGATTCGGTTATTGAGAGCGGAGGAGGAGATCGAATTAGCGAGAAAAATCGCCGATCTACTGAAATTAGAACGCATTCGCGAAGATTTTTGCCTCTATAGCGATGCTGAATGGGGAAAACAGGTTTTCCTGTTCGAGCGCATCGAAAAAATTATCGTTGAAAAATCGGAAAAAGAACCGAAACTATCGGATATTAAGGCTTATTTAGGTAAAACGGAGCTAATGGCTCCCATGCTGGAAGAATGGCAGGCGAAATCAAAGGAATACTTATCGGCCTTTAAGCGTCGTTTGTACCATGGTCGTCGCGCTAAGGAGAAAATGGTACAATCGAACCTGCGTTTAGTGGTTTCGATCGCCAAGAAATACATGAATCGCGGTCTTTCCTTCCAAGATTTAATTCAAGAAGGTTCCCTCGGTTTGATCCGCGCCGCCGAAAAATTCGACCACGAAAAGGGTTATAAATTCTCCACCTATGCCACTTGGTGGATTCGTCAAGCCATCACCCGCGCGATCGCCGATCAATCCCGCACCATTCGTCTTCCCGTCCACCTCTACGAAACCATCTCCCGGATCAAAAAAACCACCAAGATTCTTTCTCAGGAAATGCGCCGCAAACCCACCGAGGAAGAAATCGCCACCAAGATGGAGATGACCATCGAAAAACTGCGTTTTATTGCCAAATCTGCCCAATTACCGATTTCTCTAGAGACTCCCATCGGTAAAGAAGAAGATTCCCGTTTAGGAGACTTTATCGAAGCGGATGGAGAAACCCCAGAAGATGAAGTTTCTAAAAATTTGTTACGCGAGGATTTAGAAAACGTCCTCGATACCCTTAGTCCTCGTGAACGCGATGTGCTGCGGCTGCGCTACGGTTTAGATGACGGCCGGATGAAAACACTCGAAGAAATCGGTCAGATTTTCAACGTTACTCGCGAGCGCATTCGTCAAATAGAAGCCAAGGCCCTGCGGAAACTGCGTCACCCTAACCGTAATAGTATCCTCAAAGAGTACATTCGTTAATTTCCCGCTCTTAAAAAACTAGAAACTGAGTCTCCTTGAGGCTCAGTTTTATTGTTATCTACACTTTCCTCGATCGAATTTACAGCAGTTATCTTAATGATGAGGTACAAAGTTTTTCTTTTGGGGAGTCGCTCGTCGATACCAAATTAGGTTACACTTCATCTTGATCAGAGACGCCATAAATATCTCATTGATTAGAATCAAGAAATGTATGATAATGTCTGTAAATTTCTCGCCGAAAATTATAGTCGTGACTTCGCCCAATGGTTATTAGGAGAACCCCTCTCCTTCACCCAATTGAGTCCCTCGGAACTGTCTCTAGAACCGATTCGGGCGGATGCCCTGATTTTGTTAGAATCAGATACGATGATTCTTCATCTCGAATTCCAGACCGATCCTGACCCAAAAATGTCCTTTCGGATGTTAGATTATCGCACTAGAGTCTATCGTCGCTTCCCCAAAAAAACCATGCGACAAGTGGTAATTTACCTGAAAGAAACCTCATCACCTTTGGTGCAGGAAAATGCTTTTATCCTTCCCAATACCCGTCATGAATACGAAGTGCTTCGTCTCTGGGAAATTCCAGCCGAGGAAATGTTAGGATTATCAGGATTGTTACCCTTGGCCAATCTAGGAAAAACCCCTAATCGTCCCGAAATCCTACGACAAGTAGCCGCAAAAATTGATAATATCGAGGGTAGAACTGAAAAAAGCAATTTAGCCGCCGCCACAGCAATTCTGGCGGGATTAGTATTAAGTAAGGAAATCATCGGAAGTTTATTAAGGGAAGAAATTATGCGCGAATCAGTTATTTATCAGGATATCCGGGAAAGTGGAAAAGCACAAGGAAGACGAGAAGAAGCGGTTTCTTTGATTCTACGGCTACTTAACCGTCGTTTAGGTGAAATATCCTCGACTTTGGGCCAACAAATCCGAGAACTATCTCTAGAACAATTAGAAACTTTAGGAGAAGCGCTGCTCGATTTTACCAGTTTGACAGATCTGACCACTTGGTTATCGGAGATAGAAATTTAAATCCCCAGAAGATGTCTGCTCGTCCTGCGTTAAATTTTTAAATACTGGCTTTTTTCCCGTATTGATTTAACCATGGCTACTAGCGATATTCCCCATTCTACTCACTCATCCCCAAAACCCCTGCCAAAACTGGGACTTTTCACCATGTTTCGCTTAGGACTCTTTCAAATGGGACTAGGTATTATGTCCCTGCTGACTTTGGGGGTTCTCAATCGGATTATGATCGATGAGTTAAAAGTTTTACCCTTTCTCGCCGCAGCTGCGATCGCTATGCACCAGTTTGTTAGTCCAGCACGCATCTGGTTTGGGCAAAGATCCGACGGTAAAACTATTTTAGGTCATCATCGCAGCGGTTATGTCTGGATTGGGGCGGCAGTTTTTACCGCTTTAGCTTTTATTGCTTTGCAGGTAGTCTGGCAATTGGGACTTAGTATTCAAACTTCGGGATGGAATACCATTTCCTACGCTTGGATTGCCCTCTTAGCCTTAATTTTCGCCCTCTACGGACTCGCTTTAAGCGCCAGTTCCACCCCTTTTGCTGCCCTCTTGGTGGATGTGTCCGATGAAGATAATCGATCGCAATTAGTTGGTATAGTTTGGTCAATGCTGATGGTGGGAATTGTTGTCGGGGCAATCGTTAGTTCTCGTCTGCTGGATAGTCCCAATATCTGCGGTACAGCTATTATCAGCTATGATCCCACCCAATCAGCCCCTATGGCCAATATTGGGCAGCTACAGGCGACAATTAACCCAGTTTTTACAATTATGCCCGCCATCGTCTTTGGTCTCTGCATTTTGGCGACTTTTGGTGTAGAAAAAAAATATTCTCGTTTTAGTAGTCGGTCCACTCTCGTCGAAAGAGAGGATCAAATTACCTTCAAAGATGCGTTACAGGTTCTCACCGCTAGTCGGCAAACCGGTTTATTTTTCACCTTTCTGCTGATGATGACTTTGAGTCTATTTATGCAGGATGCAATTATGGAACCGTTTGGGGGCGAGGTTTTTGGGATGTGTATCGCCCAAACCACCCAATTAAACGCTTTTTGGGGAACTGGAACCCTTTTTGGTATCGCTGCCACGGGATTTATGCTCATTCCCCGCGTCGGTAAACAAAAAACCACTAAATATGGCTGTATTTTTGCAACAATTTGTTTTATTCTCTTGATTTTTGCGGGCTTTTCTGCTAATCAAAGTTTATTAAAATCAAGCTTGCTCTTTTTCGGTTTAGCTTCGGGAATGATTACTGCTGGGGCTACCAGTTTAATGTTAGATTTAACCGCTGCCGAAACTGCGGGAACTTTTATCGGCGCTTGGGGATTATCACAAGCGATCGCCCGGGGATTAGCCACGGTTTTAGGCGGTACGATTTTAAATATCGGTAAAGTTATCTTTTCTAGTCCGGTTTTAGCCTATAGCTTAGTTTTCCTCCTGCAAGCATTGGGAATGATCCTGGCAATTTGGTTATTAAGTCGCGTCGATGTCAAGGAATTTAAGGAAAATGCCCGAGCAGCGATCGCAACGGTAATGAAAGGAGAGATCGACTAGCAAAAGCAAGCAAAAGTGAGATAACGGGAGAATTAGCCCGATCGGGGGAAGTTGGTTAGCAGCTTTTTTCCTATCCTAAAAGTAGAGAAGAAAACGAAAGAGGAGGCTAAAACTATGAAAAGGACTTTAATGATTGCCCTAGGTTCCCTAGCTTCCTTACTGCTGATTAACCCCGTCGGTGCGGAAAATCCCCGACAGGTGCAACAATTATTGAATACGGGGGAATGTCCGAGGTGTGATCTCCGGGGTGCAGATTTAAGAGGGGCGCATCTAATCGGTGCAGATTTGAGAAAAGCGAATTTACAGGGAGCTAATCTGGAGGAAGCTAACTTAGAGGGCGCAGATTTGACCGATGCTAACCTAGAAGGCGCAAATTTAACCGCAGCTTTTCTGACTAATGCCAGTTTGAATCAAGCTAATCTCAATGGTGTTAATTTCACCAGTGCCATGATCTATGATGCTGATGTGACGGGTGCATCAATGGAGAGAATTAACTTGACAAATGCTCAGATTTATGGTACAGGCATCGCTGTGGGTGGTGAAAATCCTTAGATGTTCTTGTCCTCAAAATATAGTTAATTTTGTAACAGATGCAAGTGTCGCGTCTGTTTTTTTATACACTTTTACTAAACAGTTTGAGTTATAAAATAACCGGCATGACTCAACTCACACCGCGCTCTAGTGTCTTAATTGTCGATGATTTGCCCAATAATGTGCGGCTATTGTCGATTATGCTCACCGAGAAGGGATATCAGGTACGCAAAGCGATTAATGGACAGATGGCCCTGAATACCGTGCGATCGCTAATTCCCGATCTGATCCTCCTCGATATTAATATGCCCGATCTCAATGGTTATCAAGTTTGTGAACGGTTAAAAGCTGATGAAAAAACCAGAGAAATTCCCGTGATTTTTATCAGCGCTCTTGATGATGTCTTAGATAAAGTCAAAGCTTTTCAAGTGGGAGGTGTTGATTATATTTCTAAACCTTTCCAAGGAGAAGAACTCATGGCACGCATCGAAAATCAATTAACTATTTGCCGTCAAAAAAAACAACTACAAAACGAAATTAAAGAACGTCAAAAAACTGAGGAAACCTTAGAAATTTATCTTCATGCTGTCTCTCATGATCTCCGAAATCCCGTGATCGGTATGTCAATGATCTTAAATAATTTAATTAAAAATTCTCAGGGAGAAACTAAAGAAGTATCCCGGAAGATTTTACAACAGATGGCCGACAGTTGCGATCGACAATTAACTTTAATTGATTCTCTAGTCGAAACCCGACAGAATGATCTTTGGGGAGTTTCCCTAGAACTAAAGCCTTTATCTCTCTACGAAATTGGTCAACAAATCAGTCAGGAATGGGAGTTAAGATTAAGGGAAAATCAAGCAACTTTAATTAATAACTTTTCCCCCGATTTACCCTTAGTTAATGGCGACGCTCACCATCTCTGGCGAGTTTTTGAGAATTTATTAGCCAATGCCCTTAAACACAATCCTCAAGGGATAATTATCACTTTATCCGCTAGACTAGAGGGCAATTATCTCCGGTGTAGCATTGCCGATAATGGGGTGGGAATTAGCGAAACCCAGAGAAAACAATTATTTGATCGCTATCAACGAGGCGGCAATAATAATCAGATTAGTTTAGGACTAGGTTTATATCTATGTCGTCAAATTATCCATGCTCACGGGGGTGAAATTGGCATTATGAATAATGACGAAAAAGGTTCACAATTTTGGTTTACTTTACCCTACTAAGCTGTTGACTAAGTAGGTAGATGTTAAAGACTTTCAGACACCCCCCTTATCAAGGGGGGATTAAGGGGGGATCTATCTTCAATTTAATTATAACCAGCTACTTATCTACACTACTCCTTAAGACTGTCTATGAGCAGGGAGAGCTAGTTTAAACATTTGTTTTTTCCTGTGACCGGGGAAAGAAAGGGCTAAGATCTATCTAGATCAACTATCTTCACTTGCCATGGCCGCTAATGCCGACTATTCTGCCCATTCTAGCGTTAACTTGCAACAACCTTGGCATACTTATCCGGTGGAAACCACCCTATCTATCCTCGGTAGTTCCGCTGTTAATGGCCTCAATAGGGAGCAAATCGCCGAAAGAATTAAATATTATGGCAAAAATGAACTAAAAGAACGTCCAGGGCGCAGTAATTGGCAAATTCTCCTGGATCAGTTTACCAATATTATGCTCCTGCTCTTAATTGCCGTGGCCATAATTTCTGGGGGACTGGATTTACTGGAATTGCAGCGCGGTCATCTGGCTAAAATTGGTGTTCCCTTCAAAGATACGATCGCTATTTTAACAATTGTCATCCTCAATGGTATCCTCGGATATCTGCAAGAAAGTCGCGCCGAAAAAGCTCTGGCCGCTTTAAAAAAACTCTCCTCCCCCCAAGTTAATGTTATCCGCGAGGGCCAACGCAGAGAAATAGATGCGGTTAATCTCGTCCCCGGGGACATCATGCTGATTGAAGCGGGAACCCAAATCAGCGCCGACGGCCAAATTATCGAAGCTTTTAACCTGCAAATTCGCGAATCGGCCTTGACAGGAGAGGCAAATAGTGTTAGTAAATACGCCTCCATTGAACCTTTAGACAGGGACACTCCCCTTGGCGATCGCTTAAATTTTGTCTTTACTGGAACAGAGGTACTGCAAGGCCGGGCCAAGGTCATCGTTACCAATACGGGAATGACCACGGAATTAGGCAAAATCGCTCAAATGTTAGCAACAGTCGGCAATGAACCCACTCCTCTCCAAAAAAGAATGATTCACTTGGGTAATGTCCTTGTTGCTGGTTCTCTCATTCTAGTTGCCCTGACTATTACCATCGGCCTGATCAATGCCGGTTGGTCGGCCCTACAGGAATTGGTCGAAGTTTCCCTTAGTATGGCAGTAGCCGTCGTTCCCGAAGGATTACCCGCAGTTATCACCCTAACGCTCGCCCTAGGTACTCAACGCATGGTCAAACGTCAGGCCTTGATTCGTAAACTGCCAGCAGTAGAAACCCTTGGTTCTGTTAATGTGATCTGTTCCGATAAAACCGGGACGTTAACGGAAAATAAAATGATTGTACGGGAGATAGAGACGGTTAATCGCAGTTTTTTAGTTACTGGGGAAGGATATAGCCCAAAAGGACAATTTTTAGACTCCGAGCAACGGGCGATCGATCCCAAAACCGATCTAGAATTACATCATCTCTTAATTGCCAGTGTCCTCTGCAACGATGCCAGTTTAAACCTCGATAACGGTCACGATAGCATTTTAGGCGACCCCACGGAAGGAGCTTTATTAGTTTTAGGGGCGAAAGCGGGCTTAAATTTATCCCTAACCAAGCAAGAGTTCCCTAGAATCGCTGAAATCCCCTTTTCTTCCCAAAGAAAGCGAATGTCGGTCATTTGTCAAGGAGTCAATCCCGTACTATTTACCAAAGGTTCCCCGGAATTAATCCTTGAACAATGTCTCTCCTATCAATCGGGATTAGAAAGTCTTCCTTTTGGGGATAGGGAAAAAGAACAAGTCTTAGTCGCTAACAATGCTATGGCTAACAGGGGTTTACGAGTCTTAGGATTGGCCTATAAAAACCTGATTTATCCACCAGAATTAACTGAAATCAGCGAAGATGAGCTAATTTGGCTAGGAATGGTCGGTATGATCGACGCAGCGCGACCGGAGGTACAAATCGCCGTGACTAGGTGTCGAGAAGCGGGAATCCGTCCGATTATGATCACCGGCGATCATCAATTAACTGCTCTAGCGGTGGCTAAAAGTCTTGGTATTGCCCAAGCGGGAGCTTTAGTCATCTCAGGGCAAGAATTAGATAAATTATCACCAATTCAGCTAGAAAACCTCATTGACAAAACTAACATCTATGCCCGTGTCTCCCCCGAACATAAACTAACTATTGTCCGCGCCTTGCAAAAAAAGGGTAAATTTGTTGCTATGACCGGAGATGGGGTGAATGATGCTCCGGCCTTGAAACAAGCAGATATCGGTATTGCCATGGGAATCGCCGGCACCGATGTCACCAAAGAGGCTAGTGATATGATTCTCCTTGATGATAATTTTGCCACCATCGTCGCTGCCACGGAAGAAGGGCGAGTGGTTTATAACAATATTCGCAGTTTTATTAAATATATTCTCGGCAGTAATATTGGGGAAGTAATTACTATCGCTGCTTCGCCTCTTTTGGGTTTAGTTACTCCCCTAACTCCCTTACAAATTCTCTGGATGAATTTAGTTACCGATGGTTTACCCGCGTTAGCTTTGGCAGTGGAACCCCCTTCTCCTAATATTATGCGTCGCCCTCCTTTTAGTCCCCAAGAAAGTATTTTTGCTCGCGGTTTGGGAACTTATATCGTGAGAATTGGGATTATTTTTTCGATTATTAATATCACTCAAATGTTAATCGCTGTGCGCTTGGATCCACTTTTTGGTAATACTGGTTCATGGAAAACTATGGTTTTTACTACTCTCTGTTTAGCTCAGATGGGTCATGCCATTTCCGTGCGATCAAGTGATCATCTTACCATAGAAATGAATCCCTTAACTAATCCCTATCTCTGGGTAGCAGTAACCCTGACGACAATTTTTCAACTGATGTTAATCTATGTTCCTGCTCTGCGGGATTTTTTCGGTACTCAATTTTTAACTAAAGAAGAATTATTAATCTGTTTGGGATTTAGTACCCTATTATTCGTTTGGGTGGAGTTAGAAAAATTATTTACCCGTTGGTATCATCGGCGATAACGAAGGCAGGAGGCAGGAGGCAGAGGGCAAGAGGCAAAACGGAGAATAAATAATCAGTTTTTAATAACCAGATTTAGTATATCGCTCTTCTGGAACTTTCGGAAATCCCTGACCGAATCCAGATTCTGAAACTCTTGGTTGACAAGTGATCGCTAACTTTTTTTCTAATAAAAACTCAAATTTCAGGTTTCTGTTAGTTAGCGATAGCTTGAAGGCTTACCCCATAAGAGAGCTAGAGTTTAGAGACTGTAAGACTTTTGCCAGACTCCCTCCAAGAGCGATAAGTAGGGCTGGCTGAATAAATCTAAAAACCTTGTTGGATAATATTTTGAGGCTTTTTTGAAATCAAAAACTGCCCGTACTTGGAGTGATCAGGGGGGAAATTTAGGCACTTTTTCCCTGAAAATTAGGTAATTGAGCCACTGAAAATGAGTAAAACCCTATACCCGTTCGGACCTCGGCGTGAGACTTCGGCGTGAGCTCAGTCGAACGCTCGGTCGAACGCTGAGCTCACGGCCGAAGCCTACACCCTGCCCCCGGGAAAAACTTTTTCAGCAAACCCTACAATTTAAAATCATCCCCACCGAGGAACTAGCCATGAAATCCTTTGCCCTTCTTACCACCCTTAGCCTAATCAGCCTTTCCACCCTCGCGACTGTTCGCCCCGCCATGGTGCCAGAGAGCCGACAACCAGCCGAAACCCGGATCGCTCAAGGGAACAATCAAGACGCGATCGGCCACTATAACCGGGGAATTGACTACATCCAACAGGAAAAATACGATCTCGCCCTCGCTGAACTCACCAAAGCGATCAAACTCGATCCCCGATACGCCGAGGCTTACGTCAATCGGGGGCTTCTTTACCAACAACAGGGGAAACCCGACCTCGCCCTGTCCGATTACAACAAAGCGCTCAACATTAATCCCCGATTGGCCCTGGCTTACAGCAATCGCGGGTTTCTTTACGCCGTACAGGGAAAACCAGACCTCGCCCTGTCCGATTACAATCAGGCGCTCAACATTAATCCCCGATACGCCGAGGCTTACGTCAATCGGGGGGTTCTTTACCAACAACAGGGGAAACTCGATCTCGCCCTGTCCGATTACAACAAAGCGCTCAACATTAATCCCCGATTGGCCGAAGCTTACAGCAATCGCGGGTTTCTTTACGCCGTACAGGGAAAACCAGACCTCGCCCTGTCCGATTACAATCAGGCGCTTAACATTAATCCCCGATACGCCGAGGCTTACGTCAATCGGGGGCTTCTTTACCAACAACAGGGGAAACTCGAGCTCGCCCTGTCCGATTACAACAAAGCGCTCAACATTAATCCCCGATTGGCCGAAGCTTACATCAATCGCGGGTTTCTTTACTACCAACAGGGGAAACCCGACCTCGCCCTGTTCGATTACAATCAGGCGATCGAAATTAATCCCCGAGACATCCGTGCTTACGTCAATCGGGGGCTTCTTTACCGACAACAGGGGAAACTCGACTTCGCCCTGTCCGATTACAACAAAGCGCTCAACATTAATCCCCGAGACGCCGATGCTTATCTGAATCGGGGGGTTCTTTACGCCGGACAGGGGAAACCCGACCTCGCCCTGTCCGATTTCAATCAGGCGATCAACATTAATCCCCGAGACGCCGAGGCTTACGCCAATCGGGGGGTTCTTTATTACTCTCGACAAGAAAGGGAAAAAGCGATCAGAGATTTCCGACAAGCCGCCGAACTGTTCCGCCAGCAAGGAAACGCAGCGGCCTATGAAGCGGTTATGGAATTCCTACGGGAATTAGGCGCGGTCTAGTCCTTTTTCTTGGGTTGAGCGAATCAATGGGTTAAAGAAAACCTCTCAATTTTAGGGGAAAGCGAAACCCAACAGCCAACACCTAAACTCGTCTGAATGAGCGATCGCTTCTCATGACTCATTAGTTCGCTTAATTTTTTAGGGAAAGGGTTTTAAAGTTGCTGTTACCTTTATCCTGTATGCTTTTTAGCGAGTAAGGTAAGTAGAACATTGCCGAGAGTGCGATCGCTAATTGTCTCGCTTAAACCCCAATCAATTCGTTAACCTCAGAATAGTCTTTTTGTACTAATAAATATTCGAGTAGAACGCTCAATGCTTTTGCTAGAAACCATTTGAGACAATTTATCAAATTTTCGGTTCGAGAAATGAGCGAACGGTGAGTTGTTTCATTCCCTCATTAATAATCAACACATGAGGATTTTGAGGAAGATGCAAGAATTTATGGGCGATTTTGGGAGCATCGAACCCCTCAAAGCCGAACAGTAGGGACTTACGCGGTTTCGTTGAGAAAATTGTCGGAAAAGAGATATTAACTCAGAAAGCGATTATACTCAATGATCGAAGACTATTGGCCGGCGATCGATGAACCAAGACAACGAGATTAGTCATTTACTAGACCTCATGCCTGCTTCGGGACGGATGATGACGCGCATTGTCAGCAAACCCGAAAGCAGCAAGGTAATCGAAACTAATTTTCCCCTACCCTGGCAAAGAGGAGTCAGACCGATTTCAATTAATTTTGACCTCTGGCGGCAATTATCAAGACCCCAACGGGATTTAGTCTTGTTAAGGGCTGTCTGTGTTTTAACGGCAGTAAAATGGTTTAAACCCGATCTCGATCGAGTAATTGCTCTGGCTGGTATCATCGGTTTAACCGTGGAAACCCTACAAACCGATGCCGTCGGTATGGCAGTAGCGGGGGGTTTAACTGCCTTGGCAATTAACCGGATTTGGCGAGAAAAACGCAGCCCCCAACGGGAATTAGACGCGGATGAAGCAGCCATAAAAGTGGCCGTTAGACGCGGTTACACGGAAACTGACGCCGCTAAAAGTTTATTATCGACTATTGAGACTATAGCTGAAATTGAAGGGCGATCGAGTCTCAATTTTAACGAGTTATTGCGCTGTCAAAATCTGAAAAAATTAGCCAATCTCTCCTTTGTTGGTGTTCCCGATCAGGTGAGACAATCTTAAGGTCAGTTGTTTTGGCTATCAGCTTTCTTTTTACTGATTAACGATCACTGATTACTTAAATCCCTAACCCTAAAATAACTACTATAAAAATATTTTTCCTCTTGCTCAATGGCTGCAATTGACTCTTTAGAAAAAGTCTTAAAATATCACTTTGGCTACGATCAATTTCGACCGAATCAACGCCAAATAATTGAGGCTGCTTTAAATAATCAGGATTTATTAGTAATTATGCCCACCGGAGGCGGAAAATCTCTCTGTTTTCAGCTACCTGCTTTAATTAAAAAAGGGGTGACGGTGGTGGTTTCTCCCTTAATTGCCTTAATGCAGGATCAAGTAACTGCTTTAGCTGATAATGGCATCGGGGCAACATTTCTCAATAGCACTTTAAACGCTAAACAAGTTAGAGACAGAGAATCTTTAATCTTGCAAGGAAAAATTAAACTTTTATATGTCGCCCCAGAAAGATTATTATCGCCTAGTTTTTTAGACTTTTTAGCTGTTATTGATAATTACCTGGGTTTAGCCTGTTTAGCGGTGGATGAAGCTCACTGTGTCTCCGATTGGGGTCATGATTTTCGCCCTGAATATCGACAAATTAAACAAGTTCGTCAACGCTTTCCCTCCGTGCCAATTCTGGCTTTAACTGCCACCGCCACTCAACAAGTTAGGGAAGATATTATCCAACAATTAGGATTGCGAGATACTTCCATTCATATTGCTAGTTTTAATCGTCCTAATCTTTATTATGAAGTTCGATCTAAAACCAGTAAATCTTATCAGCAATTGTATCAATATATTAAAGGACAAAAAGGGTCTGGCATTGTTTATTGTATCAGCCGTAAAACCGTCGATCAAGTAGCCGAACAGTTACAAAAATATGGTATTGATGCCCTACCCTATCACGCAGGTATGAACGATCAGGAAAGAAGCGAAAATCAAACCCGTTTTATTCGGGATGATGTGCAGATTATGGTGGCGACAATTGCCTTCGGTATGGGGATTAATAAACCGGATGTGCGCTTTGTCGTTCATTATGATTTACCCCGCAATTTAGAGGGATATTATCAAGAATCGGGCCGTGCGGGTAGGGACGGAGAACCGGCTAAATGTACCCTCTTTTTTAGCTTTGCCGATGCCAGAAAAATTGAGTATTTTATTAACCAAAAAACTGAGCAAAATGAACAACAGAAAGCTCGTCAACAATTGCGACAGGTGTTAGATTATGCCGAAGGGACTGAATGCAGAAGATCGAGTGTACTAG
Organism: Microcystis aeruginosa LEGE 91341; assembly: GCF_015206885.1. Classification (GTDB taxonomy): domain Bacteria; phylum Cyanobacteriota; class Cyanobacteriia; order Cyanobacteriales; family Microcystaceae; genus Microcystis; species Microcystis aeruginosa_H. The sequence goes on along the minus strand of NZ_JADEXY010000054.1, from coordinate 14,361 downwards.
GCTACTTTGGAGAAAGTTTTGCGGGTAACTGTGGTAACTGTGATAACTGTCGGAATGGGAACAATTCTGAGGATTGGACAATCGAAGCACAAAAATTTTTATCCTGTGTGGCGCGGACGGGACAAAAATTCGGTATGATGCACATAATCAACGTACTCAGGGGAGGAAAAGGTGAAAAAATCACCCAATATCAACATCATTTATTATCCACTTATGGCATCGGTAAGGATAAAACTCTCGGGGAGTGGAAACGTTTAAGTCGTTCCCTCGTCCAACAAAATCTGCTGGTAGAAACAGAAGACAATTTTAGAATCTTGAAACTTAATCAACACAGTTGGGAAGTGATGCGGAAAGAACGTTCCGTGTTTATTGCTGTCCCCCAAAAAGCTAACGGTCCAATCTTGGGAGACGACAATCCCAATACGATGGAAAGTGATTTATTATTTGATCGCTTGCGACAACTGCGGAAAAAAATTGCTGATAGTCAAGGGGTTCCTCCCTACGTTATTTTCCATGATTCTAGTCTGCGTTTGATGGCCCAATCAAAACCCCGGAGTTTAGAGCAGTTTCGTCAAATTTCTGGAGTAGTACAAAGCAAAGTTCAACAGTATGGGGATATATTTATAGCGGCAATTAATGATTTTTGTCAGGATAGTCTTCCCTCTACTCAATTCCTCACTCTCCAATACTATCAAGATGGTTTGAATGTGGAAGAAATCGCTCGCAAAAGAAGCTTAAAAGTCTCAACCATCTATGAACATTTAGCTAAATTGCTGGAAGCTGGTTACGAAATTGATATTAATCAGTTAGTTTCTAAGAATAAACAGGAATATATTCGTTTAGCGATTAAAAAAGTTGGCGATCAATCCATGAAAACTCTCAAAGAAAATCTGGGAGATAATTATAGTTATGAGGAAATTAAATTAGTTGTTGCTTGGCAAAGACGACTTTAAAAGCTATAGGAGAGGGGAAATTATGAATTATGAATTATAAATTATGAAGTGGGGAGGGGGAATTATGAATTATGAATTATGAATTATGAAGTGGGGAAGTGGGGAAGTGGGGAAGTTTTTTTCAGTGAACAGTAAACAGTGAACTGATAACTGATAACTGATAACTGATAACTGAATTAAGCAAACCCTATTTAGAGGACAAGCGTTCTTGAATTTTATTAATCGCCCAGCTTAAAATCGCCCCCGCAATTAAAATACTAATAGCAGGATTGAATAGGGGCAGCCAAAGACGCTGAAAAAGTTTAAATCCTAGGGGAACTCCTGTGGATTCACCGATAACAGCCACGGCAAACCAGAGAAAACCCGCTATCACTAAAAACACATCAAATATTAAGATTCTATTCAACCACTTGACAAATTGCTCTTTCATTGCATCAAAAACTTAGGTTATTTATACAGTTTATTCACGAAAAAGTATAGCACTTTCACCTTAATCCCAAGCTCTCCAGAGCCAAGCTAGTCCGGCAGTAATGATTAAAACTTTAGTTAACCAATCTCCCCAGCGCACATATAAAGTCATCGTATCCCGTCGATAAATTGTTTCGCTATGGATTTGATATTTATCCAAATCCGATAGCCAAAGCTGATTACCGTGGGGATCGACAAAAGCAGAATAACCCGTATTGGTGGCCCGGGCCATCCATCGATCGGTTTCGATCGCTCGCATGGTATCCTGAGCGTGGTGTTGAGCGGGCATGGCGTGGTTATAATGGGCGTTATTAGAAGCAGTAATGATAAATTCGCCTCCCCTAGCAGTTTGACGGCGAAAATGTTCGGAAAAAGCCGATTCGTAACAAATGCCCACAATTATTTTACCGAAAGGACTGTCAATAATTTGATCGGGATCTCCCGGGATTAAATGTGCTTGCAAGGGAGAAAGGCGATCAACAATTCCGCCCAAAATTTCCTGAAAAGGAACGTATTCGCCTAAAGGCACGAGAATTACTTTATCATACCGACTAATCACCCGTCCCTCGCCATCAATAGTCAAGAGACTATTGTTATAACCCTTGTCCACCTTGCCAAATGCACCTAACCAGATCGGCGTTTTTTTGGCTAAAATTGCCGAATAAATCGAGCTATTATTGACTAAGTTCTCCCAATAGTAGGGTAAGGCGGTTTCAGGAGTTAAGACGGCATCTACTCCTTGATCGGCGAGAATTTGATAACCAGTGGTGTAACCTTCGATCGCCCTTTGAAATCCTAGGGGCGAAAGTTTAATCGTGTTGGGAATATTGCCCTGAATTACGCCAATTTTTATTCCCAAATCCCTTGACTTTTCGATCGGTTTATGGTAAGTGTTCCATCCCCAGAGATGGAGGCTAAAACAAATGAGCAGGGGTAAAGAGAGAAAAGCGAGATTTTGCCGCGATTGACGAATTAGGAGCAAGCTTTCAGCGATTAAACCGTTAACTGCCACAATTGCCGCCGTTACCGTCGTAAAACCCGATAATTTGCCCAATTGCAGAATCAATAAATTATGGGGACTTTGACTATAAGCAAGGGTAGTCCACCAGAGAGGGGATTGACTCCAGAGAGATTCTAACCCACACCAGAGGGCAGTGCCGATGAAAACCCGTAGGAGAACATCGCGAAAAGATGACTGATTAACACTTTTGTTGACATAAAACATAACTAACGTCCAAGTTAGCACGATCGCCGTTCCCCAAAAAGTGATAAACAACCAACAAAATAGGGCAATTAACAAACTCGCTAACCACGGGACACCCATCCACGTCATCGGGTGAATTCCCGTGATCCAGAATAAAGCCAGACCATGGTAGGCAAAACCCCAGCCAAAACCGTATAAAAGCTGTTTTTTTAGGGATTTTTCCCCTAATCTCACAATAATCCACAGGGGGACGAGAGAAATCCAAGCGAGTAACCACCAAGAAACCGGCGCTACTGTTAACCCCATCCCCACACCGGCCAAAATTGCCCAGAGAAAACGCACCATCTTTCACTCCAGTCAGGTTAAACTGGTCTGAACCTACTAGATCTCAGAGTAGCTAGAGGGAAGACAAAAAACAAGAGAGACACAGAAGTTTTGGCTACATCTACAATAGATCAGTTAGCGAGTAAAAAAGCCCCTCGATCGGATGCTATGGCACGCTATAGACTCAGACAAACAAGGAGATGGCAAATGTCACCCTTACCCTAAAAGTCTAAACCCGGACTGAATAAATGATTGAATACATGGATAATTTTAACCCCAAATTAACGGCTCTGGCTCTTGTCTTGAATGTTGAGGAAAATCTCGAAGATATTTTTCGGAAAATAGCTAGTATGAGCGCTCATCAATTGCGAGCGCGGCGCTGTTTAATCCTGTTAAGCTCTCCACAGGAATTAAAAAAGGAAATTATCGATGATCTAGAAGTTTTTGCCCATTATGATGAGCTATCACCTTTAGACGATCAAGAAATAATTAAACTTGATCAAGCTATTGCCGACAATGTAGCGGCCACAGGAAAATCTTTACTAATTAAGGATATAACTCGATCGTCATTTGCCAGTGCAGCCAGTTATCCCAAAAAATCAAATAATAATAGTTTTATCTCCGTACCGATCATCCTCAATCAGCAAATAATCGGAGTAATTAATCTCAGTTTTCCCCTAGACAAAAAACATTTTGAACCATTAGATTTAGAAATCTTGCAGTTATTCGCTCAACAGGCAGCCCAATCCCTGCAAATTTTTCATTTGCAAGGGATATTAAAATCTCGTTTTGTGACTATGGCAGTAACTAGAGAAATAGCAGAAATTCAGTCCGAACACTCGATCGCTGTCCATCCCTATCCCCCGAAATTAGCCAAAATTGTCGCTAAGGCTTTTTTTAAAGAATTAACTCAGGCCGGTTTTGGAACCCATCAAGTTATTGAGATTGCCAATGAGGTTTTGAATTTACTACAAAAGACTCTTAATAAACATAAAAATCGTCTGGAAGCAAAAGATTGAGCGCTAGTCAACGGTTAAAATCGACTAACTTGCCACTCCCGTGCAGTGCCAAGAAGTAATTGAGATAGTTAACAGCTTAATTTACTGATTACCGCTGCCGTCCTGTCTTCCTAATTCATAGACACCAGAGGCAACACAGGCGAGAATACCGACACTAATCGGCCAACTTTTTCCTAAACTAATCTCGATTAACCAATCGGAGAAACCGCCGAGAATGAGAAAGGGAATAATACTAAAGATAGAGGCATAAAAAGCATTTTGGGATTCCCTAGCGAGGCGAGTTTTTTCAAACTCCTCTAGGGAAGTATAGAGGAAACGCTCGGCAAAATTAAACCAGCGATAGAAAATTTCTATAAACCAATTTCGCACCCCAGCTAACCCCAAATATAATGCTAAAGACCAGAGACAGCTACCAGCAATAAAGGCCGGAGAAATATTGATAGTGAAGGGCAGAAAGTCGATTACCATAAATGAGAGCCACAGAAGTGGTAAATTTGAGCGAACGGCTTGATCGATCTTAACAAGTCTTGACCCTTGCACCAAAGAGATGAAAATTCTTCAGATTGTTCCTTCGATTTCCCTTGTTTACGGTGGTCCCAGTCAAATGGTACTCGGTTTGTCAGCAGCCTTAGCACAACTGGGCCAAGATGTGACTATTATTACCACCGATTCCAATGGTGACACGGGACAAGCACCCCTAGATGTGCCTTTAGGGGTCCCTGTTAGTCAAAATGGCTATCAAATCTATTATTTTCCCTGTTCTCCCTTTCGGCGCTATAAATTTTCCCTTGATCTGTTTACTTGGTTGGCTAATAGGGCAAAAAATTACGATATCGCCCACATTCATGCTTTATTCTCCCCGGTGAGCAGTATATCGGCTTCGATCGCTCGTTACCGTCAACTGCCCTATATTCTCCGTCCCCTAGGCACCCTCGATCCGGCAGATTTGCAAAAAAAACGGCAACTTAAACAAATATATGCCAATTTTCTCGAAAAACCCAATTTAGCGGCGGCGGCGGCAGTTCATTTTACCAGTCAGCAGGAGTGTCAAACTGCCGAAAGATTTAATATAAAAACTAAGGATATTGTCATCCCCCTAGGGGTAGATTTTTTTAACCCACAAGCTTTACCAGTAACGGGTTTTGATCTTCCCCAAAATAAACCGATAATCCTCTATATGTCCCGTCTTGATCCGAAAAAAGGTCTAGATTTATTGCTGCCCAGTTTAGAAAGTCTGTTAGAAAAAGGCCTAGATTTTCATTTTGTATTAGCAGGAGGTAATCCCCAGGACCAGGAGTACGAAAATCGCATTAAGAATCAGATCGAGCGGTCAATATTGGTCAAAAATACGACAATTACTGGATTTGTCACCGGAGAAGTCAAAAATAGCCTCCTCGCTAGGGCCGATTTATTTGTTTTACCTTCCTACTATGAAAATTTTGGCATCGCGGTTGCCGAAGCTATGGCTGCCGGAATTCCTGTGGTGATCTCGGACCGGGTGGATCTGCATCCTGCGGTGACGGCAGCGGCTGCGGGATGGGTGACAGCTTGTCAGCTTGAGGATTTAACTAATACTTTGGCAACGGCTATCACTAATCCTGAAATTCGCCAACAAAGGGGGAAAAATGCCAGGGATTTAGTCTTAAATCAATATAGTTGGTCAGCGATCGCTGAACAGCTGCTAACTGTCTATCAAAATCTAGTCTGAACTATCGATCGTCCCCTGCTCGATCGAAGTCACAGACGGATTAAGATTTAAGCCATCAGGATAATCAGCACTAAAAATGCCAGTAGGGTTAAACCTGATTGCAGAAAGACGGGAAGCGCAAAAGAATTCATAACAGTAGCTCACTTTCTAGGGATGGCTCTATTTCCAATATACGCTTTCATCTCTGATCATTCCTCATATTTCCCTCCGCAATGTCATCATCTGATCATTTATTCATCCCAGGGGAAGCATTTTAATACAAATGTACAGAACTTGGTTACTCCCCACCCTGTTCACTTAAGTTTCAGCGTCGTGATTATAATTAGGGAATGATAGAAATTCTTAGGCAATAGGATCACATCAGTGTTGATAAATCATCTTTTCTTCGGCGCTTTTCTACCCCTTGATACTCTCCTGTCCACCCAGGGGATTATGGTTATGCTTCTGGCCGCTTATGCCTTAGCCATGTGGATGTTTCTAACTAGCGCCCCAAAAGTTCATACAATCATGGTGACAGATTTGGAGACAGCCCGACAGTTTTATGAAGGACTTTTAAATTTACCCACGGCCGATGTCCCCCTCCATTACTATTACAATTATGAGCAGACGATGGGCAATAATATGATTGACCCATTTTATATGTCTAGTAATCCGGCTGTGACTACTGCCAACCCTTCTTTGGGAGATCAACCCCAGGGTTTATGGTATCAGTTAAAGAAAAATACCCAACTGCACATCGTTGCTGGGGCAACTGCGGGTTATAAGGATCGTCATCGTCACGTTTGCTTTGATCACGATTGTTTAGAACAAATTCTGATGCGGGTAGAATCACGACGCTTAAAGTATAAAGTTCGTCGCAATAAACCTTTAAATTTTTTGGTCAAAGATAATGCTGATCGCGTGATTGAAATGGCCGAAGTCTCGAATTAGTTAACGGTAATTAGATTGGGGGCAACTATAACGGTAAATAACTAAACTTATGAATGATCAACTGCTCACAATCGTTTTAATTTCTTTAGGAGTAGGTATTGGTTTGGCTATTCTACTCCTAATTTTAGTCAAGTTGAGACGCTGCAACCAACAGATAAATAGTATTGTCGATTATCACTCTCTCATCGGTTTAATCGGAGTTGTTCAAATCCCCTTCGATAAAAATAGCAAGGGGAAAGTACGAGTTAATGTCGGAGATAGTCTGATCGATATAGTGGCGATAACGGAAGGGGAAGAGCAATTGAATGTCGGTGATCAAGCATTTATTCTCAGTTGCAGAGACAATAAAGTTTTAGTCATTGCGGAAAAGTATATCAGAGGCGATTTGTAATTTCTTCTAAACCACAGGGTAACTAACTATGAATAGTCAAAATAATTCCTATCTCATCCAAATCAATCCCAATCAATACGACAACAACAATAATAACAACAGTGCTGGCAGTTTATTATCGAATAGTGTTCCCATTGCTTTATTGATATTTCTGGGGATCGGTGCGATTTGGTTTATCAATGCTTTTTTGTGTATTTGTAAACCCAATGAAGTGGTAATTCTGAGTGGGATGAAACGTAAATCAAAAGATAGACAAGATATGGGATATCGAGTGGTATCGGGGGGTCGAGCGATTCGTATTCCAATTTTAGAAACCGTTAAACGCATGGATGTCACCACAACCCCGATCAGAATAGAGATTAAAAATGCCTATTCTAAGGGCAATATTCCCCTGAATATAGTGGCCATTGCTAACGTGAAAGTTAGTTCTAAACCTGAAATAGTCGGCAATGCGATCGAACGTTTTTTAGATCGAGATCGAGAAGAAATTATTCGCGTAGCTAAGGAAACTTTAGAAGGAAACTTGCGGGGTGTAGTCGCAACAATGACCCCCGAACAAGTGAACGAAGATCGCCTAAAATTTGCCGAAAGTATTACCAGTAACGTCAGTCAAGACCTGTTTAAACTCGGTTTAGAAATTGATACTCTCAAAATTCAAAATGTTGCCGATGACGTGGATTATCTTAACTCCCTCGGACGGGAAAGAATCGCTTTAGTCATGCGTGATGCTGAAATTGCCGAATCAAATGCCCTCAATGAAGCTGAACAAATAGTCGCGGAATGTGAGGAACAGGCAACCGTCGCTAAAACCCGCGATCAAATTATCATTTTAGAGCAAGAAAACGAGTTGAGAAAGTTAAAGGCAAAACTGGAACAACAGGCAAAATCGGAAGAAGAAATAACTATTGCTGCCGCTAAGGAAAAACGTGCTATAGTTGAGGAAAAATTGCAACAGGTCAGGGCAGAATTGGAAAGATTACGTCTCCAAGCAGATAAGGTTTTACCCGCAGAAGCGCAGCAGGAAGCCGAAACTTTCCGCGCTAGAGGAGAAGCGGCAATTTTTGAAGAAAATGCCAAAGCTGAAGCCTTGGTTAACGAATTATTTGCAGAAGTATGGCAAAACACCGGCAGCGAAGCAGAAGCAATTTTCTTGATTCAACAGTTAGAAACTATTCTGGAGGAGGCGATTAAAATTCCTAGACGCTTACACCTCGATCGAGTTAATATCGTTGATAATGGTGATGGTAAATCCCTGGCTGCCCTGATCAAAGTCTATCCCGAAATCGTCAATCAATTCCTCGCCAGTGTCCATCAAACCCTCGGTATTGATGTGGTGGGAACTCTCACCAATAAAATTGAAAAATAGCAGTCAGAAAACCCACTAGACAGGCCTTCTAAAATAGATTGTTACCGAGATCGAGCAGGGTTAAAACCGCCCTCGATCTCACCGATAAGGGACTTGCGTGGGAATAATATCCCAGCCAGAAAATCACTCTGTAGAAGAATCAGACCAGCCAGATGGCATATTTATCAAAGCGCAAGTCCCTTAGCTGCGGGGGTTCTCGAAGGCTCTCCCCCTACTTAGGGTGATCAGCAAACCTGAGCGAGCGGAGGGCGCAAGCTTTGCGCCCCTACAGTAACGGATTTTGTCCACAATGTAGGGGCGAACTGCGTTCGCCCAAAAGGTACATTATCAAAGCGCAAGTCCCTAAGAATCCCCGTCTTTTGCAAGCGGGGAGATGTCAACTCATCAATACTTGGGACTCTATCAATCGATTTTCCCAGTCGAAGCGGTATTAACTATAAACTTGCTAAAACCTCCTTAGCGGCGGCCAAAGTCCGTTCGATATCGGCCTCTGTGTGAGCTAAAGAAGTAAAACCAGCTTCAAACTGGGAAGGAGCTAGATAAACGCCTCTTTCCAACATTCCCCGGTGAAAACGACCGAATTTAACCACATCGGCCTTTTTGGCATCTTCATAGTTATGCACGGGGGAGCCGGTGAAAAACATCCCGAACATAGCGCTAATATAACCTCCAGAAACGCTATGACCAGCATCTCTAGCCACTTTCAGCAGCCCTTCAGTTAAGGATTTGGTCACTTTATCGAGATATTGGTAGGTGCCGGGGCGCTGGAGTAACTCGAGGGTTTTAATTCCTGCTGTCATGGCCAAAGGGTTGCCGGATAAGGTTCCCGCTTGGTACATCGGGCCAGCCGGAGCCACCATCGCCATAATATCGGCCCGACCGCCGTAGGCCCCCACCGGCAGCCCACCGCCGATAACTTTGCCCAGGGTGGTTAAATCGGGGGTGATGCCGAATTTTTCCTGAGCGCCACCGTAGGCGATGCGGAATCCGGTCATTACCTCATCAAACATTAATAAGGCTCCGTATTCCTTGGTTAATTCCCGCAATCCCTCTAAAAAGCCAGCATCCGGCACGATAAAGCCGGCATTACCCACCACTGGCTCTAAAATCACCCCGGCAATCGAGTCGGGATTTTCGACAAAGAGGGCTTTTACCGCTTCCAGGTCATTGTAGGGGGCGGTTAAAGTGTTGTTAGTGGTGGTTTTGGGAACCCCCGGCGAGTCGGGTAGGCCCAGGGTGGCTACACCAGAGCCAGCTTTAACCAGGAACATATCGGCGTGACCGTGGTAACAGCCCTCGAATTTGATGATTTTATCCCGGCCGGTAAAAGCCCGCATTAAGCGCAGGACGGACATACAGGCTTCGGTGCCGGAATTGACAAAACGCACCATTTCAATGCTGGGAACGGCATCAATCACCATTTCAGCGAGAATATTTTCCTGGACACAGGGAGCGCCAAAACTGGTTCCTTTGTCTAGGGCCTGGTGCAGGGCGGCAATCACTTCGGGATGGGCATGACCACAGATAGCCGGCCCCCAAGTTCCCACATAGTCGATGTATTCGTTACCGTCCACGTCGCGAATATAGGCCCCTTTGACGCTTTCAAAAACGATGGGTTGCCCACCGACGGATTTAAAGGCCCGCACGGGGGAACTTACACCCCCCGGCATTAATTTTTGAGCGGCTGTAAAGATTTCTTTCGATTTTGTTGTTTGATACGAAGATGTGCTAACCAATCCTGTCTCCTTGTCTATTTGAGTCTATCGATTCCGGGGAATGCCCGGAGTTTTGTTTTGTTAACTTCCTGCTGCTTGTTCCATTTTAAAGATCACCAGCCTACATTTTACGCAATTTTTTCCCTAAGAAAGGCGCTGGTCGGCTCAAGTCTCGCTATTGTTAACTTGTAGCTTGATCCTTAACAACTTATGTGATTGGCTGAGAAGGGGCGAAAATTTCACTTTTGACAATTTTTCCACAATCTTTTCAGAATTGCCTGAAAAACCTAGCAATGGGCGAAGTTATTGCTATTGATAGATTTTAGCCCGGAAAGAGCGATCGAAAAAAGCTCCGGTTTTCCACAGATTTTCCACAGGGGAATTCTTGCTATTATTTCTTAGCGTACAAAAAAACTATTCTGCTATGAAATTTACCAGTAGTCAAAGCGAACTCAACAGCAATTTATCCCTAGTTAGTCGGGCCGTTGCCAGTCGTCCTACCCATCCGGTTTTGGGGAATGTTCTCTTTTGTGCCGATGAGGAAAAGGGCGAAATTAGCCTGACTGCTTTTGATTTGAGTTTAGGGATTCGCACCAGTTTTCGGGCCGAGGTGGTGGAAGGGGGTAAGATTACCCTGCCGGCAAAATTGCTGAACGATATTGTCTCTCGTTTGGGAGAAGGGGAAATCACCATCTCTGTGGAAGAAAACGAGAATGAGGAGGAGCATAGTCTCGCTTTCCTGAAAACTGCCTCGGCACAGTTCCAAATTCGCGGCATGAAGGCCGATGAGTTCCCAGAATTGCCCACGGTGGCCGATGGAGAAATTGTTAATTTACCTGTAGTTGCCTTGACAGAGGGACTAAAAGGTGCATTGTTTGCCGCTAGTGGTGATGAAACTAAACAGGTGTTGACGGGGGTGCATTTAACTAAAACCGTCGATTGTCTAGAATTTGCCGCTACAGACGGTCATCGTTTAGCGGTGGTACAAACTCCCCTAGAGGAGGTGGAAAGTGCCTCTGGTGGCTTTAATGTCACCATTCCGGCCCGGGCCCTGCGAGAATTGGAAAGAATGATGGCAACAAAACAAAATATCGAGACTATTACTCTGCATGTGGATGATTCTCAAGTCATCTTTGAAATGGGGGAACAGAGGTTAACCAGTCGTAAGTTAGAAGGGGCCTATCCCACTTATAATCAGTTAATTCCTAAATCCTTCGAGCGTTCTTTGGTTTTAGACCGCAAACAGTTAATCCGTTGTTTGGAATTAGTAGCGGTTTTATCGGACCAAAAGAATAATTTAGTTAAGTTTAGTCTCGATAGCGAAAATGACCGTTTATCCCTAGCGGTGGAATCTCCTGATTTAGGTAGTGCCAAAGAGTCCATGGCGGCGGAAATTCAGGGAGAAAGTGGCGATATTGCCTTTAATGTTAAATATTTGATGGATGGTTTGAAGGCTTTACCTAATAATGATATCCAAATGCAGTTAAATGCTAGTACCCAACCGGTTATTTTTACCCCCTTGGGAGGTTTAAAGATGACCTATTTGGTGATGCCAGTACAAATTCGTCAGTAATTTTTACCTAGCAATTACAGAAGGAGTGGGAGACTTTTCAGCTATCAGCTTTCAGTATTTGTTTGGCAATTGATTAGACAGTTTTTTAGTTATTATCACAGTCCGATTCGCTGACTGCTGACTGCTTAAAGACTCCTGACTCCTGCAATTCTGGTTAATTAATACCAATTATCCATCGACTGGAAAATTGAGGCATCGGGGAACATAGTTGGATTGCCACTAGCGTCGATTTTTTGCCGTAATTCTCGCAATTGTTTATTCCCGATGAGAAAATCACTTTCTACTAATTGATAGGGCAGTACATTATTATCTAAAGCATACACTGCCGTGATGCCGGCAGCTACCCCGGAGGACCACTCGAAGGAATGGACACGATAGGCGGCCGCAGCAATATGACTAAGGGCGATACTTTTACCCGCTATCAGTAAATTATCGATTTTTTGGGGAATTATAGCCCTTAAGGGTATCTCGAAGGGGTAAGCTTGGCCTTGTCCCCGTCTTTCTCCTGCTTTTTCTGTATTACCCGGTTTTTCGGGGGGATGTTCCGTCATGCAGGGATGAAAATCAATCGCATAGTGACCGATACCGACGGAATCGGGGTAAATAGTCGAGCGCTTGCGTTTAACGGCCTTGTCGGGGGATAATGTGCCATCAAGTACGGAAAATCCCTCTAATCCTGCTAAGGTGGCAATTAAGCGCCGATATTCTGCCGGGGAAAGATTTTGACGATAGAAATCGCTTTGAAAATTTTGTCGGGAAATATCGATTTCTGTGACGCTAAAACCATCGGGGAAAGTCAGGGAAGGACGACCGATAATCCGTCTTGCTTCCCGAATATAGGGATATTTTGACAAACCGTGGGCAGTTCCCATGGGAGAATCAAAACCGGAGAGATAACGGTTATTCAAATGGGGAACTTTTACCCCGTCTCCTAACTGGGAATCGGTGGTTCCTTCTACTAGCCAATAATAGTAGGAAATGGCGTGTTCTTCGCCCCTTGCGAGGGTTTCGGTGCGTAATCCTCCCATCCATCCCCCCGGAGATAACTGTCCTAACTCTTGCAACTGCTCACGGGTGTAGATAAAGTTATCCTTGGCAGTCCCTGGACGATAATCATTTCCCCAGGTCCAATTCTGCATGGAGATATCCCCCGGGACGGGTTCGGTAAAAGTAATTCCCCCAAAGGTTTTCTCTTTACCCAGTTGTGGACTCCAAATACGACGATAGGTGAAAACCAGGTCAAAATCGGCTAATCGCGGCAATTCATAGCTAAAATAGGGGGCATAGCGTTCATAATAAACGGGTTTCTCGTGGGTTTGGGGTTTTTCTGTTTCCTCCATGGCGAAGGTATAGGTAAAACCTTGGGTACAGTAGGGGTCGCCAGTGACGCTAGAGGAAGAAGGTTCGAGATAACTGCGCTTATCGACCCCTAAACGGTAGGGAATATCTGATAATCCGATGATTTCTCCGGTTTCGGTCGCTTCAATTACATACCAATCTGCTAATTGATTCGGTTGGGAGGATTTGGAGACAAAACGGAGGATTTTTTTATCAAAACGGGGAGAATTTTCGTAGCGATAGATATCCTCCATTTTTTGCGATAAAAACTCGGTATTTAGGGGAGGAGTACCTTTTGCGGGACTATGTTGAATAGCAATTACACTGGTAATCTGTTGACCAGTGCCGCGATTGGGTAAAGTTTCAATATTTAATTCTTTGACTACCGTGGAGGGAAACCATTTCAGGGTTCCTTTGCCTTTTTTGGCAGCGTCTTCTAACTGTTGAAATAATAATTTATGTCCGTCAAAAGGTAAAAAACAAGACCCGCTTACCCAACATTCTCCCGGGTTGCGTTTCCCGTAATGCTTTCTAATTCTTTCCCTAAATTCTAGATAACCTTTCGGGAAAAATAATTTTTCTCTTTGTGTCCGTCTTTCATCTAATGCGGAGGTTCCCTGAGAAGATATCTGTCCCCCCACCCAGTCGGTAATCTCGGTTAAACAGACGGTTTTTCCTAATAATAAAGCTTCGTAGGCTGCACCGGCACCGGCTAAACCACCACCCACCACCAGAATATCACAGCCGACGCTTTGATCCGGTTCTCGCGGGGGGGCTGCTAGGGTAAGGGGAGTGAAAGCTTGTAGGAGAAATAATCCCAGAGAGAGGGATTTGAGGGGAGTAAAGTGATGATTGAAAATTTTAGGGGACATTATTGACAAATATCAATGTTATGGCTGAGAGTTTCTTCTTTCTTTGAAGAAGTAGCCAGAGCATCTGTTCCTGAAATCCTGATGGTTTTTTTTGGGTGGTCTTGAGAACTTTTTAGCTTGATGCTGGCTTTTAAGAGATTGTACACCTCCAAGCTGACAATCGATCGCTTTTCTGGAAATGTTTCGACAAAGATATCCTGACTCGGTGTCATTCCCTTTGTTATACTAAATCCGTTGAGTAACGCACAGAAAACGGGTTTCTCGGAGAAACCCGTTTTCTACTCATGCAAAAGGCAAAACGGAGAATAAATAATCAGTTTTTAATAACTGGATTTAGTATTATTCCCTGTAATCCTTGCTAAGTTAAATGCAAAAGTGCGAAACGTTTAGGCACGAAATAAGGCTGTAATGCCTGAAATAACCGCCTAATAAGGTCTTCAGTCCCCTGACTGAATCTAATAGGTCAACCCTGACCAACCTTATAACTGTTTATATGTCCC
>NZ_JADEXY010000053.1 GCF_015206885.1 Microcystis aeruginosa LEGE 91341 | reverse complement strand
ATGGGGAAATGGGGAAATGGGGAGAATAAATAAAAATAATTTCCTGCCAACCGCCAACCGCCCCCTGCCGAACGCCTGATCTCAACAAGCAATTTAAATTACGAACAGCTTATCCAACAAGGTTTTTAGATTTATTCAGCCAGCCCTACCTGCGGCTGCATCTGATTTTTGTCAATCTAGCCAGTGGGGATTTTTCCAGGGAAACTATCTTCTAGAATTGGCGCTTAATGGCGATTTTTTCCTCAATCCCGCTGCAGATTAGCTTTTGCAGTGGGATGCTTAGACGCGGTTGTTCATACATTCGTACTAATTTAAGGATGACTGATCATTGCTGATTGTCGGTATTTCTGCACATCTGAGATGCTCCCAGAAAGTCCGGACAAGCTAAGAGAAGATTTAGTTTCAATCTGGTCATGACAAAACTACCTGAAACTTCAGGAACTGTCCTTGCTATTATCTTTTTGGTTGTCAATCTTTCCCAACTGCTTCGGCAGTTTTTTTGGGCTTTTTTTGTCTTTCTGGCTTTTTTGCGAACAAATGAACTAAGACAGTCCTGCTCTTTAATAAAAATTATGTTTAAAGTTGTTTTGCCCAAGCAAAACTTATCAATGGGACGACAAATCAGTGGCATTTAATAGCATGATTTCTGGAGCGACTTTTTCAGCAGATCCTATCTCATAGCAAGGAGAGAGTGAAACGGCTCTCTCCTTAATTATGGCTATTCGTCGTCGTCGCTGGCGCCAACTTGCTTGAGATGAATATGTTTTCTCCCCAAAGTAATTTCAAATTCATCTCCCGGTTTGAGTCCCATTTTTTTGGTGTAGGCCGAACCGATCAGAAGATTATTATTAGATTGGACACTGATCCGGTAGCTGGCCGAGCGCCCACCTCGTCCATGACCATTGGCACTGCTATCTAAGTCAATTCCCTCAGCATCGATTAAAGCATTGAGAAATTTCATCATATTAACGCGTTCGATACCATTTTTTGTCATGGTATAGTAGCCGCATTCCCGGGCTTTTTCCTCTTTGCTGAGGTTGCCTAGCTGTTTAACTTTCTCAATTAGTTCGAGGCCAGTCAGGGGTTCTGGATTAGTAGTTGTGTTCATTTAAGTTTGCAGTAGATAAGTAAAGGTTAGGGTCATCAAGGCTAGTCGAGGAGAATTGCTCCCCCTGACCAGAAACAATCGGGTTACGATTGATCTCTACACTTATCTTACACGGTATAAACTAAAAATTATCACTTGCTTGGGGAAATTGATTGTAATTGATTAGACTCTATCTCTCGATCGAAATCTTAACAGAATTTATCAATGTTGATCGAGATGCTGAGGGAAGGGAGGTTAGCCTTTCTGTCATCAATGAGGGCAGGGGGTAGGATAGAGATAAAGAGGTAAAAATGAGGGATAATGAAGCTAACAACTAGGGGTCACTATAGTGTTAAAGCCTTGCTGGATCTTAGTTTACAACCGAGGGGAACTCCCGTATCGGTAAAATCGATCGCCCTGCGTCAAGATATCCCGGCCGCTTATCTAGAGAAATTGCTGATAGAAATGCGACGAGCGGGGTTAGTTCGTTCCTTTCGGGGATCGCAAGGGGGTTATCAGTTAGCTAGGCCGGCAAATCGTATCTCGTTGGGGCAAATTTTGGAGGCGGTGGGAGAGACGATCGAGCCATTATCAGGTTATCATCCCAAGGACGAACAGGCAGAAGATTGGGTGACATTTACTATCTGGAAACACCTCCACGAGAAATTAAAAGAGGCCCTGGGGAAGATTACCTTAGCGGATTTATACTACGATGCGCGTAGCTGGATCGCCGCTAGGGGAGAGGAAACCAGCTTTATTGTTTAGTAGTTTAGAAGTTATGACAGCAACAAAACAAGCAAAGATTTATGGGGGAGGTTGTCACTGTGGAGCGATCCGTTTTCAAGTGGCGATCGAGCATGATCAAGCTCTAGACTGTAATTGTTCGATTTGTCAGAAAAAAGGTTTTCTGCATCTGATTGTTCCTTCAGCACAATTTACCCTCCTAAGCGGTGAAGATTTTTTAAGTACCTATACATTTAATACCCACACAGCCCAACATTATTTTTGTCGTGTTTGTGGTATTCATCCTTTCTATCGTCCCCGCTCCCATCCTGACGCTATAGATATAAACCTGCGCTGTTTGGATGGCAATGTCTTGGAAGATTTTCAGATTCAGTTCTTTGATGGGGCTAACTGGGAAGACAATATCGAGAAAATTCGGGATATCGATGGGAAAAGGGAGTAATTGTGAAGGGAACGGCAACGGCGATCATTTTAGTATTAGGGGCGGTTTTAGATTATCTGATCGGTGATCCCTGGGGGTGGATTCATCCAGTGCAGGTGATGGGGGCGATTATTGCCGTGGCCACCAAAGTTATTCTTAATTGGACGCAGGAAAAAATTTGCCAACGTTTAGCGGGCATAATTCTGGGACTAGGTTTAATTATTTTGGCTGGGGTCTTAACTTGGCTAGGAATCCAATGGTTAGGTCAGGTCAATTTGCTGCTGAGTTGCCTAGTACAAGTGATTCTCTTGGCTAGTTGTTTAGCCGGTAGAAGTTTACGCCGGGCTGCCGAAACAGTCATCGCAGCTTTACAAGCGGAAAATATCACCTTAGCTCGTTGTCAACTAAGTTTATACGTTGGTCGCGACACAGATAATCTCGGCCAGGAAGAAATCCTTCGCGCCCTATTAGAAACCGTCAGTGAAAATGGTGTGGATGGAGTTACCGCGCCGCTTTTTTATGCCCTTCTCGGTGCTTTTCTGGGGGTGGGGCCAGTTCCCCTCGCTTGCGCTTATAAAGCTGCTAGTACCCTCGATTCGATGATTGGCTATCGTCGGCCACCCTACACCCATATGGGCTGGTTTAGTGCCAAAAGCGAGGATATTTTGACATGGCTACCCTGTCGTTTAACGGTCTTAACTCTCGCCCTAATTTCGGGCCAGCCGGGGCGGGTTTTAAGCATTTGTTGGCGCGATGCCCGTCGGGATCCTAGTCCTAATTCCGGTTGGAGTGAATGCGTCTATGGGGCGATTTTGGGGGTGCAATTGGGGGGAAAAAATCAATATCGGGGCCAGATTGTGGAAAAACCCTTATTGGGCGATGACCTCAACCCGATTACTTTCAAAACCGTCGAACAGGCTTTGCATTTAACTCGTACTTGTGTATTACTTTGGTTGGCGATCGCTGTTAGCTGCTTAGTTGCTAGAGATTTTGCTCAATTTTAGCGACCACAGGCGACGGCGTTGACGGGATTGACGCTGCCAGTAACGGATAATCAGGGAGAAGGTCAAGAATAGGGATTGCAGTATCTGTATCTGTCCGCAGAGACGTTGATAGTTTTGTCGGAGATGATAGGTTTTCGCCCCAGCGATGACAATATATTCGGGGGCGGGGTAAAAAATGTGGTGTAAACGTCGTTCCACCCGGTTTAAAATTTTGGTCACTCGCCCTAAAATCCGCCGCAATTGCCACAATTTCCAGACTAGAAAGCAATTAAATAAAGTTAAGCCTAGATTGAAGCCGAGGACAAAAAAGAACATGATCGAGGCGATGGTCGAGTTATGCCAATTTTAGCCTAGATTCCCGACTTGAAAGTGTGGGGGAAAGAAATCTAAGACTAAATCCGTTGAGTAACGCACAGAAAACGGGTTTCTCGGAGAAACCCGTTTTCTACTCATGCAAAAGGCAAAGATTTAGCGTCCGAGGGCGTGTAATCCGTTAATAATTTCGGCACAGCGCTCGGTAACTGCCTGTAAAGCCTCTCTTTTGCTAGAAATCGGTGGCGGTAGCACTTCGCCGATGCGAATAGTTAAGGGGATACTATGGGGAAAAGAAGAACCTTTTTGAAAAATCTTTTCTGTTCCCCACAAACTGACGGGTAACAGGGGAACTCCCGCTTTAGCGGCAATCATCGCCGCGCCTAGTTTTGGTTGATGGATCAATCCGTCCTCGGTGCGGGTTCCCTCCAGAAACACTCCCACTGCCCAGCCCGCTGCTAATGCTCCCATCGCCGCCCGAATTGCCCCGCGATCACCACTGCTGCGTTTGACGGGATAGGCCCCGTAAAGAGCGATCGCCTGTTTTAAAATCGGGATGGTGAATAATTCCTCTTTAGCCATATAAGCTACGGGACGACGTACGGCACAGGATAACAGGGGTGGATCGAAGTAACTGGCGTGATTGCAGACGATAATCAGAGGATGACGACGGGGGACATTTTCCACTCCGTAAACGCGACCGCGAAAATAGCCGTGCAGGGTGGGGCTAACGATCGACCATTTAAAAAGATGATATAAAACTAAACTGGCAAAAGGTTCTCGCTCTTGAGGCTGGTTCATGACTGACAATTGTTCCCTAGACATGGAAAAGCCCTTGGGAGTCTTGCCGTGTTTCGACCCCAAGGACTTTGCTTTCTTCTCACTCCTCACACAATCAAAATATATAGCAATTTATGGGTTAGGGAAAGGTTAAGCGTGCCGCTTTCTTAACTGGCATAATTACTTACCTACGGTTGAGAGCGGCAAAAGGATTAGCAGGATGTGTCATTGATTTTGCTTGGGTACTGAAAAAAAGTTGGGTTAAAATATAAAGGCCAAATCTAGTCAGAAAAAGAGATTTTTTATGGAAAAACAGGTAAACTGTGCTGTAGATTGCCTAAATGGTTGTATTTTAGGCGATAAATGTCCCAATCAAACCCATGCCGCCGAAGCAGCCAAATTTATTGCCGAAACTTCTTTGGACAAGATGTTAGAAATGGCAGAAGCCGCTAGACTAAAAAAACTGACGCAACCGACCCAATGGATTATTCCTGATGATTTCTAGGGTTTGATAAGGGAATGGGGAACGGGGAGGAAAGTCGCTGTACCTGATTACTCCCAGTTCACTGAATAAAAGTCAGAGCCTTGGCACAAGCCAAGCAATCCGAAATTCCTGTATTAATGACGGTAATATCCTAAAATGGAAGCATTAGATTTCTAGGCGTTGCTGATTTGAGATATGAATCTTCTCTTGTGGGATTTTTAAAACCTAGACCCGAATAACTTTTGGATACGATGCACAGTTGGCATTCATACCTTGATTCAGCAATCCCGATTTCTATTTTAACCTATGACTGCAACAGTAATTGCGCCACCGACTGAAATAATTAACCTATCAGGAATTAGTTGGGAAACCTACGAAACACTGCTAGAAGAATTAAACAATCGCCGCCTTCGGCTCACTTACAATTGTGGTACATTAGAAATCATGGCTCCTTCTCCAGAACATGAACTTACTAAAGAAGTTCTCGGTCGTTTTGTGGAAACTATCGCAGAATAATTAGCCGTTCAAATATATCCTCTTGGCTCTACTACTTTCAAACGACCAGAAATAAGTGGTGCTGAACCTGATAAGTGTTTCTACATCTACAATATTGATGCGGTTCGCGGCAAAAAGCGACTGAATTTCTCTGAAGATCCAGCACCAGATTTAGTGCTAGAAATTGATGTCACTAGCAGTTCTCAAAATCGCCTCCAGGTTTATGCAGATTTAGGTGTTAGGCTCTTCTGGTTTTCGTGTGTTAATTTTTGTTATGAATTAAAGCAAGCAAACAGCTTAAGTCAAAGATGTTCAAAATTGGTGAATCCATAACTTATTCTTTTAATAAGCTTTATTTTGGTATTCATTTGACCGTCAACGCCATCGGTATAAAGAGTGAAGACTCATATCTTTTTGTGTATGTTGGCTCATTGTGTGGGATGACATGAAAATAATCTTTAGCTCCTTTACTCTTTGACGATGAAAAAATTGATGATACTGAATATTATAGTGTTTTTCAGTCTGCTGAGTTACAAAAGTTATGGGTTTTAGGCAAAAGGCAAAAAGGAAGAAAAATAGGCGTACCTCACTAGCTTAGGAAACGCTATAATTAAAGCGAATCGCAGTGAATCCGCTCAGTCTAAAGAGAGAAGAAAACGGAATCAAGAGAAACTTTTCATGTGTAGTTTTCGGACTTTGGGCGTTAAATTGATTAGAGGTTTCCCTAATTCGTAACCGTTGACAGGTCATCGGAAATTCTCTTAATCCCTCCTACAGCACAGGTTATGGCCTTTTGTCAACGGGGAAGTCTAGATAGGGTCTGCTGAAAAAGTTTTTCCTGGGGGTAGGAGTCAGTAGCCGGTCGTTTCGGGCTTTGTTGCCCTTGTTTTTTGTACCAATCTATGTACTACAAGAAGGATAATGCAAGGTTTTTGAAAGTCCCAATCCTATTTTCGCAGCATGAACATCGGACTTTAACAGGTCAAAAGCCTTATTTTAAAAGGGTTTTACCATTATTCAGCAAGCCCTAGATATAACCGATCTTCATGACCAGCGATCGCACATTTTACCCCGATTCGTACTGTTGGCGAGATTTAAATAACATTTGTTTGATCCGGTTGCGTAATGGCTCTGGTATAAGTACAATACAGCGATCTCCATAGGGTAAAATCTCCCGAATTAACCAAAAAGGACTAGAGACTTTACGGGTTATAATCCTTTTTCCGTTTACCTCTCGGTCGTCGATATCCCTTGTCTTCCTTTCATAGGCCTTCACGAGGTCTTTTTCTAATTGTAATTGTACTTCTATAAAATCGAGACTGTCTCGCCATGGTTCTTCGATCGGAATCAGGCTTTGAATACGAGAGAATTTAAGACAGCGATTGTGAACAAGCTCGGGAAAGTCTCGCTGATCTTCTTCTGGCAGGTCTTCAGTTTCCTCACACCAGATCTCCAGATAGAATTCTTTTTCCCGAAACATGATCTCGGCACAGCGAACGGTAAATTCTAGGGTCTGTCCCTGAGAATTTTTGTACATTACCCGAAAAGCTTGCCGGTCATGGATATAGCGCTCCACTGTGAGCCGCCAATCGCGATCATACTGACTGACCTGTTCGGAAATCTCCCGACGCTCTTGAGGGGAGAGATTTCCCTTCTCTAAAAGAAAATTAGAAAGAGTCTGGGCCGCCTCGATGTTACCCGATCGCACCAGACGGTCGATCGCTTCCTTGATCGCTTCGACCCGCTTTGCCGAGAGGGTAAAGGGTTCACCGATCTCCAGTTCCCCTTCGGCGATGGCGGCGATCAGACCTGACGGACTAGGACTTTTCCCCCAAAAGATGTTAAAACGTCGGGCGATCGCCTCTAGCTTCTCCTTCGTGCCGGGAGGAATTGACAGTGTAATTGTTTCTTTTTTGCGATTCACCTTAAAATATACTTGTAATTTTAGAGTATTTGTGCTAGAATACCTATATTGTAATGATAAATGAGGACAAAGGACTATGAGCAAAGGATAGTTGAGAAGGATAACGAAGTGATCGGGGTTATTGCCGATTCCGCTATTCGTTTTAGTAAGGATGATCGTCTGAACAGATTGATCGCTTGTTTTGCGATGGGTCGGTTGAGGTAAACAGAATTTAATCAAGCCTAAAGCTGATTAAAGGAGGAAAGTGCGATTATCAAGCTATCCCTATTAGGGAATTCCTTAAAAAAGACTATTTACAGTCTTGATTGCGATATTTTTTCAATTCCTTAGAGGCTTTTATCGCTGGACTATCATTTTAGCGGACAGTCGGCTGCTGATCAACCTCTCGATCTGTAAATTTCTTTCTTTATTACAATATAAACTTTTTCAAGTGATATGCTATAAACAAATGAGTGATAACTTATCCAATGGTTTACTAAGATTGATGTCCGATGGAGGCTGGCATAAAGAGCCAATAACTCGTTAGGTGATGAGATTATCTTGAGGTGACTAATGAAAATCAAACTCTTATCAACGTGGTCAGAACTGTTAAAGGAAAACGATCCTATTGCTAAAATTAAATTAGCCATTCACCAAAAAAAAGTCTGGGACGCTGTTTGTAATCCTGGTATTGAAATTATATTCGATACTGCCTTAACTGGAGATGGTAAAACATTAGCAGCACTTTTACCAGCGTTTTATGAATCTCAAAATTTAGGAAAGGGATTATTTGCTTATCCTACAAATGAACTCATTAGAGATCAGGCTAAACAAGTTGAAAAATGGAGTCAATACTTAAATTTAGCAATTGAATCCCATCAATTAAATAGCCAAACTTTAGCAGAATTCATTAAAAATGAGGAAATTAGCAAAATTGAAACTTTACGCACAATTGCTAACGACGCAGATTTAGTATTAACTAATCCTGATATTTTTACTTTAATTCATCGTTTTTTCTATAATCAATATCGAGGTAATATTGCTCATTTATCACAAACTTGGTTTATTTACTTTCGTTATGTCGTATTTGATGAATTTCATATTTTTAACTCAGCGCAAGTTACGAACGTATTAGATAGCATTGCTTTCAGTCGTGCTAATGCCACTCGAAAATATCCTGTTAAGTTTCTCTTTCTTTCAGCTACTCCTGATAAATTAATTCAGGAAGCTTTAGAAAAAGCAGGTATTTCTATTAAAGTTATTAAGGGAAATTATCAACATGGGTTAAAAGATAGTAAAACTCATCGTTGTATTTTGCGTGATGTAGAATTAGAATTAGTTGCTTGTCAACAAACTAGCGGAGGTGCTGAAAACTGGATTAATGACAATTTAGAAACAATAAATCAGTTTTTTCGAGATTATCCGACATCAAAAGGTTTATTAATTGTTAATAGTGTATTTGCTGCAAAACGAATTGTTAAAAGCTTAAAAGACAATTCTAGTTGTAATTTTACTATTGGGGAGAATACAGGATTAACCAGTTTAAAAATTCGGAAAGATTCTGAAAGTAAACAGCTAATTATTGCCACATCTACGGTAGATGTAGGAGTAGATTTCGAGATTAATTTTTTGGTTTATGAATCTTTAGATTCGGGTACATTTATTCAGAGATTAGGACGTTTAGGAAGACATGAAGGCTTCCCTATTTATAAAGCAATCGCCTTAGTTCCTGATTGGGTAAAAGAAAAATTTGCTGAAATTTATGCAAATAACTCAGAAATCGATCGAGAGAGTTTTTTTGACGTAGTTAGAAATAATATCTATCAAAAACCTCAAGAATTTGATAGATATTTAAGCCGTTGGGGTAAAATACTTTCAACAGTCCGTTATGCAAGATTAACTACTCAAAAAGAGCAATATCAAACCCTATTAGAACGCTATGGGAATGAAGCATCAAATATTATTGGAGAAACTCCTAAATGGTGCAAATTAAATGAATTAAAAGAACACCCTAGCATTATTCAAGATTTAGAAACTTTTAGAGGTACGGGACAATTAGATTTATGGGTTTATGAACCAGAGACTAACGCTATTACTAATATGAGTCTAATTCGGTTATTATCCGGGACTGAATTTAAACTTCTTTCTGGATCAGAAGCAAAAAAAATTAGTGATAAATTTCAACAACCTTTTTACAAAAATAGTTTAAATTTATATGCTATAATTAGTAATTATTTAGATAGTTACAAAAAAGTAGAATTACAGTTTACTTACGACTTTGACAAGCAAAAAATTAATCAAGCACAACAAAGAGTAGGTTTTAGGATTCAAGCACCTCATCCTGAGATTAGAAAAATCAATGAACAGCTTGAATATTTAAAGTTAACTACTTGCGTCGCTGATCCGACTAGGTATGATATTCCTAAGTTAAAACGACTTTATAAACTTCCTGCTCTTTTTGAATTATATCCTATTAAAGATAGTCGTGGTGCGATTTATAGTGTAGCATTTGGTCAGGATGCTTTACTCTTGGATTCTCTATTATACTGGCAAAAAACAAACACAACAATGATTTGTTAAGGAGAAAGTCATGGAAAATTTCGATTGGTTAATGCCTAATAATTATAATGTACCTGATCCTACAAAAACTAAAGAACCACCTTTAGTAAGATTAGCACTTGATACATTGACAAATGAGGAAGATCAAATTTTAAACGATTGGATTAAAATAGTTTTTCCTTATATTTTAGATTACTTTAGTTTAAGAAATGCTAAGGGAACGAGTTTTCAAGTTGCTGAAGTATTAACGGCTGATTTAGATATTCCTCTTGAAAAGCGACAAAAAATTATTAACAAGCTAGTTAATTTAAAAGATCAAAGTCTAGCAGTGCATTTACTTAATGCTGCTTTAGGAGGATGGACGTTAGCTAAATTAGCTAATTTAGATCAGTTTCAACAGCAACTTTATTTAAGTGCTATTACCATGCACGATCTCAATAAAATTGTGTTACCTCGTTTGGGTAATACTCGTATGGATGGAAAACAATGGGAACAGTATAAAAATGCTTTTTTGACTTGGGGAGATGCTTTGCATTTGTGGGATTTTATTGATCAAAATTATTGGCAAGATGTAGCATTTTTAGCACAAAATGCAGAAGATGCAAGGGGAGCAAATTTAACTGTTGCTAATTTTCCTGATTTACAATTACCACCAGATCAACTAATGAATTTAACTGATTTTGTCAGATTCGGTGATTTAGTTGCGTCTATTGCTCATCATCCTGATGATTTAGAACAAGATAGTATGAGAGCAATTTTAAGACGTACTGTTAAAGGGAAATATGTAATTCGTAGTCATAAAACTAATGAAAATAGAGGTTTATTAACTCAAGCAATTCACAACGCAGTTTTACTACAAACTGAAAAAGTCAATTGGAAACCGTTTTTATTTTTTCCCGATGGTGTAACTTATTTTGTACCTAAAGATTCTGCTGAACCTGATTTGTCTGATATTCCCGAAGTGGTTAGAAATAATACTTTGGAAATAGTTTCCAAAGGAGTTGGTGATTTAGTTGATCGTGCTGGAAAAGGCGTTTATTATGAACCTGATTTAATTGAAATTGCTGATATTAAATTAGCATCAGAAACTTTAATTAGACGAACATTTGCTATTATTAACGATAAAAAAGATGCTAAAACTGGAGAAAGGCGAGATAAGGTATTAAGCAACGCTTTTTTAAGTAAAAACCCTGATTTAAAACATTTAGATTGGGAGTATCCTGCTAATTTGCAAACTGATCGTTTTGCAGAAGGATTTAACGCAATAACTGTACTAATTAAGGATTTTTATGGATTAGAAGAAGGTACTGAATTGATTTTAGAAACTCTTAATATGAGTCAATACTTAAAACACTGGGAAATGATTCCCAAAACAGGTGGTACTCCCTATGGTTGGTATTATCTTGCAGGACATTATATTAAAGAACATTCTAGTTTGAGTCCAACCGAATTAGAACAAATAATGTTAACTACCGTTCAGGAGATTTTAGAAAAGTTAGGAAAACCAGATCGTCCACCACCATTTGCTTTTTTAGAGAAATATATTTCTCAAATATTAACAATAACAGGTTCAACAGAAAAACACGATTTTAAAGGAGAACTACAACGTTATCATCTGAATAAAGCTCAACGTAAACGAAATCCAATTTGTGCTATTTGTAATAGTGCTTTTGAGATTCGTGAGGAATTTTCTAGTTATAGTAATAAAAGAGTTACAAGCACACAAGAATCAAAACGAGGAAAATGTACTATCTGTCAAGTAGAAAGTTTACTGAGACGCTATGGAATGAATGCTAGTTTATCAGCAGAAGATGAAACTGTTTATCTTCATTTTTATCCTGCATATTACTTTACTCCAGAAACAGTTTTAATAATGGAGAGAGCTTACCAAAATTTTGCTCAAAGTTCTTTTACTGAATTAGATAAAGATTTATCTGAGCAAAATTATAATCCTAATTATGTTCCTCGTATGGATATTTTTCGCATCGGAAATGATCCCAATGAAAACTTAAAAAGACGCACTAAAAAAGAATATGCAACAGGCAAAATACACGGTTATTATTTGTTAGGTATTCCCTATTTAGGAGAAAAGCCGACAGATACAGAATCATGGTTTATGTCAGCAATCAAAGCCTTACTAGCTCCTCTTACTTTTGGAGTAAAATTAGTTGCTAGTCGTAATCCTATTCCTCTTTATGACTCAGGTGCAGACTTCAAAGAAACTGTAATTATTGATGGAGTCCATACCTATTGGTTACACGGAATAAAACGAACTATTTTTCGTTTAGATGAACTAGAAAAAGCGATTCCTGCTGTTTTTAGTATTTACTCACTAACTGCACAATCTTACAGAGATAGTCGTAACTATCCTGTGTGGAACCAGTTAAATACGGTTTGTCAATCTTTAGATACCAGTCCTCTTTATGTTTTTCATTATGCTGATCGAATTCAAGAAAATGATAAAAAAACAAAAGCTCAAAAATCCCAAACAGATCAATCTCAATCTAATAGTTTACCAGATTGGTTGGCTGATAAACTGATCACTTACTACTACTTGTTAATTAAATACTATGGGGGAGAGGATGCAATGTCAATGATTCAAACATTAGTAGATCAGTATGCTTGCTTTTATCGAGCAAGTGGGTTTGCTGCTTATGCTAGGCTAAGGCCTTTTAATGTAGCAGCAAAAGTGGTTTTAGATAGTTTACCAACAACATCAAAAGATGACTTAAAATTAATGATTGAAGGTCATTTAATTGCCTTAGTTGATGGTGTACTTGATAAACAAAACGATGGCTATATTCCTGAAGCAATCAGGAAAGATATAGCTAAACGTCAAGAACTTATAGAAATCTTTGCTGAATCTTTTTTAGATAAAGTTTTCTATGATTACTGTAGAGGTGAGAGATCGCTATTACGACAACATATTAATTTATTGCGTAAAGCCGCCGAAGCTCATTATGTCAAAACCTACAGCAAGAAAAAAGATCAAGAATAAATTATTAAATAGGAGAAAAAACTCATGTTTGATCAGTACAAATCTCATTTCCAAACCTCTATTCCTAAAATTCCAGGTGCTAAATATGCTCACTTTATCCTATTACGAGAAACAGACTCTTATGCAGTTTTTAAAACTGATGGTGAGCTAAATGTAGCACGGGTAAGAGCAGGGTTAGATAGCACTGATATTATTACTCGTCTGGTGTTATTTAAACGTAAACAAACCACACCTGAAAGATTAACAGGACGGGAATTATTACGCCGTTATGGAATCTATGAACAGATTACAACCAACTATGAACGAATTGCCAAAAAAGAAAAAGACAAAATAATTGAAGATTGTACTTACAACGGTGAACCCTGTGGAGGTTGTCCAGATTGTGTTATTTATGGTTATGCAGTAGGTGAGTCAGGTTCAGAAAAATCAAAGGTTTTTATTGACTCTGCTTATGCTGTTCCTGCTTATGAAGAATCTCACCAAACAATGACTCTTAATGCGCCTTATGAAGATGGAACAATGACAAGTGGAACAAGTACAACTAACCGTTTTAGTGAACAAGATCATGTTATTCCCCAAGTCCCTTTTCCCACTGTTGTTACATTAAGAGATCCTACTCCTAACACATTTCTTTATGTGTTAAATAACATTTATCGTACTAAACGTTACGGCGCACAAACAACTCGTACAGGACAAGTGAGAAATTATTTAATTGGTATCATTTTTGCTGATGGTGATATTTTTGCTAACTTACGTCTAACTCAAAAAATCTATGATTTATTTCATGAAAAAAAACCGCCCTATGGAGTAGCAGAAATGAGGGAAAAAACTGAACAAGCTATTGAATATTTAATCAAACAAGATGGCGTGTTATATCAGTTAGTTAAGGGAGAATCATTAACATCTCTTGAAAAAGAAGCTGAAGCTATTTTATCTGATGAAACTCAATTTAAAAAGTGGCTAAATGCTGTTGCTGAAGAAACTTTAGCTTATGCTGAAAATGCCAAAGTCATCAAAAAGAAATAGGAAACTATGCACATTTATCATCTCGAATTAACTTTACAAGATACAGTTTACTTTGCAACCCGTGAGTTAGGTCGTTTATACGCAACTGAAAATTATTTACATAATTATGCGTTGACTTATGCTTTAGGATTGGCTAAAAGTAGTTATCACGATTCACAACATATTCCTCATTATCAAGAAGATTTAGAACCCCTAAATCAAAAAGGAATTTATGTTACTCCAGCACAACCTGTTAATTTTGCCTATGTTACGCACACTTACAAATGGGCAGATTTGCGGTATCAAGTCAGAATGGAACAGAGTAGTGTTAACTTACCAACATTTGGAAGAATACGAGAAATCGCTCCCGAAAGTGTTTTTGAATGTTTTATCATTTCCCATCACCCCCTACAACTTCCTAAATGGATTCGTTTGGGAAAATGGATGAGTAAAGCGGAAGTAAAACTGACAGAACTTTCCCTATCAAAACAAAAAGAGGATTTATTTATCTATCCCTATCCTTTAAATCCTCTCGATGTTATGTTTACCCATCAGGTGATTGGCTACGATGTGATCAATATGCCTCCCGTTAGTTTAATCCGTAATGTACGAATGCGCGGGGAATATTACCAAATAAGCGATCGCCCCGATCTGAAAATTCCCGCTCGATTGTCCTATCGCTTCGGTTGAAAATTGACCATGACTCTTATCTCTTCTAAACCCCTCACTTTACCCGAATTTCTCTCCCTAACCGCTCCCGATGGCGATATTACCTATGAATTAGTCGATGGAGAAGCGATCGCAAAAATGTCACCAAAATTCTTTCATTCTCGCTTAACTCTGGCTTTATCTTCTATACTCGATCGCTGGAATCAAGGACGGGGAGAAGTGGGAATCGAATGGGCAATTATTCTCAGCAAAAACGATCGAGATTGGTGTCCCGTTCCCGATCTTCTCTACATTTCCCCGGAAAGGTTAGGAGATATTCCCCTCACCGATGAAGCTTGTCCCGTTCCCCCGGAATTAGTCATCGAAATTATTTCTCCTGAACAATCCTTCAGCAGCCTGAGCGAAAAAGCCGTGGACTACCTAAAAGCGGGAGTCAGTCGCGTCTGGATCGTCGATCCCCGGGCCAAGCAGATCACGATTTTCTATCCCGACGCACCCCCAGCGATTAAAAAAGGCGATGACGAGATTAGCGATATTCTCCTCCCCGATTTAACCCTAACCCCCAGACAAATTTTTGCCAAGGCCCGATTAAGTTAATGCCCTACAGTCTCGTTATAAGCGATCGCCCCGATCTGAAAATTCCCGCTCGATTGTCCTATCGCTTCGGTTGAAAATTGACTATGACTCTTATCTCCTCTAAACCCCTCACTTTACCCGAATTTCTCTCCCTAACCGCTCCCGATGGCGATATTACCTATGAATTAGTCGATGGAGAAGCGATCGCAAAAATGTCACCGAAATTCTTTCATTCTCGTTTAACTGGTGCTTTATTTCTCGTACTCGATCGCTGGAATCAAGGACGGGGAGAAGTGGGAATCGAATGGGCAATTATTCTCAGCAAAAACGATCGAGATTGGTGTCCCGTTCCCGATCTTCTCTACATTTCCCCGGAAAGGTTAGGAGATATTCCCCTCACCGATGAAGCTTGTCCCGTTCCTCCGGAATTAGTCATCGAAATTATTTCTCCTGAACAATCCTTCAGCAGCCTGAGCGAAAAAGCCGTGGACTACCTAAAAGCGGGAGTCAGTCGCGTCTGGATCGTCGATCCCCGGGCCAAGCAGATCACGATTTTCTATCCCGACGCACCCCCGGCGATTAAAAAAGGCGATGACGAAATTAGCGATATTCTCCTCCCCGATTTAACCCTAACTCCTAGACAAATTTTCGCCAAGGCCCGATTAAGTTAATGCCCTACAGTCTCGTTCTCAATCTCACACCTCGATCGCCGATCTATCCGAATTTTCTCACCGGACGACATCTTCATGCGCTA
Source organism: Microcystis aeruginosa LEGE 91341 (assembly GCF_015206885.1). GTDB lineage: Bacteria > Cyanobacteriota > Cyanobacteriia > Cyanobacteriales > Microcystaceae > Microcystis > Microcystis aeruginosa_H. Next base: position 12,676 of record NZ_JADEXY010000053.1, on the reverse strand, counting down.
TTCCTTACCCTTGTCAGTAGTGTCGATCAGGAATTAGGGAACATTCTACACACAGCCGAGGCCGATAAAGCCTTCACCTTATCGCCACTACAGATTCAATCGCGGGGGAAAATAACAGTAAATTCCCCGCAGTGGCGACACGAACGGGCGATCGCCTCCGAAACTCCCTGCTGGTGGCGGATTTCTCTGCTCGATGACCGATTATTCGGTAAATTAACCTCGCTCTGGTTGAATCTCAATCCAAAACAACCCTGGCATCTCGGTTCCGCCGATCTCGTCATCACCAGCGTCCTCGCTACCCCGCAATCGGTTCAACTCTGGGCGAACTCTTGTACTTATCAATACCTGTATGAAAACGCCTCGGCAGCGAATCGGGAATTTGATTTCCTTTTCGCCACCCCCGTCACCTTCCGGCAGGGAAAATTCGATAGTGCCTTACCGACGCGGGAACTGGTGTTTAATAGCCTTCTCAATCGTTGGAATCGCTATAGCGGTATCCCCTTCGATTCTATTGCCCTAGACTCGATTTTCCCTAGTTTCTTCGATATTCAAACGAAATTAGCCGACGAAGCCTATAAAAACCAGTCGTTCGGTTGTGTGGGTGAGATTCACTATCGTCTTTTGGGAGAGGTGGAACCCGCAAAGATTAAAGCGATTAATGTACTGGCGGATTTTGCCCTCTATGCAGGAGTGGGACGGAAAACCACCATGGGAATGGGGATGACTCGCAGAATTTCTAAGGAGAAAAGATAGTTATGGATGAATCTGACTACATACCGATCGCCGCTCTCAACCATTACGCCTACTGTCCCCACCGTTGTTGGAGAATGTTCGTCGCCGGGGAATTTCTCGATAATAGCTATACGATCGAGGGAACAAATTTACACCAACGAGTTCACACCGTCGGGGCGGAAAACCGCGAGGAAATATGGCAAATTCGGGCTATCTGGCTCAAATCAGACAATTACCGTCTCATCGGTAAAGCCGATCTGATCGAGTCCCACGACGGCGAATTTATCCCCGTGGAATACAAACGGGGCAGTAAAGGCGAATGGGATAACGACGAGTTGCAGGTGTGCGCTCAAGCCATCTGTTTGGAAGAAATGACGGGAAAAAGGCTAGATACTGGCTATATCTACTATGCCAGTTCTCACCAGCGTCAACCGGTGGCGATCGATCTTGCTTTACGGCAACGGGCGATCGCTACGATCCGAGCAGTTGAAACCCTGATCCAGACGGGAAAAATGCCCCCGGCGGTCTATTCACCCCGCTGCAAGGGATGCAGTTTGTTTAATCGCTGCTTGCCCCGATTAACCGAAAAAGTCCAACGATATCAAGAGGAAGACTAAAAAATATGGGAACAGTATATGTGACCAGAGAAGACGCATTTCTCGGCAAAAATGACGAGCGTTTAACGGTTAAAGCATCCAAGGAAACGATCCTCGATGTTCCTTTATTAAATGTTGAGGGAGTGGTTTTATTCGGTCGCGGTTCGCTATCCCCAGCGTTGGTGATCGAACTGCTCGAACGTCATATTCCCCTGAGTTTTGTTACCGTCACGGGAAAATATCTCGGTCGTCTAGAACCAGAGATGACCAAAAATATTTTCGTTCGTCGAGCGCAATGGCAGGCCGCCGGCGATTCTCCGAAAGCCATTCATTTAGTGCGGGGATTCGTCCGCGGCAAGCTGAAGAATTACCGCAACATTCTACTCCGTCGTCAACGCGATCGAAAAGACTTGGATTTACAAACGGCGATCGCTTGTTTGGAAGCAGCGATCGGCTCGATCGAAACAACCTCGGCGCTTGCCCTGAGCTACGTCGAAGGGATCGATTCTCTCCGGGGGTTAGAAGGAGCCGGAAGCGCGGCCTATTTCAGTTGTTTTGATTCCCTAATTCTTGGTGATACTTTTACCTTCCCCTCTCGCAACCGTCGCCCCCCGCGAGATCCGGTCAATTCTCTTTTGAGTCTGGGTTATGCGTTATTGCGCCATGACGTGCAGAGTGCGATCAATTTGGTCGGTTTTGACCCCTATCTCGGTTATCTTCACTATCAACGCTACGGTCGCCCCTCGCTGGCACTGGATCTGATGGAGGAATTTAGAGCGATCGTCGTTGATGCCGTGGTTCTCAATGGGATCAATCATCCCTATCTCACCCCCGAACATTTCACCACCGAACCGTTAAGCGGTGCGGTTTCCTTGACGAGAGAGGGGTTACAGATTTTCCTGCGCTTGTACGAACAGAAGAAACAATCGAAGTTTAAGCATCCGGTAATGGGTAAACAGTGTACTTATCAAGAAGCTTTCGAGATTCAGGCCCGACTAATGGCGAAATATCTCATGGACGAGACGGATAAGTATCCACCCTTGATTTTAAAGTAGGTAGAGGCGGTCATGTATTTTGTTGTCAGTTACGACATTTCCGACGATAAGCGACGAACCAAAATTCACAATACGTTAAAGTCCTACGGCCAACGGGTGCAGTATAGTGTTTTTGAGTGCGATCTAACCGATACCCAGTACGCTAAGCTCCGCGGGCGCTTGAGTAAGTTGATCAAACCCGATACCGATAGCATCCGCTTTTATTTTCTCTGCGCCTGTTGTCGGGGTAAAGTGGAACGTATCGGTGGTGAGTTACCCCGGGATAATACAATTTTTTTTGTTTAGCTCGGTTGCGCCTCGGGGTTGCTGTAAAAATCCTTAACTATTATGTGGTGGCTGGAAAGCTTATGCAATATAGATTCGAGATGATTTTCCTTTCCAACGTGGGGCGCACCTTATCCCGTAAGGTTTTGCGGGTTCTTGAAGAAGTGGGTCACTTGCTGTACAATGGGTTTATTGCGGGTGCGGCGCAAACGAACCTCGAAAACCCCATAGCGTATAGCTTTTACTACTGGGCGGTTCCAATTAATCTTAAACCCTACTAGGGATTGAAACATACTCATCGATGGCGTGATTGTGACCCTGAGTGGGTTCCAATTAATCTTAAACCCTACTAGGGATTGAAACAGTTTAATGGTGCTTCCAGCATTTATTATGGCACGTTCCAATTAATCTTAAACCCTACTAGGGATTGAAACCGATGGGCAAATATTGACTTTTTTTTAGTCCGAAAAGTTCCAATTAATCTTAAACCCTACTAGGGATTGAAACCAGCTATTTATGATTTTCCTTTTGGGCATTTAATCGTTCCAATTAATCTTAAACCCTACTAGGGATTGAAACAGTTTAGGCCGCTTTAATGACTTATCAAAAACAGAGTTCCAATTAATCTTAAACCCTACTAGGGATTGAAACTAGGGACTAATGGAGGAGCGCCAACTTATTCCGCGTTCCAATTAATCTTAAACCCTACTAGGGATTGAAACAAGGTTTACTGGGCGAATACCAGCCCCCACAGTTGGAGTTCCAATTAATCTTAAACCCTACTAGGGATTGAAACTCGGTAGAATTTTTGGGAGCTAATACTCAATCGGGTTCCAATTAATCTTAAACCCTACTAGGGATTGAAACCAGGCTCCGGCAAAATAAAATTGCCCTCTACCCCGTTCCAATTAATCTTAAACCCTACTAGGGATTGAAACAGCCACTGGGATCATCGCTCCCCTGTCCCAACAAGGTTCCAATTAATCTTAAACCCTACTAGGGATTGAAACTAGAGGTGCAAACCAATTACTATTTAGAGCGTCCTCGTTCCAATTAATCTTAAACCCTACTAGGGATTGAAACTTTAAAACCAAGGCCAAAGACTTAAAGGAATTAGAGGTTCCAATTAATCTTAAACCCTACTAGGGATTGAAACGACTACTCAACGGCTAGACGAACGACTAGGCAAAAGTTCCAATTAATCTTAAACCCTACTAGGGATTGAAACAATAAAGCCATAAAAGCAATCATCTCAGGGGAATCTGGTTCCAATTAATCTTAAACCCTACTAGGGATTGAAACCTCATCTATTCCGGGATCATAATTCCGATAGCATGTTCCAATTAATCTTAAACCCTACTAGGGATTGAAACATCTATCAATACTCTTAGTATTGTAACAGGTCTATGGTTCCAATTAATCTTAAACCCTACTAGGGATTGAAACCTGAGTCCATCATCTAAATATGTGGCCATATCCGGTTCCAATTAATCTTAAACCCTACTAGGGATTGAAACGGTACACAAAACTCCTCGGAATATCTGCGATTGGTTCCAATTAATCTTAAACCCTACTAGGGATTGAAACCGGGGGATCGTAGAATTAGGGTGGGCATTTTTGGGGGGTTCCAATTAATCTTAAACCCTACTAGGGATTGAAACCAGTCCGGATCGTTTAATCGAGGGCAGTCTATAATTGTTCCAATTAATCTTAAACCCTACTAGGGATTGAAACAAATTATTCTATAATTCCATTGATTATCTTCATGGTTCCAATTAATCTTAAACCCTACTAGGGATTGAAACCATCTTGGAAACTAGAAATTTCATTGACTTTTCCTAGTTCCAATTAATCTTAAACCCTACTAGGGATTGAAACATTGATATTGTTAGAATCTAATCAGCAGCCGGGAGAGTTCCAATTAATCTTAAACCCTACTAGGGATTGAAACCTGGATCATATTTTTCCCGTAAGAAGTCAAACCGCGTTCCAATTAATCTTAAACCCTACTAGGGATTGAAACTGGTTTACATCTCTGTTTTCTTTAGCTGTTGACTTGCCAAGTTCCAATTAATCTTAAACCCTACTAGGGATTGAAACTTGCTACCCTTAAAGCTTCCTTCCAAAAATGAACACGTTCCAATTAATCTTAAACCCTACTAGGGATTGAAACAAAATTTTAATTGTTCTTCTTTATCAGAGAAAGGATAGTTCCAATTAATCTTAAACCCTACTAGGGATTGAAACCTGCCCGTGTTTATTTAATTCATCGTACCGGTCCTTGTTCCAATTAATCTTAAACCCTACTAGGGATTGAAACATGGAAGGGTGGAAATATGTATCAGAAAAATATTGGTTCCAATTAATCTTAAACCCTACTAGGGATTGAAACTGAAACAACTTTACACAACCTCGTAAGGAAAAATGTTCCAATTAATCTTAAACCCTACTAGGGATTGAAACTTAAAAAGGTAAAGGTGTAATTATGGAAAAAGAGTTCCAATTAATCTTAAACCCTACTAGGGATTGAAACACAGAATAACCTGATAGTAATGTATTACCTTGATAGTTCCAATTAATCTTAAACCCTACTAGGGATTGAAACGGCAGCCAATAGGGACACTTCCCCGACCGACCGAAAGAGTTCCAATTAATCTTAAACCCTACTAGGGATTGAAACATCAGTAGCAGTTATCGCGCCACCAGTAGCTGTTGGTTCCAATTAATCTTAAACCCTACTAGGGATTGAAACTTACGACGAAGGAACTTTTGACGGTGTGCTAAAAACGTTCCAATTAATCTTAAACCCTACTAGGGATTGAAACACCCAGAAATAAACTGGGAGCAGACATATAAATCAACTGTTCCAATTAATCTTAAACCCTACTAGGGATTGAAACAATCTGTGGGAACCATAGAGGAAGTGATAGGAGATGTTCCAATTAATCTTAAACCCTACTAGGGATTGAAACTTCTCGTCCGAATTTTCTAGAATATGCGGTTACAAGTTCCAATTAATCTTAAACCCTACTAGGGATTGAAACACTTATGGCTCGTAAGAAGAAACTAGGCAATAAGGGTTCCAATTAATCTTAAACCCTACTAGGGATTGAAACCAATTGATAAATTAGAAACTAAGACCTTAAACCAGTTCCAATTAATCTTAAACCCTACTAGGGATTGAAACAAGCTAATACTCTCTCCCTCTTGTTGATTAGATTGTTCCAATTAATCTTAAACCCTACTAGGGATTGAAACAGTCTGACAACTTGTGATCACCTGCTGTATGCAGTGTTCCAATTAATCTTAAACCCTACTAGGGATTGAAACTCAATGTTATCCCTCTATAATCAAGAGAAGGAGAGGTTCCAATTAATCTTAAACCCTACTAGGGATTGAAACCATCTATTCTATCCTGAATGAGATGGTTTAAGGTCGTTCCAATTAATCTTAAACCCTACTAGGGATTGAAACTTGTATTCACACTAGCCCGCGCTGCGAAAACTGAAGTTCCAATTAATCTTAAACCCTACTAGGGATTGAAACCAATTGGATACCAATATCGAGGTGCTGAAAAAATTGGTTCCAATTAATCTTAAACCCTACTAGGGATTGAAACATACGCTCATTAGCATCATTAGCAAGACCAACAATATAGTTCCAATTAATCTTAAACCCTACTAGGGATTGAAACGGGGAGATACATCGAGAATCGATGACTAAAAACTTCATGTTCCAATTAATCTTAAACCCTACTAGGGATTGAAACTCGTGAACGTGAATAGTTTGATAGGGTGATTCAGGTTCCAATTAATCTTAAACCCTACTAGGGATTGAAACGATAAAAGAACATTGAACAACTCAACAATTTTGAGTTCCAATTAATCTTAAACCCTACTAGGGATTGAAACTAAAGATAACTTTCCCAATCTTAAAAACGGTAAGGTTCCAATTAATCTTAAACCCTACTAGGGATTGAAACCCCGATCAAGACTACAGGGGAATTACAAGTAACGTTCCAATTAATCTTAAACCCTACTAGGGATTGAAACAGACGAATGTTCTAATTTTACCCATAAAAAGAAAGTTCCAATTAATCTTAAACCCTACTAGGGATTGAAACTCTTTTCTAAACATCTCAAAGGTAGGCAGATAAAGGTTCCAATTAATCTTAAACCCTACTAGGGATTGAAACGTATTTCTACAAAAATTGAAAAACCCGAAAATATTGTTCCAATTAATCTTAAACCCTACTAGGGATTGAAACTCCCTTACTTCTGGTAATGATCTGTTTTTCGATGGGTTCCAATTAATCTTAAACCCTACTAGGGATTGAAACAGTATCGCTCTCAAATTGAATCCTTGCAAGACCAGTTCCAATTAATCTTAAACCCTACTAGGGATTGAAACTACGATCCAAAAATCACAGAAATCTATGATGAAAGTTCCAATTAATCTTAAACCCTACTAGGGATTGAAACTTGGCAATCATCCATCCCTGATCATCCCCATCATCGTTCCAATTAATCTTAAACCCTACTAGGGATTGAAACTCGCTCGTAACTTTTAGACTCTTCCATAGATATTCCTGGTTCCAATTAATCTTAAACCCTACTAGGGATTGAAACTTGGCAATCATCCATCCCTGATCATCCCCATCATCAGAGGTTCCAATTAATCTTAAACCCTACTAGGGATTGAAACCATCGGCATAAATCCTGATCCAACCTAAGCTAAAGTTCCAATTAATCTTAAACCCTACTAGGGATTGAAACCGCGGCTATAGCCGTGATAGCCGCCATATCCCCACGAGTTCCAATTAATCTTAAACCCTACTAGGGATTGAAACCAATGATTTTTACCGTTGATGACCTCCTACTATTCGGTTCCAATTAATCTTAAACCCTACTAGGGATTGAAACGAGCGAGCACGTTCACCACATCAACGGGTGTAAGACTGGTTCCAATTAATCTTAAACCCTACTAGGGATTGAAACTGGTATTGTGGATGGGACGAATACTATAACAGGATTGTTCCAATTAATCTTAAACCCTACTAGGGATTGAAACTTCTCAAAGGTTTCATGATCAAGTTCTTTAGCCTGTTCCAATTAATCTTAAACCCTACTAGGGATTGAAACAATATTATTTTGTCATGAGCGGCGATAGAGTCAGGTTCCAATTAATCTTAAACCCTACTAGGGATTGAAACAAGACAAAAAAATAACCGCGCTCCCGGGTGGGTATAGTTCCAATTAATCTTAAACCCTACTAGGGATTGAAACATCATAAACTAGAGAATACAAAACAAACAAAAAAGTTCCAATTAATCTTAAACCCTACTAGGGATTGAAACTTTTCTGTCCTGGGTTTTGGAGGATCGGTCAATTTTTTGTTCCAATTAATCTTAAACCCTACTAGGGATTGAAACTGACAACAATAGTGCGTCTAGCGTGTCAGCAGAAAGTTCCAATTAATCTTAAACCCTACTAGGGATTGAAACCTTAATCCTAAAGAAACAGAAGCTTATCTAGAATATGTTCCAATTAATCTTAAACCCTACTAGGGATTGAAACGAACTAGACTGTTAGCCCCGACTCCAATAGGTATGTTCCAATTAATCTTAAACCCTACTAGGGATTGAAACGTTGGAAGCGGCAGTGGGCAATACGTCTGGGCCTTGTTCCAATTAATCTTAAACCCTACTAGGGATTGAAACAAATCAAGGGGGATGATATTGCATTATGAAGAGCGTTCCAATTAATCTTAAACCCTACTAGGGATTGAAACGACGAAACCCAAAAAATCAAGGGGAAAACTCAAAGTTCCAATTAATCTTAAACCCTACTAGGGATTGAAACAATCATTGATACTCAGACAGGCGAAAGCTTTGCTAGTGTTCCAATTAATCTTAAACCCTACTAGGGATTGAAACATCTGAGACATCTTCAATAAACTGACTGTTTTTTAATGTTCCAATTAATCTTAAACCCTACTAGGGATTGAAACCCTTGTACAAACTAACCACTAATTCAGAAGAAGGAACGTTCCAATTAATCTTAAACCCTACTAGGGATTGAAACAGTATAAATACTCCACTTGTCAGCAACCCCGCTCCGAGTTCCAATTAATCTTAAACCCTACTAGGGATTGAAACTAATTCTTTATCTGCATTAAAAAGAATCAAAATGTTCCAATTAATCTTAAACCCTACTAGGGATTGAAACCTTACGAGCCTTAAAGGCTATGGCTTCGATTACTGCCTGTTCCAATTAATCTTAAACCCTACTAGGGATTGAAACCGATGAGTGCCGGAGGGCTTTCTCTTTCTACTGAGTTCCAATTAATCTTAAACCCTACTAGGGATTGAAACAGCAATCTACCTCCGATTACTCCATCTGTAGCAGGTTCCAATTAATCTTAAACCCTACTAGGGATTGAAACTCCGCCCCCCTGACATCGCTCTTTCGCGTTGAAAAGTTCCAATTAATCTTAAACCCTACTAGGGATTGAAACTTTTATCAAGAATCTCAAACCAAGTGCGATCAAATACTGGTTCCAATTAATCTTAAACCCTACTAGGGATTGAAACCATCTAATAAAATGATCAGTACAGCTATCGTTTCTAGTTCCAATTAATCTTAAACCCTACTAGGGATTGAAACAGAAGCAAAGCCAACTGAAAAAGTGATAATTCAGAGTTCCAATTAATCTTAAACCCTACTAGGGATTGAAACCAACTTGATGAAGTGAATAAAGATTAGCTAAGTGTTCCAATTAATCTTAAACCCTACTAGGGATTGAAACATTGAGATTAAGCAGGGAACAACTTGGGACGAAGGTTCCAATTAATCTTAAACCCTACTAGGGATTGAAACTAATCACTTTTTATTGCTAACCTTGCCGTACATCTTGTTCCAATTAATCTTAAACCCTACTAGGGATTGAAACTTTGAGATTTACAGTAGCTTTTTAGCTTTTTCTCTTCGTTCCAATTAATCTTAAACCCTACTAGGGATTGAAACTTTAATTCTGCCGATCAATTCATCAAACATATACGTTCCAATTAATCTTAAACCCTACTAGGGATTGAAACAAAAGTATTCGGTACTTTTATCTGTGGGGGTGGGTGTTCCAATTAATCTTAAACCCTACTAGGGATTGAAACAACTATTGAAGCTAGTAATATCTCAAGAGTTACTTTGTTCCAATTAATCTTAAACCCTACTAGGGATTGAAACTGCTGCCCGAACACTCCATCTACTTGACCAGAAGGTTCCAATTAATCTTAAACCCTACTAGGGATTGAAACTGGTGATCGAGTTTTTCCTTGTGGGTTGATTGATCGAAAAGTTCCAATTAATCTTAAACCCTACTAGGGATTGAAACGGTTACGCCATAAGCAGCCCTCCTAGACGCTCTACAGTTCCAATTAATCTTAAACCCTACTAGGGATTGAAACGTCATGGTACTTTCTACCATCCCAGAAGCCCTTGTTCCAATTAATCTTAAACCCTACTAGGGATTGAAACTAACTAGGGCATTCCGACCCGCCAACAAGCGGCGGGTTCCAATTAATCTTAAACCCTACTAGGGATTGAAACTCATCATCAGGATTATAAACAGGAATGCCATCAGGGTTCCAATTAATCTTAAACCCTACTAGGGATTGAAACTATCTTACCAGATTCTTCATTAACAAAAAGTGAATGTTCCAATTAATCTTAAACCCTACTAGGGATTGAAACAAAAATGGAAATGGTAGCACCGCCGGCACCGAGCGTTCCAATTAATCTTAAACCCTACTAGGGATTGAAACAAAGGATATATGGTGAGAATGGGAGTCGATAAAAGGTTCCAATTAATCTTAAACCCTACTAGGGATTGAAACTCTATATCAATCCCAGTGCCACAAGGACCGGTACGTTCCAATTAATCTTAAACCCTACTAGGGATTGAAACATTTCAAAAGTGGAGCGAGAAGCGATACAAATGCGTTCCAATTAATCTTAAACCCTACTAGGGATTGAAACGCGACTAAAGGCTAAATAATTTAATTTTAAATGGGAAAGGTTCCAATTAATCTTAAACCCTACTAGGGATTGAAACAACTTATTTCGACGCCGCCGGAACCGCTACTGCTGCCGGTTCCAATTAATCTTAAACCCTACTAGGGATTGAAACTTTTTTAAATCACCCAAGGAGAAATCTAAATATTGTTCCAATTAATCTTAAACCCTATTAGGGATTGAAACACTTATAGTAAATGTGGCCAAGATTTGATCAAGGGTTCCAATTAATCTTAAACCCTATTAGGGATTGAAACCGGGTTTTGGTGTAGGAGCGGCAACTTGAATAATGTTCCAATTAATCTTAAGCCCTATTAGGGATTGAAACCTTCGATTGCCAAACAATATGGAATATCGGATCAGGTTCCAATTAATCTTAAGCCCTATTAGGGATTGAAACTAACACTCCCGGCCCAGAGCGCGGGAAAAAGGCAGTTCCAATTAATCTTAAGCCCTATTAGGGATTGAAACGGGGTTTACCTCACCCCGCGCTTCTAGCCATGCCTTGGTTCCAATTAATCTTAAGCCCTATAACGGTGTGCAGTCGTATGAGGTACAGTGTCACGAGCTATAAACCATGCTAGGCAAAGCTTGGTTTGTATCTCACTCAAGCGCTTACCGCTATATTAGGGATTGAAACTTTTAAATCGGTAATTGATAATCGAAACTCTTTAAGTTCCAATTAATCTTAAGCCCTATTAGGGATTGAAACATTGCCTTTACCGCCTGATCGGTACTGATTTAATCCCTCAAGTTCCAATTAATCTTAAGCCCTATTAGGGATTGAAACATTTTTGCCCAAAAAACACCATAATTGAGGGTTTGTTCCAATTAATCTTAAGCCCTATTAGGGATTGAAACTTATATAAAATTAACTTATAGTTGTAACAATCACGTTCCAATTAATCTTAAGCCCTATTAGGGATTGAAACGAGTATCACGTTGAATCACTTTTAGATGCTCTATGTTCCAATTAATCTTAAGCCCTATTAGGGATTGAAACCCAGTCCGTAAGCTTAATTCGTTAAGAAAGATTAAGTTCCAATTAATCTTAAGCCCTATTAGGGATTGAAACAGCTAATCAGTATCGCGGGGGCCGCGGGTCCGAGTTCCAATTAATCTTAAGCCCTATTAGGGATTGAAACTTAAGCCTCTCAAACCAATCATTAAGGTCATCCCGTTCCAATTAATCTTAAGCCCTATTAGGGATTGAAACTTTTTGTGCAATCTGTTGCTATAGCCTCTATTTATGTTCCAATTAATCTTAAGCCCTATTAGGGATTGAAACGTACACCGACAGCTTTTCGCTATCAGTGCCGTAGGTTCCAATTAATCTTAAGCCCTATTAGGGATTGAAACTTCCGTGAATATTTATACTCACGCTCACAGATTCAAGTTCCAATTAATCTTAAGCCCTATTAGGGATTGAAACAAGGGAAGCGATAGAGCGGCGATTAAAATTTTTTGAGCGATGTTCCAATTAATCTTAAGCCCTATTAGGGATTGAAACGCTTATCCTGCTTTACAGGCATTAAATGCCGTCTGGTTCCAATTAATCTTAAGCCCTATTAGGGATTGAAACCCAATATCTGAGAGAAAATTTTTAACATCTTTTTGGGTTCCAATTAATCTTAAGCCCTATTAGGGATTGAAACTTCAATTGCCTTTAGTGTCGGACTAGACATTGAAGAGTTCCAATTAATCTTAAGCCCTATTAGGGATTGAAACAGGATTTTTAGATGTAACTGGAGGGTTTACAATATCAAAAAAGTTCCAATTAATCTTAAGCCCTATTAGGGATTGAAACAGCAAAGTTATCTGGCAATTTAAATCGGGAGCATCTCACCTTTGCAATAAGTAGAAATGCTTAATGAGATCAATAAAAAAGTTAAAAAAGGCAACCATTTAGATAAGCACAGCGATGACGAAGGACTTGCGGTACATTACCAGATTCCCAACT
>NZ_JADEXY010000273.1 GCF_015206885.1 Microcystis aeruginosa LEGE 91341 | reverse complement strand
GGTTCTTCCGAACTTACCATGTAAAATCAACTAGCAAAATGCCAATTTAATAAACATCTAAGACTAAAGTTTTTAAAGTTTCTAAATCCATAGCCTCTCCTTTTAATCACCTTCAGTTTATTGTTAATTCCTTCCACTGTTCCCTGGGTTGTTCGGTTATCAAAATAGGCAGTTATTTCGTCAATCCACCGCCGAATTGTCTGGCAGCTTTTAGGAAAGTAAGCCATCGCCTTTTTTATCCAATCGCTCAAGGCAAATAATCCCTCATTCCCCTCCGTATTTTTCTCAAATACTTCTCTAAATGCCTCTTTTAATTTGTGCATTTCCCCAAGTTTTGGAGACACTTTATATACTTCTTCCACTTTTTTCTTTTCTTTCTCTACTAAGTATCCTTCATTCTTTAACAAGGCATATTTGCTCTTGGCTATTCCTGCTAAGATATTTTCTTTATTTTTCTTATTTTTTATCTTAATTGCCTCTCTTTTTACCTCCTTTCTGGCTTCATCTAGCTCGTTATTTACTTGTTTCATTACATGAAATCTATCTCCTACTATTTGAGCTTGAGGCATTAGTTTTTCTGCCACATTTTTATACCCTATCCACAGGTCTATACTTACTTCCTCTATTTGGCTCAAAACCTCTTCTCCCCAATGTTTTAGATATTCTGTTAATGCTTCTTCTGTTCTTTTTTCCACTAAACCTACAATTTTTCCTGTGTCTATATTTACTAACACAGCATAGTAATTTTCTTTTCCCTTTATCATGGCTATTTCATCTATTCCTAGTTTTTTTAGACCTTGAGGTTTTGCGGTTATTAAGTCTTCTCCTAAGTCTTTGAGCATCGTTTCTATTTCTTGTTCGCTTACCCCATTTCTTTCTGCCGTATTTTTGAGATCACTATTCAGGACTTCGGCAACTATTTTTTTTCTAAATCTGTCTGTGTAGGTTCTTTTCTTTGGCAAATAATTTAGTTCTTCTGTGAATTTTTTCCCACATTTCTCGCATCTCATCTGACGACGATTAATTCTCAGATATAATGCCTGTTCTCCAAAGGGTAAATCTCGGATTGTTAATTCATTGTTTTGATGAACTTTTTCCGTTTTACTTCCACAATGAATGCACTGGCTTTCTCTTGACATATTTTCT
>NZ_JADEXY010000052.1 GCF_015206885.1 Microcystis aeruginosa LEGE 91341 | reverse complement strand
CGGGGGGATAGAGAAAATCGAGATTAACGTCGCGTCGGGCGCCGGGGGGAAGTTCTATCTGTACTAAAGCTTCTCCCTGTTGTCCTTCCCGTTGAACGAGATGGAAAAAACGTTCCTCGGTGCGTCCCATTGCGTTGCGATAGGTAACGCGCACGGCCCCCCGGAAAAATACCGGTCCCTGGACGGGTTCAACAAATAGCAAGCGATCGAGATAATTATCTTCTTTAATTGGGGTTTGAATAGTCAAAGCCACCACCTGGGTTTTGCTAGTGTTGTTATATAGAGGTAAAGTCAGATAGTAGTGAACACCGTAGTTACCGTGAGCTTTGAAAGCCGTATCGGGATAACGCACTAACATGGGGGCGCTTTGAATTTGTCTGGTTCCAAAAGTAGCTGCTGTCACCGTACTTAAAGGATAGGCAAAAGCTTGACCGGCTTGAGGAATGGTGAGATTAATTCCCCCTTTGGGATCAACAATGCGGGTTGCCCATTCCGAACCGACAGAAATTCCCGCCACGCGACCATAAAAATTTCTTCTTCCGGGAGACCATTGATCGGGAGGAGTGGGGGGGAAATCGCGAGGGGCGGCTAAATCACCTTTAACTAATAGGGTACGCCATTCCTCTAGGGTAGGGGGACGAAAGGTTTCTATTTCCCTGTCTTCGATTTTGACTTTTTGGGGAACTTCGTAGAGGGCTAAATTGGCCATATAGACCGGTCCATCGCTGTAGAGACGGAGGAGAGTCGAGCGGGCGCTACTTCTGGGGATAACTAGATCGAAGATCATCCGACTTTGGCCAGGGGGAATGACGATCTGGGTGGGAAATTGGGTATCATGGCGACGACGCATGATATCGCCGGCTAAACGGGAACCGGGACCGGAAAAAACCCGGCCGTTGGGATCTTCCACCAAAGAGGGCAAATCGACAAAAGGGGCATCGGCGGAGGTAACGTAACTGACTCCTTGCAGGATGCGGATAACGAGGTTTCTGGAGGTGGGATTAGTAACGATCAGACCCTGGTGTAGGTCGCGGATGGGATCGGTTTGACGAGCGATGTGGTGGGTGAAAACGTCAAAACGTCCTTGTAGGGGATGATTGAGATGGGCTATGGGATAACGTTTTCCTTTACCGGGGAAAGTGGAGAGGAGAATTCCCTCTTTTTCTACCACTTCGGGACTATTGCTATTAAAAACTAGAACGTCATTCAGTTGACCGGGCAACTGACGCACTTCCTGATATTGGGTGATTAATTTCCTCTCTATCTGGGGCAGAACCGAGGCGGACTGAGCTAAAAGAATAGTGGGTAAGAAAGAAAGCATAGAGATTCTATATTTATAGGATCTAATTAGGGTTGGCTGAATAAATCTAAAACCCTTGTTGGGTAAGACTTTTAGACTTTTTGGCAATCAAGAAGTACCAAAGATGGGAGTGATCGGGGGGGAAAGTTCCGGGACTTTTTCCCTGAAAATTAGGTAATTGACCCCCTCAAAATCGGTAAAACCCTACACCCCACACTCTACCCCCACGAAAAACTTTTTCAGCAAACCCTAATTAAGGGTGAGTCGATGGAGAGATGAAGTTATACAACAATATAGGCGAGTTTGTCCGGGCGATCGATAAAGAATCTTAATATATTTTTAAGGTCTGATCAAGTCCTGTCAGGGGTGATGTGAACTAGGGACGGTTTTCTGGGTGAGCAAGGGAGAATACCCCTTGCTATTGCCGATTTTAAGGGTTAAGTTGACAATGACCCGTAAATGCTCACCCTAGCTTTAAATTTCGCCGCGAATTTCTTCGACTATGCCATCTCTAAGGACGAGTTCTACATTCATTTTGGCCACTAAGTTATCGCCTTTTTCAACGCGGAAAAAGCTTTCTAGTTGTGCTTGGGCGACTTCTTGATTGAGTTCCAAGAGTTGTACCTGTTGCAATTGTTGCAGATACTGGTTTTTTTGTTCGAGAAACTCACTTTTCTGTTGATTGACTTGGATTTGAATATTGTCAATCTGTTGGGCAGCCGCAGGGGGTAAGGGGATCAGACTCTGACGCTGAATTTCGGCGATCGCTCTTTGTCCTTGGCTTTCTAATTGTTGAATTTGTGCATCAATTTGCACCATTTGTGCTTGTAATTGCTGTTGTGCTTCTTCTTTCCAGCGGGGGGTCACGATGACTTTAATTGTCACCGGGCGCTTCAGTAATAAACTGGTTTGTGCGTCATCCATGATTTGCTTATCCTAAAAAGGTTTTTTTGTCAAGGGGTTAGGGAATATTTGCCAGAAATATTTACTTGGCAAACATCTCGTTAATCATATCGCGATAGCGTTGCGTTACTACCGGTCGTTTAATCTTTAAAGTTTGGGTCATCATGCCGTTTTCTAGGGAAAAAGGCTCTAAAATTAACTCAAAGGTTTTAATCTGGTCATCGGTACGATAACTGGGCCGATTTCTGACCTCGCGCTTTAATTCTTGTTGGTAGAGAGCTAAGACTTTTTTGCTGTAGAGATCGCTAGAAAGAATCGTTGAGCGATCGCTGTGAGCATCGGGTAAATTTAAGGATAGTTTGTGTTCTTGGGCCCAATTGGCCAGTATATCAAGATTAGGCACGATCAAAGCCCCCAAAGCTTTTTGATCCTGTCCCACTAGCATGATTTGGGAGATAAAGGGACTGCGTAAACAAGCATCTTCAATCGGTTGCGGTTCGATATTTTCACCATTGCTCAAAACAATTGTATCTTTGGCCCGTCCAGTTAAGACTAAATCCCCGGCAGCGGTTAACCAACCAATATCACCACTATCAAACCAACCATCGGGAGAAATCGCTTTTTCGGTTGCTTCTGGTTTTTTATAGTATCCCTGCATCACCTGCGGACCACGAATCAAGACTAAACCGTGTTTTTCTGTGGGTAGGACTTCTTTGCTGTGTAAATCGACAATACAGATTTCTGTCTGAAAGACGGGACGACCGGCAGACCCGCGCAGGTTATGATCGACACGACGGACGGTAGCGACGGGAGAAGTTTCTGTCAGTCCATAACCAACTAAAATCGGGATTCCCGCAATCTCATAGAAAGTATCTAGATGTCTGGCTAAGGAACCACCTCCACTAACGAAGATTTTAACTTTATTTCCCACTGCTTGGCGAATTTTGTTATAAACCAGCTTGTCACCGATGGCATGGAGGGGATAGAGTAAGAGGGATTGAATTCTTGCTTTGAGTCTTTCTTTGGGGGAAGCGTGAAGGTGATCTAGACTGAGATTATCAGCGATACGTTTAGCAATAACGTACTTTTCTGACTTTTCCAGAAAAAATTGCACCAATTTCTGTTTTTTAGCCGGTTGTTGACTAAATTGTTTTTGGATACCTTCGTAAAGAGATTCCCAAAGACGGGGAACTCCCACCATTAATTGCGGACTAAATTGCTTTAAATCCTGCTTAAAAGTGCGAATACTGGTATAAATCTGGGTGCAACCTTGGGCTAGACTGAAATACTCACAGCTGCGCTCGTAGGAATGCCATGAAGGTAGTATGCTTAGAACTCGATCGCCGGGATCTGGTTGAAAGATAGCATTTAAGTTGCGTACCTGATGGAGTAGATTACCGTGACTTAGCATCACCCCTTTGGGTTGTCCCGTCGTCCCCGATGTGTAGATGAGGGTAGCCAGATCATTTTCGCCCTTGGTGATGGGTTTAAGGGTGTTCTCAGCCCCGATCGCCATTAGTTGCTTGAAATTTAAGGTCTGCACGGAAATCGCCCCAGTAGCGGGGTCTTCGTCGGTGAGCAGCACGATTAATTTTAGGGGCAATTCAGGGATTTTCGCCAGCAATTTCCCTAAAGTTTGCTTATTTTCGACAATCAGCGTCTGACTGTCACTATCAGCGAGAATATAGGCTAATTCCTCTGCATCTGCTTGAGCAGATCGTACCGCGTTGGCGGCCCCAGCTGCCATAGAACCTTGGTCGGCAATAAACCACCGGGGACTATTATCGGCAAATAAAGCGACATTTTCGGTTTCTGTGACTCCTAATGCTTGTAAAGCGGCGGCAAATTGCTGAATTTGTTGATAAAGTTCCCGATAGGTGAGAATTACTTCCGGTTTACTGTGGGGATCGTGCAGAGCGATAATATTGGGGAAACGTTGGGCAACTATTGACCAAACTTCGGGTAAAGATTGAATATTTGAATAGTCAATTAGGGTTGTCATAGCTGTAGTTATAGTGGGTTACAAGGGTCATAGGATATAGATTAACCATTCGAGGCTCTTTTTGCTGGTTCTCCTAGACAGTATTTCAACAGGTATCTAGTCCTGTAAAGTTAATTTCCTAGTTGAGACTCGGAGAGGGGAGACTTTTCAGTTATCGGTGAACAGTAATCAGGGAATGTTACTATTACTTAATACTGCTTACTGATTACGGACAAGGCTAACGGATTAGATGTATATAGCGTTTTTCAGTCGGCTGAGGTACAAAAGTTATGGGTTTTAGGCAAAAGGCAAGAGGCAAAAGGCAAAAGGGAAGAAAAATAGGTGTACCTCACTAGCTTAGGAAACGCTATAATTAATTTTGCTTAGGTACTTAATATAGTTGTAATTAGCAGAAAAAAAGATGATTGCTCTATCTAACTATAATAATCTCACTCCAGAAGAATATCTTCAGTTTGAAGAAAAAAGTCCCATTAAACATGAATATATCGATGGACAAGTTTACGCCATGGCAGGGACGACGGATACTCATAATATTGTTTCGGGGAATATATACACAATTATTCGTAATCATTTGCGGGGTTCCGATTGTCGGGTTTATTTTGCCGATGTAAAAGCCAAATTAGAGAAACGCAATCACTTTTATTATCCTGATATTCTTGTCACCTGTGATGACAGAGATAGGGAAACTGCTACCTACAAAAGTTTTCCTAAATTGATTATCGAAGTTCTCTCCGATTCCACAGAAGCTTTTGACAGGGGTGATAAATTTAATGATTATCAAACTCTAGAAAGTTTAGAGGAATATGTCTTAGTGAATAGTAAACACCAACGAGTAGAAACTTTTCGCAGGGGTGAACAGGGTTTATGGATTCTGCAAACCTATCAGCAAGAAAGTTTTAGTTTGCAGAGTATTAATCTGACGGCATCTTTTCGGGATTTATACGAGGATGTCACCCTAGAAACGGTTAATGATACTCCCGAAAGTCCTTAAGAAAATCTCCTTCAACGATTAAACCCATGATTGCTTTATCTCACTATAATAATCTCACCCCAGAAGAATATCTTCAGTTTGAAGAAAAAAGTCCCATTAAACACGAGTATATCGATGGACAAATTTACGCCATGGCAGGAACGACGGATACTCATAATATTATCGGACTCAATTTCACTTTTATCATTCGTAATCATTTGCGGGGTTCCGATTGTCGGGTTTATTTTGCCGATTTGAAAGTCAGATTAGAGAAACGCAATCACTTTTATTATCCTGATATTCTTGTCACCTGCGATGACAGAGATAGAGAAACTGCTACCTACAAAAGTTTTCCTAAATTGATTATTGAAATTCTCTCCGATTCCACAGAAGCTTTTGACAGGGGTGATAAATTTAATGATTATCAAACTCTAGAAAGTTTAGAGGAATATGTCTTAGTGAATAGTAAACACCAACGAGTAGAAACTTTTCGCAGGGGTGAACAGGGTTTATGGATTCTGCAAACCTATCAGCAAGAAAGTTTTAGTTTGCAGAGTATTAATCTGACGGCATCTTTTCGGGATTTATACGAGGATGTCACCCTAGAAACGGTTAATTATTCCGTGGAAGAAATAGAATAAATCATTGTTTTTTACCGGGGGGAATAAAACGGATTTCAATTCTGCGTCTGCTTGCATCTGCGTCACGATTAACCGCAGCTAATTTACCCGATGGGAGGTATAACTGTCCTGCGGAAAAAGCTCGAAATTTGACGTTTTTGAGTTTACCTGTGTTTTCGATTTCTTGGACGACTGCTAAAGCGCGCATTAATCCTAAATCAGTGTTAGAACCGGGTACTAGCATTTTAACAGATTGTTTTCTGCTGGCAACCGATTCGATATTTTTATCGAGATTACTTGTCTGCTGTATTCCTTGTCCGTCGGTGTGTCCAATTACTTGAATAAAGTCGATTTCTCTGTCTTTGGTAATGGTTTCGATAGCGGGGATAATGCGCTGACGAATATAGGTTTTTAAAGCGGGGTTTAATTCAGCACTTCCCGACTGAAATTTAAATTTTCCTGATTTTTCATCGATAACTATCGGGGTTGCTGTTTGCAGTTTTCGGTTAGCTTCCTCCAGTTTACTGATGAGATTATAGGACTGAAAAAGTGCCAAGAGGAGAAATAAACTCAGAATCATGAAAGCATTGGACATTAAATCGGTAAATGCGGGATAAACATCCACCGATTTATCTTCATCTCGGTAGTAGGTACGTCTAGACATAGTTGCTTAGAATTTGTTAGTGAAGTTATCAAATATAGTCTTAATCCCCTTCTCAACATCTTTTTGAGGAGGATTAGGGATTGTCTCAAAAAGTTCTTCCATCTCATCCTTAAGTTTTTCTATCTTATCCTTTAAGTTAGAAAATTCAGAAAGTTCTTCCATCTTATTATTTAAGTTAGAAAAGTCAGAACGCATATCGTTAATTTTCTCCAGTTCTGCTAAACATTTTTGAATTTCTCCATAGATGTGTTCAATCATTTTCTGATTTGATTTATTTTCCTTAGCGATAACTTTCTCTAACTTATCTCGCAAAGATTCTAAGTTAGCAGTTAATTGACTGGTGTTGGTGTTCACTGCGTTAATTACTTGAGAAAAATCTGATTTAAGGCTACCAAATTGATTGGCTGTTTTCTCAATAGATTGGGAAACTGCTTTTAATTGTTCTGAGTTCTTAGTTAATTTATCATCAACTACCATCCCTAAGTTATTGCTTAAAAGGTTTAACTCAGACTGTAAGCTTTCCTTGACTTGAGTAAGTTGCTCTGTCACTGTATCAATTAACAGAGACAGGTTAGCATTAGTCACATCGAGATTATTACTAGAGCGCTCAATACCATGGGAAGCAGTGAGGATTTTATCGGAGGTTTGGGAGAGTCTTTCATCGAGACTATTGATAAGTTGGTTTCCTAATTGTTTCGACTCGGAGTTAAAACTATCTTGATAGGTTTTCACAGTTTCGATTAATTTTACTAATTCTCCCTGAATGTTAGATAACTTTTCTTGTTCGGTGACTGAGCGTTGCTGATTCTGTTCTAGGATTATCTCAGATTTTTGATTCAAGTCAGTAATTTTTATTCCTAACTCAACCATAGTTGTCATTGAACGGTGGAAGTCTTGAGTTAAAGAAGCTAGAGATTGAGTTGATTGGTTTAAATCTGTAGTAGAATTGGCAAACTGTTGATGAGCAGTCATTAAATCTGCGGTTGCTTGCACTAACTTATCAGCAAATTGACTACTTTCGATTTTTTCGGAAGCTTCCAGAAAACCTAGCGCACTATTTTGTAATTTTTGAGAAGATTCTTGGATATTTAAATACACTTGTTCTGCTAAATCGTTAGCTCTTTTATTACTGCTGATAATCTCCCCGATATTCTGCTCTAGTAGTGCAGTGGATTGAGTAAATCTCGCTTGAGTTTCTGCTAAACTAGCGGTAAACCTTTCGATATTACCAGAGAAGTTACTTTTTTCAATTAACTCTGACGCTTGTTTAAAAAGCAGTACACTATTTTTTAGTTCCTGAGAGGATTGTGTAAACTCTCGGTTTGCTTGCGTGATAATTGGTACTTGCTCGTTAAGTTCAAAAGCTGAACGCTGAAAAGTCGTCGCACCGGTAGATAAAGTTCCCGCAGTTTCAGTTAATCTTTCACAAACCTGGGTGACTAACTTAGCTGTTTCCTGATTACCATCAGCAATTTCTTTAGCAACTTTTCCTAAAGAAGATTCTAATACTCTCGTCACCTCAGTATGAAAGTTAGTCAGAAATGCTTGCTGTTTATCCACCATGCGATTAACCGCTTTATCCAAGCGACTATTCCCTTCTACAGTCGGCTGCAAGATGTTATCTAAATAGTCTTCTAGGGAACTAATTAGATTTACTTTAGCAAGGTTGGTGTTAAAGATTAAGTTAATCACAGTCAGTAAAGAACTACAAGCTAAACCAATTAAGCTAGTGATAAAAGCAATCCCCATACTTTCTAGGGGAGTTTTGAGCTTTTCTCCTAAACTTTGCACATCGACATTATTAATATCAATAAGTGTGCTGATTCCCGTCAGATTGAGAGTAATTCCGAAGAAAGTTCCCAACAAACCAAAAGCGAGGAGGAGATTGGGTAACACTCTTACAAAATAATCCCATTTCTCGCAACTAAGAGATTTAGACATGAAAGTAAATTGTTCTTCATGGTATAAACCATCTACCAAAGCTGCGGTATTAACATCATCTAGTTGACTACTGGCTATCTTAAATCTATTCTCTAGATTAGAAATAATTTTAGGTTGAACCCCGCGACTTTCTCCCCGAATTAAGCGCTTGACTTTTGCAGTTGAATCTTGGAGATGTTTATAGAGAGTCATCCGGATTCTCACAGCTAAGACGGTGGGAAAAATAACCAAGACTAGAGTTAAAAGAATCAGATAGGGAGGAAAAAGGTTAAGTAATGCCATGATAGTTATTGGATACCTCGAATTGTGGTTGATAGAGAGAGTTGGGGGTGAATGTTTCCTGAGATAGCTGGGGAAACATTATTAAGATTGATTAATTTTATCATTCATCAGTAGTGCTAACCTCTGCGGGTAAACTGGGTTGACTAATGTTATTGTTTGTTCCCAGTAAAGTTTGTTGCTTTTGCTGTTGTCTTTCGAGTTTTTTCTGTTCAGTAGCACGTTTTTCTAGTTCCATTTTCAGTTGATTAACAAAACGGGTGATAATTCCTTCTTTTGCCTCCTGTTGAGCATTTCCATCTTGTCCAGCTACCTTATCTTTGTAGCGATAATTGGGGTGATAGGAGGGTAAATTTTTGACATTATTGACAAAATAGCTGACGTTCTGAAAATAATCACCCTCGTTAGTAAATAATAGAGGAGGATTAGCTAAAATCTCATTTTTTGCCTGATTAAGCAGTATCTGTAAAGCATTAATCATGTCCTTACGAGAAGCAAATTGTTCTAAAGCAAGTCGCCAATTACCGCTAATGTCAATGATGGACTTATTGTTAAATAAATCGCCTTCGATGACTAATTGATAAGTATCATCCTCCTCATCGTATTCTAGTAAACCGAGAGCAATTGCGGGATAGAAAATAAACTCTAATTCCTCAATTAATTTGGCAGGTGGTGGGATAATATCAGCAAAATCTATTCTGTAATCATTGTGTAAAATGCTGATTCTTTTTTGGTCTTGATAGATTTTTTGCAACCCAGATAAATCAGTAATGATTCTTAGGGGAAACCCACCAAACTCGTAGGTAATGAGGATTTCTTCGTCCGTTTGAATTGATTTAAAAGAAGTCCCCCGATTAATATTTAAATCAGATTCGAGAGTATTCAGGAATCTTTGCATGGTGGGTGAATTATCGTCCTTAGTCCCAATTAGTAATTTTTTATCTGGATGCAAGCGATAGTAAGCATCATTAACATTTATCGGTAACATTAAATCAGCTTCTCGCAGAATTTGCGCCAAGCGTTCAGGAAAATCATGGGGTTTATATTGACCCATAAATCGCTTAATTACTGCATCAATTTTATTGGTGCTTACTGATTGAAACTGTTTCTCGATTGTTGCTGTTAGAGTCTCTTTGAGAGTCTCATTGTCAATAACAAAGGATTGGCTAAATAAACTGAATAGGGAAGCATTATAGCCTAAATTATTGGTGACTTTTTGACTAACGGAAATGTATTGAGTTCGGGAGTTACTGTCAGGGATACAGTTATCAATATTCTCCTCTGGGAAAATACCTTCCCCAGTCATCTCGTCGAGATTTAACTGCATTAACTCCTGTTCGTATTTATCGTATTCTGTGATTAGCTGATATAGGGATTCTTTCAGTTGTTGTATCTGCAGCATTCGACTAGAAATATGCTTGAGAATCGCTTCAACAATCTTTCTGGATTCCCCATTGATGCTGAAATTAAAGTTATGCTGAATTAATTTTTGTCCGCTTTGAACGTAGTCTCTTAACTCGGCCTTGATTCTCTCACTATTGGCATTTTTATTAAACATCTTGAAGACAGACTTTTTCCCGTTTATATCTTCGAGAGTTTGTTTAACATTTCGCCAAATATTATCAATTTTTTCCGAGGAATGAAACCCTTTATTATTCTGAGATAATTCCTCTAGATTACCCTTGTAGGTATTAATCTGTACTTGTAAAGCGACCAAAAAAGATAGGCTATTTTCCAAAGAAAATTCTAAGCTATCAGGATTAAGAACAATCTCCAAAAATTGGTCAATATCTGACTTAAATTTTTCGATTAACTTAGGTTGAGTTTGTTGGGTCAGAGTTAACCAAATTCCGCGACTGCTATCTGTTTCTCCCCCCTGTACTTTGCGAAACTCTTTTTCTAGGGATTGCTTGACGGTTTGGGGTAAATTCTCCAAATCTTGACTATTAGATATTTCTTCCTCTAGGGAATTTTTCCAAGAGGTTAAAGTCTTAGAAAAAGTTTTATTATTCTCTAGGGTTGCTTCTTCCAATCTGGCAGTAAAATAATCCTTATTACTTTGGGTACTCCAATTAGCTAGGAACTTACTTAATAACTCTTGTCCACTGGGACTTTGACCATATCCCTCTAACCAAAATTTGATTAATTTGAGACTAAAACGATTGAGACCAATCTGCACAATTCGGTCGCGAGTAAAATAAATCCTCGCTAGTCCAAAGGAGATATAACCTTGACACATCTGAAAAGGATGATTATCTTTACGAATCATCGGGTCTTTATAGTTATCCCGATTGCTTTTGATGTGAGGAGATAACTCATCGGCAAAATCCAAGAAAATCTTGTAAGCAATGACATTACATAATTTACCTTTGTTATTAATCCGGTAATCTCCCGCAGTGCGATTAGAAACTAAGTAGGCAAAATCAAAAGGAGAACGTTTTTCATCAATGTTGACGAAATTTTGTTTATCATAACAGACTTGAAAGGAATTACTTTCATTGGTATAATGGTCTAACTCTTTCAAAGCTGCATAGGTATTAGCTCTCATAATTGCCCCATCACCATAAAGTTTAGGACTAATTACCAAATAACCAAAGGATGTATATTCGGCGGTTTGTTGTAAAATATGACGCAAACTGTAGGCCACATCGAGGAAAATGCCGCTACCAGTTCCCCCACACAAAGAACCAACAACAAAGACATTTAAACCCTCTTGGACATTAAAACTTTGACCGTTAACTTTACCGCTAAACATAAAGGGTTCATGACCAGAAGTTCGTCTTTCCGCTGCTTCAATTGCCTCTTGAATTTTTTGATAGTTATGGAAAAAAGCTAAACGACCGACGGGACGAATACCCCCCGCACCATTTTCAATGGCAGTTATTTGTTTTTTTAGTCTTGGGTCTAACCAGCTTTCAATATGGGAAAAGGGACTTTCAAAAAGGGTTTTGTGTTCAAGTTCATAGGTGAGATTGTTAACATCTTGAGCATTCATATTAATGAATACTCTTTCAGCAGCTGATAGAAGAATTTCTTCCCCGTGATAGCTATTTCCTGTGGGTAAACCCGAACCATTGAAAGCGTTTTTGTCTGTGTCAATATGAACAAAACTGACAACGGGTAGGTTAGATAACTTCCCATATTTATCAATAATAAAGCGACGAATTCTCATTAACACATCTCGACCAGTACCACCTAATCCGATGATAATTGTCCGTTTGATAGCGCGGGTTTGACTGGTGTTAGCCATGGTTTAAATCTCCTGAAGTTATTTTTTGCTAATCTGAATTTGTAGGTCAAAATCTTGATTGTTATGGTGATAAGTTAAAGTTAGGGAATTTTTATCTATTTTTACCTCCTGAGTTAGTTGATTACCTCGATAAAAAATCTCTGCTTGTTTAGTGGGTTTCAGATATAACTGATTGCCGCGTCTTTCTAAATAGCAGCGAATTTCTTCCCCAGCATGAGAAAAGGTATTCTTATTATATTCTTCACCACCGATGTTAATTCTTCCGGATGTTTTTAAAATATATTTTTGGGTTTCATCTTCATCCTGATGAGATGAGACTTTAATAGTCCAAGCAGTATTTAACCGCAACCAGTGACGAATTCCCAAAATACTCGCTACTATTCCCCCCATTCCCATTAATATAATTGCCAATGCTGGCAACCATAACTGACTCAAGAGATAAGGATTAATCAAACAGGTTTCTTGTCCTCCCGGTGCGGGAGTGCAAAACTCCTGTGCTGTGGGAGCAATATCAACAACTGATAGTTTATATTTATTGCCGTTACTGGCAGTAATTTCTTGGGTTCTTAGATTAATTGGTAGGGAATTAAGCCAGTTTTTTCTTTCCAAACTTTCGGGAGAATTAGCAAGACGAAAAGGGCTATTTTTTGGGGTTTCTATCCACTGTTGCGAAGTAATCCCCGCAGCAGTAGAAAGGGGTGCATCGGTAATCCAAACTACCGACTGGGGTTTGATAGCTTGATTGGCAGTTAAACGACACTGATTTAAGCGTGCCAGTCGAGTATAAACGTGCCATTCTGCGCGCTGAATATCGGTATTTTTAGCACTCTGGCTAGATTGCCAAGGAATCGCTTTTAAAACCGCGTCTATATCTTCCTTTCCGCGAATTAAAATCGGTTCTGCAATCGGTTGGATATTATCAGCAAAGGGAAGTAAATAAACGGAATCGTTATTTTTTAAACTGTCGCGAATAATTTGACCGAGGCGCGTCCGTCCTTCATCATTAAAGTTAACACTACCGGTAAGATCGATCGCTAGGATAACATCTCGTCCCTGCCAACGAGCCACCAAATCTAATCCGAGTTTTTGCCAATCGGTAAGCGGTTCTCCAGGGGATACCGTTAAACAGTCAGCACTTTTCATTTAGCCTCGTTCAAGAGTGAAAAATTGAGCTTATCCCTATCCTTCCGCCATTGTACTAAAAAGTTAATACTTCTTAAAAAGTTTTTTTCGCTTTTATTCTCGACTTACTCTAGGTCATTGTCAATAGTGACCATAGATTAAACTAAATTTTAAAGTTCAGCTGCTCGCGCATTTAAATTGCTTGTTGAGATAAGGCAAGAGGTAACAGCAAAGGGGGAAGATTCAGAGGTTAAAATGTGTCCTAGCTTATCATCTAACCACCTAATCCTAATTCTCGTCTGAGCAATTGAATTGATTTATCCCCAATATAATTATCACTACAGATAATTTCTGGCAGACGAATTAAATCCGATCGCACTTCCTTAATTAGATTTTTAATTAAAGTATAACTCGCTTGATCACTGATAATTGTCTGGGAAGTTCTGGCTAAAACTCTTAACTTATCCGTTTCATGAATTTGAGCGGACATAACTAATAAATCATCACCCCGTAAACTATGAATTAAAATTTCGGCCACCTTAATAATACCGGTGCTAATACTGACAATCCCCAAACGGCTATCGGTGGGTAATTTTTTGATTAATGCCAATTCTTTGCTGTAATCGTAGATATCGATGGGAATGACTCGCAGGTGAAAAGGAGCGGCAATTTCCTCCGCCACACTGATAAAATAGCGACTGGTGACAACAGTGGCAGATTTAGTATTGGCTAAAACTTGGGCTAAATCCTCCATTGCCACTAATTGGACGGGAATTTTGAGGGATTGCTCTAATTCTCTCAACATTAGTTCCCCTGCACCCAAATCGTGACGGGGAATGGTGACAAGAACTTGAGAACTACACTGCGATCGCCAATCGATTTCCGCCAGTAATAACTCGCGAATTTGCTCTAGAGTTAAACCTTGAGCGAGAAAACTGGCTAAACTCTGGCTAATTAGTCGGCCTATTTCTGGATTTTGTTCCAATAGGGGCGAACCCAATAAATTATCGTTTTCATGTCCGCGAGCCTTGACATAAATCCCCGAACCTGCTATGGATTCCACTAACCCATCGTCTTCCAGTTGTTGATAAATTTTACTTATCGTATTACGGTGTAATCCCGTGATCATAGCTAGTTGACGGGTACTAGGTAAACGATGGCCCGGTGGATACTGACGAGAGGCGATAGCGAAGCGAATTTGGTCAAATAATTGCTTAGAGGCGGGTATTTCACTGTCTGGCTGGATTTGGAACTGCATCGGATCACTTCGCTCACAAACTACTTTCGCTGATGCCCATTCTATCATTAGACCCCCTGCAACAATCGGACATCTTCCCTGATCTAAGGGGTTTCCGAGGCAGTATTCAGGAGCCAGAAGCAGCAAAAACCAAGATGTTATACTAAATCCGTTGAGTAACGCACAGAAAACGGGTTTCTCCGAGAAACCCGTTTTCTACTCATGCACTAATAACCAGATTTAGTATTATTTATTTAAACTAGAAAAGCCACTTTTTTGCTGAAAAATAGTTAAAACAATAATTTTAATCCGTCCCCGAAATCCCACTTGTGCGGTAGATAGTCAACAGCTGATTAAGGGGATTGATCCTCGTGGAGAAGTTTTAAGCGATCGCTCAAGGTTTTGGTTAAGCGGACAGTTTCCCGTTTTAGCGAATTTTGTTGATAATCAAGCACATTAATCCCTTGACCGATATTTACTGTTGCTTCGCTTCCCCATCCAGGGTAAGGCTGATTATAACTAATACTTACTGGCAAAATCTTGATATCGGCATCGGGTTTCATCGTCTTGACTTCCAACGCAATCCGCGCTACTCCCGGTTTAAGGGGATGAACCACTCGATCGCGACAGATACCCCCTTCCGGAAAAATCGCCACCATTTCCCCCTCGGCCAAAAGTTCGACACTATGGACCAGACTACCCATACCGGGGTGATCGGTGTTGACGGGAAAACCCCCCAAACGTCGGATAAACCAACCTTGTACCCCTTTCATCTCGTTAGCGGAAACCATAAAGCGCAAATCCCGTCCACTAACTAAGCGTCCCACCGCGTAGGGTAAAATCAAGGCATCCCAACGGGAACGATGGGTAGGTGCCAAGATGACACCTCCCGTTAGGGGGATATTTTCCTGGCCTGTCACCGTTATTTTGCTGAAAAAAGCTGGTAAAACTAGATAGTTTCCCAGAAAATAACAAAAGCGAATTAAACAGGGATTAATTCGGGAATTGACAGGAGGACTTTTTCTAATGGAGAGGGACTCGTCAACGATAGTGCTTTGAGACATCCGAAGTGTTAGGAAAGATCGAGACTTTCTGACCATTTCTACTTTAGAGTAGTTGTCTGGGGGTCGCTATCTTGTCCTGACCAGTTCGGCAATTGTCTTGGGGGATTAATAGTTAGGATTGCGGTTCTACTCCCGATCCTACCGGTGCGATCGAGTTTAATTGCAAAGAGGGATGATCTTCTTTAACTTGCTGTAAATTCCACTCATTTTTGAATAATAAGACGGGACGACCCCAATAATCTTTGACAGTTAAAGTATTAAAGAGTTTACCGGCTTTTTCTAAAGCGGCCCAACCCCCGGCTACCCAACGGGCTAAACTATAGGCTAGGGGTTCGAGGGTAGTTTCGACTCCGTACTCGCTTAAAAGACGGAATTGCACCACTTCAAACTGTAATTGACCGACAGCGGCTAAAATTGGGTCGCGTTTAAATTCATCGATCGAGGATAATATCTGTACGGCCCCTTCTTCCTGTAATTCCGAGACTCCTTTTTGAAACTGTTTGAACTTGGAAGGGTTAGGATTTCTGAGATAGGCGAATAATTCTGGAGAAAAACAGGGAATACCTTCGTATTCGAGCTTTTTACCCATATAAATCGTATCACCGATCGCAAAGACCCCGGGGTTATTCAATCCGATCACATCTCCGGGATAAGCTTCTTCAATAACTGCGCGATCTTGGGCAAAAAGTTTCTGAGGACGGGATAAACGGATAGTTTTACCAGTTCTAGCGTGGTTTACTACCATATCCTTCTCAAATTTCCCCGTACATACCCGCACAAAGGCCACCCGGTCCCGATGTTTGGGGTCCATGTTTGCTTGCAGTTTGAAGACAAAACCGGTGAAATCGGGATAGGTGGGATCAAGGACTCCTAGGGAGGAATTGCGTCCTCTGGGTGGCAATCCATAGTCGAGGAAGGATTCTAGGAATAATTTCACCCCAAAATTGGTCATGGCGCTACCAAAAAAGATCGGGGTCATTTCTCCTGCGTGGACTGCTGGCAAATCCAATTCTGCACCCAATTCCGAGAGCAGTTCTATATCCTCTTTTAACTGGTAATACAGGTCTTTTTCGAGATAATCCTCAATTTTGGGGTCGCCAAGCTCGATCACGGTTTCCTGCGCCTCCTGAGAGCCGTGGGAGCGACGTTCAAACAGGTGTATGGTCTGGGTTGCTCGATCGAAGACTCCCCGAAAGCGATCGCCAATTCCGATCGGCCAATTGACGGGATAGGTTTGTAATCCTAATTCTCGCTCGATTTCGTCCAATAAGTCCAGAGGTTCGCGGCCGGGGCGATCCATTTTGTTAACAAAGGTGAAGATGGGTAACTGACGCAGTTTGCACACTTCAAAGAGTTTTCTCGTTTGCGGTTCCAAACCTTTGGCCGCGTCGATTAACATCACCGCATTATCGGCAGCGGCTAGGGTACGATAGGTATCTTCGCTAAAATCTTGGTGGCCGGGAGTATCGAGGAGATTAATCTGAAAATCACGATAATCGAACTGTAAAACCGTGGAAGTAATCGAAATTCCCCGTTGTTTTTCCATTTCCATCCAGTCGGAGGTGGCTTTGCGTTGGTCGCGTCTTGCTTTGACTGCACCCGCTTGATGGATTGCACCCCCGTATAGTAACAGTTTTTCGGTCAGGGTGGTCTTTCCCGCGTCAGGGTGGGAGATAATGGCAAAATTTCGCCGTTTTTCCAAGACAGCTTCGCTGGTTTCTAGTTCTTTTTCAATTTCGGTCGTCATTCTAAGTTCGATCGCTTTCCTATCTTTCTATTCTAGTTTAGCTGGGGAGTTAGATATCTTTATGGGTCTGATTCTAGGTTAAACTCAATCCGGCTCTGTAAAACCATTTCTGCAATTACCGCTCCTCCTTTACCTTGAGCTAAAACCCGCTCAAAACGGTTGATTAATTCGGGAATATTGATCACTTCCTCTACAGATTCTAGATATCTTTCGACAATTGCCCTGATCTTGTATCTTATCTTAGCTTGCTCCGCAACTTTTTCTAAAATTTCCTCGCAAGTCTGCTCAGTTTTAACCACAAAAGTAATGGGATATTTTTGCACTTTATCAATATCTAAAAAATATTTATCAGCAGCTATCGTTTCCGTAACTTGAAAAAATCGACCTAGGGGTTTCATGACAAAATCTATCCCCCCGTCATTGGCATTTGTTCGACCAGTTTTATATAAAAGTAAGTATTCAGAATTTAAGCGATCAGGCGACCATCCCCAATATATTTTCTGTTCCCCATAATACTCTTTAAGAATTGCATAACTGACAATCTCAAAAACTCTAGCATCAATGTTTGGTCTGAGTAAACTCCGAATAAATTCAATGGCTCTCTGGGGTTCTTGCTGTTGAATATCAATCATCTGTTGACAATAGCTGATAAATTGATTAAATGCTTTTTGTCTTGTTTGCACATAGGCATCAATTATATCTATAATGACCAGGGCAATATTAACTTGATTACCCTCTAGATAAAACTTAATTAAATTCTCATTAATCCAGTATCTATTGGTTTTCACATCTCTAATTATAGGCAGATAAGATAAAGTAGGAAAATACTTTTTAAATTCCTGATTTAATCTCTTCGGGTCTAATTCCCCGCCGCTCGCGGCGTATAATAGAAAAATGAGTGAATACATCCATAAGAGCCATAATGTAAGTGTTTTGCTATATCATTTAGTGTTCCCAGCCAAATATCGTAAAGCCGTTTTCGACGAACAGGTAGATAGCTTGTTAAAAGAAGTCTGTCTAGAGATGGAAAAACGATATGAGATCAAGTTTGTAGAAATTGGAGTGGATAAAGATCATGTGCATTTTCTGGTGCAATCAGTACCGACCTATAGTGTGACAAGGATAGTGACAATGATTAAAAGTATAACGGCGAGAGAAATTTTCAAAAAGTGTCCTCAAGTGAAAAAGCAGTTGTGGGGAGGAGAGTTTTGGAGTGATGGATATTACGCAAGTACGGTAGGAAAGCATGGGGATGAAGGTATGATAGCGAGATATGTAAAAGAACAAGATAAAGAATACCTGCAGCTACACCAAAATCTACAATTGAGTCTATTTTGATTCTGATACCCCGTCCGCTTGCGGCGGGGTAGTTCATTCGATGATTGAGAGCATGATTTTGTAATTTATCGCCAAAAGGAAGCTCCCTTTGCCTGCGAAAAAGTGTCATATACTGAGCGCCTTGATAATCGTCGTATCCATCCTTAAGATGAAACTCATTATTAATATAGTCTTCCACTAAAACATAAATGGCATAATGGTTAGCCAATCCTGCTCGGGATTTAGAACCTCGATTAGCGGCTCTAGTTTTAATGTTCAAATATTGCAATAACTCACTAGCATTTAAAATGCTATTTCCCCGATTGGGAAAGTAATTATCGATAATTTTAATAATTATCTTGGTGAATTCATGCTTGACTATCGACATCGAAAAGACTCTCCTGTACAAAGTTAGATTCTTGTTTATTTTCGCTTTTTCTACTATAGCTTTTTTGAGGAGGGAGTAACTTTTCTCCCTTGTATTCTTGCCATCCGAGAATCCGTCGAAGACCAATTTTTAAATACTCCTCTTGTAATTCTATACTAATAGAAATTCTTCCCAAACGTTTAGCTACAGCTGCAGCTGTAAAAGTTCCGGCAAATGGATCAAGCACAATTCCACTCTTGTCAGTGCTGGCCAAAATAATTCTTTCTAGCAATGATTCAGGTTTTTGTGAGGGATGATTTTCGTATTCATCCATGCGATATCTTACCCTAGGGAAATACCAGACATTGCCCGGTACTTTCTCTGTATTGTATTGACTGGGAATCGCTTTTCTATAATCAATTAGTTTTCGTTTTGCTCCAGTTTTTGCTTCTATCTTAATATCCTTTGAATTAAAAGTGTAATTATTTTTATCTTTCACACAGTGAAGTATTGGTTCATACATCGAACCAAAGTATTTTGTTGCTTGTACTCCTGAACTATCATAATGCCAGATAATACGACTAAGAATCGTCATTTTTTGTCTTAAGTAAAGATCGAAGTAAGGCATTGCTTGAGTGCTGGCCATAACATATAATGTTCCCTGGGGTTTCAAGATGCGAAGGCAATGATCAAGAATTTGATTTGCCCAATTTATATAATCATTTTCCGATTCCCATTTGTCGTAAAAATCGGCAAAATGCTTACCTATATTATAGGGAGGATCGAGAAAAATTAGATCTACGGAATTAGAGGCAATCTCACTGGATAAAATCGGCAAAGAATCACCGTGAAATATAACTTGTTCATCAGCTTCGTATCGTTTAAACATGATCATTTTTTCAATTTAAAGTAGTTGGATTTTTACTAGAAAATGGTTCAATTTTTAATCTCCTTGACAACTAGGTTAAGATAATCTTCATCCTAGTATTAGATAACTTGTAGTAAATTTCTTGCTACTGCTTCCACTACAGTAATAGGAACAGCGTTTCCGAATTGTTTTTTGGCAATAGCTGGCTGTGGATGATAGATAAAATTATCGGGGAATCCTTGTAATTTACGCGCATCTTGGGGAGTAATTTCTCGAAACTTTTTGGGTTTATAGATTTTCTTTAAAAACAATTGTTTGTATTCTTGGGGATGAGTAGCGGTAATTGAAATAGTAGCAATATAATCTTTAGCACCCGTAGCGGTTAGGGTAGGAATAATATCGGCCGTCGGTAAAATAATCCGATAAATGCCGTTAATTCCCGTCATATTTTTTGAGTTAATAAATTCATACTTACCCTCCTGCGTTTGCCAACAAATCCCCAGAGAAACTAACTGATTTAGTTCCTCGATTTTTAGATCGGGTATAATTTCCAAAAAAGCAGAAAAAGCCACGGGATGACCATCTTTTTCGCCATACTTTTTACTGCGTCTTAATTTCAGCAAAGCTAAACAGATACTTTTTTGTCGTTCCGTAGTTTTGATAATATCCCAAGAATGAATAGTGGTGTGACCATTTCTTAGATCAGAAAAAATAAAGAAGTCATTTAATTCATCTTCTTTTTGAAAACGAGTTCTCGATGGAGGAACAAACCCATTAAATAAAGTATCTGCGGATAACTTAACTTTCTCGACGGGTTGAATATTCTTGATGTCTTCTAAAATATCTAAAACCTTCGGATGGATACCCAAAGGTAAGGGAAATTTAAACCGCTCATAGTTGTCTATATCTTGTCTAATTCCTGCGATAAAAACTCTCTCTCGATTCTGGGGTAAACCAAAATCGTAGGCATTTAATAACTGCCAGTAAACTTGATAACCACAGCTAGTTAATTCATCGATAATTAACTCTAAATTCTCCCGATTGCGAGGACTAGCTAACCCACTGACATTCTCGAAAATAAAGCTTTTCGGTTGACTTTTCTGGACTAATTTAATCACATCAAACCAGAGTTTTCCCCGGGGATCCTCAAATCCCCGTAAACATCCCGCCACCGACCAAGGTTGACAGGGAACGCCGCCGACAATAAGATCAAGATTATCGGGTAAATTGCTAATTTTACTCACATCTCCGAAAGCAATTTCATCCCTGTTGAGATAGCTAATAAAATTTTGTTGATAAACTTGGATTGCCTGTTTATCGATTTCTGAATAGCCTAAACAACGTCCTCCCAATTTCTCCAAAGCGATTCTAAAACCACCGATTCCCGCGAATAAATCGACAAAACGATACTGGGGATGGGTAATAACTAGATGTAGGGGTAATTGGGTTTGTGTGCTGACTTTAACTGTGGTTTTCAAGGGTAAATAATTCCTTTTCACCGTCTGGGAAGATACCTGTCTGTACTAACTATTTTAGTATAACTTAAGTTTTTTTTCTAGAAACCTCCTGCAAATTTCCTGTCTCCTGAATTGAAAGAGGGTGTAGGGTGTGGGGTGTAGGGTGTGGGGAGTTTTCTCAGTGAACTGATAACTGATAACTGATAACTGATAACTGACTCATCA
This sequence comes from Microcystis aeruginosa LEGE 91341, assembly GCF_015206885.1. GTDB lineage: Bacteria > Cyanobacteriota > Cyanobacteriia > Cyanobacteriales > Microcystaceae > Microcystis > Microcystis aeruginosa_H. The sequence continues at coordinate 7,952 of NZ_JADEXY010000052.1, read as the reverse complement.
CCTAACGGAAGATTTTTGATTTTTGCAGGAGATCTATCGAGTCGAGGAATACTCGTAGTCTTCGATAATGTGGAGAAGTCGCATAGCTGAACTACAGGATTCTTCTAAAATTTCCTGTTTCTCCTGAGAATCTTCGATTAAATCTTCAGATACTAGACGCAAAGAACCTAAAAGACTATTAAGACTGCTTCTCGCTTCGTAGGATAAATAAGCTTTTCTTTTTTGCTCATCTTCCCTATTCTTAGAGTCAGCCCCTTTGCTATCACTAAATTGCAGAGCGTGTAAATGGGCATAATGACCACCTTGAGCCAATAATTCCTCATGATTGCCGATTTCTGCCACTTTTCCCTTGTCCAGCACCACAATTTGATAGGCTTTTTGAACAGTGGAAAGACGGTGAGCGATCACAAGAGTAGTGCGCTCGCGACAGAGTTCATCGATCGCTTCCTGTACTAAACGCTCAGAAATTGTATCCAAAGCACTGGTAGCTTCATCGAGAATGAGAATATCTGGATCTCGCAGTAAGGCACGAGCGATCGCTAATCTTTGCTTTTGTCCTCCCGAAAGTCTTACTCCCCGATCGCCAATTTCCGTATCCAATCCTTCCGGCAGTTTGGAGATAAACTCGTAGGCATTCGCCCTTTTTGTCGCTGCTACAATTTCTGCATCACTAACATCGCTTAATCCGTAGGCAATATTAAAACGGAGAGAATTATTAAAGAGAAAAGTGTCTTGACTGACTATTCCCATGGCTTTTCTCAGAGATTTGATCTCATAATCCCTTAAATCTTGACCATCAAAAAGAATTCTCCCGGCTGTGGGATCATAAAAGCGTGGTAATAAATCAGCAATTGTCGATTTTCCCGCCCCCGAAGCACCAACAAGAGCGATCATTTTTCCTTTTGGAATCCACAGATCGATGCCCTTGAGAACTAATTCTTGATGACCAGGATAGGAAAATTGGACGTTATCAAAATGAATACCTGTCTCTAATCTTTGATAGGGAATAGAGCCATTAGTCATAAATGGTTTATTCTCTCGAATGAGAAAATCGGCTACCACCTCCACTGCTGAAACATCACCCAATAGACTACCCCTAGCACTGTTAATTTGACTAACCATCGGCAAGGCCCGGAAAAGCACATAGAGATAGGTCAATAAAATTGTCGCTAAAGCTTGCAGTTGTTCATTGAAAAGATAACGACCAGCAATGATAATTAAAGCAATAATAACAACTCCACCGATCTCATTGAGCGGGGCGATTATAGCATTATTAGTCTGGGCATCTAAACCTGCTTTCTCCCTAGCTTCGATATCTTCTACAATAGATTCTAATTCGTATCTTTCATTTCCTACCGCTTTAATTAGCCGAATTCCCGTTAACAGTTCCAACAGTTTATTAGTTTGCTGTTTAGCCGTTACGGTGATAATCTCTCCAAACTTTTTCGATCTCTTGACAAAATATTGATTAAGCAGACCTAAAAAGCCACCCAAAACACTAGAAAGAATAGTTAATTGCCAAGAAATTGATAATAAAATAGCCAAGTACATGAAAGCTGTGGCGATGACCTTAATCAGGTTTATGTAATTTCTAATTGATGCTACAGCCCGATTAATCTCGGACATAAAACGATTAAAAATATCTCCTATTTTACTTTTTACATAATAATCTATATCCACTTCTAGCAGCAGAATAACTGAATCAATTCGCATATCTTTTGCCATAATTAAAGACAAGTAAGTGCCTAGCAAATTACTGACAAAATTGGTAATATGCTTGAGGATTAAAACCCCTAATATCGCCGCAAACATCCAGAAAAAACGAGTATCGACCGAGAAAATCTCAAAAACTGAGAGCAGCTTTTTGATAATTTGGGGGGCATTTTTTAAGAGATCATTTTCAGGATTAATAAAAGAAATTAGCAAAGGGATAACTAAAACAGTTCCTACCCCATTAAATATGGTACTGGCAAAGCCTATAATAATGCTGGAAACCACTAATATCCAGTGTTTCAGCGTATATTTAAGCAGAATTTGATTAGGATTCATCGCAAGTAATAAAGTAAATAGTCAACGGTCAATTATCCTACTCGCTAGACTCTAATATTTCCCTTCCAGAGAAGTAATTAGCCGAGAAAGAGTTGTCGCCATGGCGGTGGTACTATAGGAGGCGATACAGCGCTCTCTCGCTTTTAGTCCTCGTGCATTAGCCGAGTCGAGATGATTAAAAACTTCGCTAATCATAGCAGCTAGTTGCTCTGGCGATCTAGGTTCGACTAAATAGCCAATATCAGCTAAAATTTCGGGAATATCTGCCACTTTAGTGGAAATAATCGGTTTAGCCATGGCCATACCATCGGTGAGTTTAATCGGAAATTGGGCGTTAGCCGTAGCTTCATCCCTCTGGGGAACGATAATAGCATGGGCAGCGGCGATAACTTCCGGCATTTGATCGCTCGGTTGAGCAGGTAAATGAATTAACCAAGGTTGACCTTTTTCTAGCAAGCTATCCAGATAACCATCCCCGATTTGGCGACCTCCCACCACCACCAATTTAAAATCAGGATCACCAATTTGATCTAAAGCGATTAAGACATCTTCTAAACCTTTGTGGGGTCTAGCTGTACCCGGGAACATTAAGACTTTATAGGCAGATAAACCGTATTTTTGACGACAAGCGACAGGATCGTAGAGATTGGGATCGAAAAGTTGCGTATCCTTGCCATTCGGTAAATAAATCCCCCCATAACGCTTTTGCAAAAATTGATTATTAACCGTCACCGCATCAGCGCGGTTAATTAAATTTTCCATCCAACGCAGATAAAGAGGGTGATTCGGATCCCTAAGCGCACCATTTTTTTTGAGGATATCCCTAGCTAATTGTCGAGGATAAGGACGATAGGACCATCGATCGCCACCAAACCAACTCATTTCCCAATCGTCAATATCGAGAATTAGGGGACGTGGGGAAAAAAAACGTTTCAGTAAACCGATGCCGAAACTGGTGGGACGGGGTTTAACCGCATAGATAATCTCTCCGGAGATGCGATCGAGTAAAGTTTTGATCTGGCCAAAAAACTGGGGATAATTATTGCCTTTGACCGATACCACCGGTAAACTCTGCGGTGGGGTGGGATAGATTTCCCGGCCAAAAATCGGACCATAAACCGTCACCTGACAGTTTAGCTGTTGCAAGACTTGAGCAATCAAATAGACTCTTGTGCCACCACCACCGGATAAATCTGGTGCTAAAACAGAGATTTTTTTGTTCACGATCGCCGCTCAATCCAGATTATCTAGCACGATAGGAGAATGTTAATCGATGTTAACGTTCTTGTCAATCTTAAACGGACTTAACATTAATACCCCCAGAGATAGACTAGACAAAGAAAACTAACATATACATAGCCGAGACGACTAACTGAGTAAACATCACTGGTAAACCGTAGCGCAGAAAGGTATGAAAGGTAATTTTGCCTCCGTGTTGTTCGGCGATGCCGGCGGCGACAATATTAGAAGAAGCCCCTACTAAAGTACCATTACCCCCTAGGGTTGCCCCATACATCATCGCATAGAAAAGCGGTAAAACTTCTGGGGGAAAGGAACCGGCATAATCGGCAGAAAGAACCTCCGTCCCGACTAAATTAACATTAACAAGGTACTGTTTCAGTAGTGGAACCATGGCCACCACTAAGGGAATATTCGGAACAACACTGGAAACAAGGCCAACAAAAAACAGCAAGACTAGAGAACCTAAAAAGATATTTTGTCCTAAAATTATCGACAGAAATCCCGATACACTATTAACTACCCCAGTTTTTTCTAAGCCGCCAATTAGGACAAAAATTGACATAAAAAATAATAGGGTACTCCAGTCCACATCTCGGAGAATATTATGCACCGTATCTATCTTCGATTGCTGGGCTAAAAGTAGGGCTAAAGCTGCCCCCATCAGAGCAACTGCCGCCGGAGCAAGGGGTACGGGAAAAGATTCACCGACGACGAATAAAAATAAGACCAAAAAGACGATAATTCCTCCCAGAGCTAGGACGCGCGGATGATTAATTTGCGGATGGGGTAAGTCTTCTAAATGCTCGAATTTTGTTCGCCAGATTTTGGGGAATAACCAAGGTAACATAACCAGAATGGTAATCACTGCCAAGGCCCCACCTAAACTCAAACGCTGTAGGTATTCCATGAAGGTGATGTTAATAGAATCACCGACGATATAAGTAGCAGGATCACCAACAATAGTTAATAATCCTGCACTGTTGGCCACGAAAACCATCAGGATTAAGAGCGGCACAAAATCCACCCCTATATCTTGAGCTAGGGGCGGAATTAAAGGTGCTAATAACATCACCGTTGTAGCGTTGGGCAATACTGCACAGATTGGGGTAGTAATAGCGACAATTCCTATTAGTAATAATTTGCCTTGTCCCTTGGCTAAAAGCACCATTTGTGCTGCTAAATAATCAAAAATTTTCGTTGGTTCAAAGGCTCTTACTAACACCATCACCCCAAAAAATAGGGCGAGAGTGGCATAACTGCGACTGATATAACCCACCGCCTCCTGGAGAGTCATGATATGGGTAAAAACTAAGATTAAAGCTCCCAGTAAAGCCGCTACAGTAATATGAAGCCACTCGAACATAATAACCACAATGACTGCAACAAAAGTCATCGCAGCAATCCACATTGGTAAAGATTCCAGCATTTTTGATCCTATTTTTACTCTTGGTTTCTCGATACAACTAAAAGTTTGCTCGAAAAATGTACAGCAAACTCATAGAAAATATGGTTATCTACGGAAAATCTTAAAATTGTTGTGATCGGTAAGCTGACATGAGAATCCCCATAAACAATGTCTCCTGTAAGTTATGACTATCAAGTAGTACCAGCGACATAACTGAACCGATCAAGACATTACTAGGAATGTAGTGATGCTTCAGTCTTCCCCCCCACGCCTACGAAGTTAGCTGACGGGCTAGGATAGAGAGATATCCTTTTCTAGGCTAAAAAATCTAGAAATACGCCCCCAAATGTGGTTCCTCCGCTCCGAATTTGTCTAGCTAATATCTAGCATAGAAACTCGGATTAGGCTGACTTACTCTGTTTAGTGATCCACCATAGCATACTAACCCAAAAAAAACGATATAGCCCTATACCAGACCTATCCTGTCGGTTATCCCCCGGGTTGCTAGGATAGAACAATGATAAGCTAATAGCCAACGACTGACCGCCATAGCGGCCACATCAGCAATTTCTATGAATAGAAGACCTCGTTATACTCCTCCTCGATCGCGTGATCGTGATTATGACCGCTCCTATGGCGATGACTCCCGCGCTTCGTCCCCCGGAGGCCTATTGGCAAAATTAAACTATACCATGATCGCCCTGATTGGTGGTATTTTTGTACTAGGAGTTGGTCTCGGTCTGGTATTCAGTTCCACTGCCAATTTTAGCCCCGAAAACGTCGCTTCCCGAGAAGTAATCGATCGCAGCGCCCCCAATGCGGAATTATGCGTGCAATTTGGGGCCAGTGCCATTGTCACCGATTTGCGGGTTTATGTCACTCTTAACCCCTTTAATGTTTTTGTTACCCAACCAGTCATGCAACCCGGTTGCGTTTTGCGACGCAATAACTGGTCAATTTTAGAACAACAAAAATTAGTCGATGGACAGCAGGTACAAAGTTGTAAAAACCGGATGAATACCTTTGGTTATACCGGCCCTCTGGAAGGCAAACCGAAAATCGATTGTATCTTCCAAAATGAGGCTGGGGGTAATCTTTTCGTTAATCCCGCCGGTGCTGTGGGCCCCAGACCAGATACAGATAAATTCTAAACTAGAAAAGTTCTTTCTCCTGACTGAGGTCTAATGAGTTAGCCATTGGGCCGTAGTCACAACAAAAATCCCGCCAGCTTTTTTTAAAAAAGGCTGGATTTTATCGATCAGATGATCGAGTTGTTCGTCACTATTACAAACCGTCATAATATAGCTACCACTGTAATCACAATCCAAGTCATCACAGGATAAACCTCGATCGCCTTTTCCCGAAGCATTGCCAAGGACGGTATAACCGGAAACTCCGACAACATCAAGAACGTTTAAGGTTTCTTCCAGAAAAGCATGACTAACAATTATTTCTACTTTTTTGACAGTTTGTAGGGAAGGATGAGGGGATTCAAGCATGGTAGTTAAGTACAAAAAGGACAAGTGAAATAGAAAAAATTTGACAGGAATTATTTAAAACTGACCTAGCTTTTTAGACTCCACAGCCAATGATTTTAATCATCTCTAGGTACAGAGGAATACCGATGATGATATTGAAAGGAAAAGTTAAAGCCAAGGCCATAGAAACGTATAAACTAGGATTAGCTTCAGGAACAGTCATTCTCATGGCCGCAGGAACAGCAATATAAGAGGCACTGGCACACAAAACAGCGAATAATAAAGCATTGCCCTGTTCAAATCCGAGAACCTTAGCGATGAGAATCCCCACCATAGCATTGATAACGGGAATGAACACCGAAAAACCGATGAGAAAAGAACCAGTTTTGCCTAATTCTCGGATTCTTTTCGCCGCCACTAATCCCATATCAAGGAGAAAGAAAGTTAACGCACCATAAAAAATCCCTTGAGTGAAAGGTTGTAATTTTTCCCAGCCTTTTTCCCCCGTGAGCATACCAATAATAACACTACCGACTAAGAGAAATACTGAGCCATTTAAAAAGGCTTCATGTAAAACTTTTGACCAAGAAAACGCTTCTTCTTCGCCATTTTTCTCTTTAAAGACTCGCACCAGGATTAAACCCACTACAATCGCTGGCGATTCCATTAAAGCTAAGGCCGCTACCATGTGACCGCCATAGGAAATATGAAGTTTTTCTAAAAAAGAACTGGCGGTGATGAAAGTAACGGCACTAATGGAACCATAGGCTGCTGCGATCGCTGCCGCATTGGCACTATCGAGTTTAATTTTCAGGATAAAGAAACTGTAAATGGGAACGATGCAAGCCATAACCACAGAGGCAATCAACGTTAAAGCGATTTGGTTATTGATGCCACTTTCCGCTAGTTCATAACCTCCCTTGAAACCAATCGCCATCAACAGATAGAGAGAAAATAGTTTAGGCAGTGGTTGGGGAATCTCTAGGTCGGATTTAAAAAATACTGCCAGCATTCCTAAGAAAAAGAACAAAACCGGCGGATTGAGAATATTGAACAGGATTAAGCTGCCATCCATAGGTTTGCGTACATTGAGTTATTCCAATCTATACTATTCAATTTTGAGAATACTGGCAAAATGTTAAGTAGTCGTGCAAAATTAATTTCCTAGTCGAGACTCCGAGACAGGAGACAGGAGACGGGAGACGGGATGCAGCTATTAGGGATCGGATTTGAGTTTTCAGTTCTCTGTTTGCTCACCACCGCAGAAGTCTGACGGAGTAGTGGCTTAGATGTGTAATTAATTGTGCTTAGATACTTAAGAACCAGATTAAAACGCTTAACAATGGCCGCTCAAAACAATTAAGATGGGTGATGTTTCAGTGATCAGCTATCTTGAAGCCGTCAGCTTTTCTCCCCCCTCCCCTCTCCCTTTTCCCCCTCTACAATAGACCTTTTGTAAAAACCAAAAATTGTTGCTAGGGTTAGGAGTCAGGAGTCAGGAGTCAGGAGTCAGGAGAATTAAGAATGAATAATAATCAGTTAAATAGTCTATTTACACACTTTATGCCATTTAATCCTTATTTTTGCCGTTTTTGAACCGTGAAAAATTAATTAGGGCTTGCTGAATAATGGTAAAACCCTTTTAAAATAAGGCTTTTGACCTGTTAAAGTCCGATGTTCATGCTGCGAAAATAGGATTGGGACTTTCAAAAACCTTGCATTATCCTTCTTGTAGTACATCGCTTGGTACAAAAAACAAGGGCAACAAAGCCTGAAAC
>NZ_JADEXY010000051.1 GCF_015206885.1 Microcystis aeruginosa LEGE 91341 | reverse complement strand
CTCTCCTAGTCCCCCGGCTGCCCAACCACCCGCCTTTAGCGGTGCTGTGCAACCGGCTACCCAACCAGCCACCCCAAGGGTACCTGGATTGATTCCCGCCACCGATCCCGACCAAAAACGGGCAGAAATTAATCGCGGTCGCAGGGATCCCTTTGCCCCCTTTCCCCTACAACCAAATATTACAATCACAGTGGCAGAAGAACCCCCAGCTGGGACTTCATCGGCTACCACAGCCGGACCCGCAGCAATGGGCAATCCTCCCACCTCCGGACGACCGATAGTGAAAACGCCGCCGCCACCACCGCAACCAACGGAAGCGGAAGAAGTGCAAGTATCGGGCATCGTCCAGTTACCTACCACTCCTATGGCGATCGTGAAAGCCCCCGGAGAAGCCACAGAACGTCGAGTTATCCCCGGTTCTACCCTCTCTAATGGTTTAATTTTAGTTAAAGCGATCGATACTAATCCCGATAACCCCTCTATTGTCCTAGAACAATACGGTCGAACTATTACCCGTCGTTTAGGGGATGGTGTCCCCGAACCCGCCGCCGCACCGCAGGCCTCGATCAGTTATAATATTCCCGAATCAGGAGAATAAAACCCGTGCGATCGATTGCTATTCAACAAAAACAAACCATTATTTATCCCCAAATGTCCTTGGCTATCTATCGAGAATTAGCCAGCCATTTACAACAGGTTCAGGGTGTGGAAACCCATCTCACTCCCCAGCAGTTCCAACAATTCGATTATCACCAAAGTCAGATCGGCAGTCTAGAAATTAACTATACCGAGACTTTTCAGGAAAGCGATCGCGCTCTGGTCACGACAATTCTCGATTATTATGCCCAACGTCACGGCTCCTATCAGCTTTCCTAAGCTTTCTCTCCTCACCTTTTCCCCGATTACCGACTTTCTTCTTAAAAACTAAAAGTATTTTATAGCGGTAAGCGCTTGAGTGAGATACAAACCAAGCTTTGCCTAGCATGGTTTATAGCTCGTGACACTGTACCTCATACGACTGCACACCGCTATATAGGATTTATCTTAATGCTGGAGATGATGCCAAATCCTGTCACACTTCATCTATTAAGGGTAGGGTTGATTCATGAATCAACCCTACTATAAATCAACCCTACCTTTTATAAAAATTAAAATCTTTCTGATTTTAAGCCACCGACGACAAGAGGTAATCACTGATAACTGATAACCGATAACTGCTCACTGATAACTGCTCACTGATAACTGATAACTGCTCACTGATAACTGATAACTGATAACTGATAACTGAAATGACCCTACCCAATTCCCTAGAAGAAACAATCCTGCAAGCGAAAGCCGCCACCCAACTGGCTCTAGAATCGGGAGCTAGACGCATACAAGTGGAATTAGTTATCCCAGAAATTGCTCTGCAAGCGCAAGCTTTAGCCCTTGATTTTACCTCTATTTTTGACAGTTATGGTTCTGGTTTAAGGGTAATTTTTCCCGATACTGGGGCCGCCATGTTAGCTCGACGGGATTGGGGAGAAACAGTTTTTCAATTGGGAGATTTAGGTAGTCGTTTCATTCCCGTCGAAAACAAAATTAAGCCCGAAGATGAAGCTTTTTTAGTTGTTTGTCCCTCCTCAGTTGAGATTAATTCCGTAGAAAAACTCTGTAACCTGGCCGAAGATCGCCCCGTAGTTCTTCTAATTCCTCAATTGGAAGATGTATCGGTAGTGGGTATCGGTTACGCAGCCCGACAATTGCGAGAAAGATTTTTAAGTATCCTAGAAAGTTGTTATTATTTTCGTCCCTTGGAATCAGCGATCGTTTATCGTTCCTATCCTTCTTTGTGGCAAGTTTGGCTCGAAAAAGAAGACGGTTACGAGTTAATTTCTGAACAATCCACTAAACCCATGGGCGAAGCGTTAGAAAATCTGATTCTGAAAGCTTCTAGTAATAATCCTAATGATGATTCTAATCCTGCTAACAAAGCCAAAAAGTCGGGTTTATTTGCCACTATGGGACGCTTCTTAAAAGCATTGCAACAGTGACATAATCCCCCCGTCAAGCTAGGCTGTGAGGGGGGATTATTTCCCCATTGCTGTTAGAAATTCTTGGCTTCCACAGATTGACCTCGATTGCAACTTTCGTTCTTCTATTTTAACCGATCATTTGGCAATGCTATAATAAAATTATACCATTTTTCTTTATTTGTAGCAGGCATAACTGGGTGCATCTTCTATTGGTGATTTTCTCTCACCTATTGGTGAGCAGCAGAAGTTGTTCAAAGAGGGCGAATGCAATTCGCCCCTACAATAATATGATGGTGCCAATGGTAGGGGCGCACTGCGTGCGCCCGAAATATCTAGATATTTAGACAAAATTGAGATCACTAGGCATAACCATCTCTGTCATTACTTTTGAAAAATGGTATTAATCGGTAGTTTCCCTAGAGGTAAACTTTTATGATCGTCAATAAGCGAGAACTCAAGCAAACCTTAAATCGGGTGTACTTGAAAATCAAGCCTGATACTGAAACAATTCAGGTTTTTCAAGCTAATTTGACGCGCTTGTTGGAGCAATGTGACAGCAAAAAGTCTGAAGAGTTTAATAAAAATTTGCTGATAGATTTTTTGAAAAATACCTATTATACTGATCGCTATTTTATCAATACAAAAGAGCGCATCGATCTGGTGATTCATAATAACCAGGATGTTAAAAGTCCAGTGGGGGTCATTTTTGAGACGAAGAAACCTACTCGGACAATAAATAGTGATCAGCAAACCTGATCGATCGGAGGGCGCAAGTTCCTTGCACCCCTACAGTAACGGATTTTGTCCACAATGTAGGGGCGAACTGCGTCCGTCCAAAAGGTACATTATCAAAGCGCAAGTCCCTAAGTTCTGAGCCACTTTAATATCTGAGGATTTTTGTCATAAAGGTAGGTAAAACCATCTTTGGCTGTAATCACCTTCCCTCGACTGGCTTTACTCCGAATGCTAGAGATTGATAGGTCTGTTAATAGTTTCATTTCCTGATGGGAAAATCCTTCAAGAGAATAGACTATTTCTGGTTCTGATCCATTATTGATGGTAATATCGGGTGTTGAATTGTTATTAGGGGCATCCGTAAACATTGCTCGCGCTTTTTTAAGGCGATAATCTTGAACACTTAAGAGTTCCCAACTAGAGTCAGCAGAAAGTTCTAAAACCCATTGATGGTAATTAAACAGACTTTCTCGATGACCCACACTAATAAAAGTTGTCTTGCGAGTTTGTAATTGCTCGTATAAAATGCCCTCATTTGTTAAATCTAAGGCACTGGTCGCCTCATCTAAAATGGTAAAACTGGGAGAATTCACTAACAATCGAGCAAAGGCTAGGCGTTGTTGTTCACCGAGGGAGAGAATGTTTTCCCAGGGTTTTTCGGAGTCAAAGTCATCCACCCGATTTAGCACATTTTGCAAATTGACTTGTTGTAATACTGCTTGAAGTTCGGTGTTGCTCATCTCACGATTGGTTAGAGGATACAGCAATTGTTCCCGTAAGGTTCCCAAAATAATGTAGGGACGTTGGGGCAAAAAGAGAATTTCTTCTAGGGGAGGACGCACTAAACGCCCAGTGCCAGCATTCCATAAACCAGCGATCGCCCTTAATAAAGAACTTTTACCTCGACCACTGGGCCCGACAATCAATAATCCTTCACCTTTTTGAACAGTAAGAGATAAATCCTCAACAATCACTTTTTCATAGTCAGGGGTTTCTAGGGTGACGTGTTCAAAGGCAAAATGATTTTCTTCTATGGTTGTAATTGTGCTGACATTCTCGGCTTGTTTAGTCACAGTTTCTAAGGCATTAGAAAATTCATTTAAACGTTCTACATAACTCGAAAAACGTCCTGATGTGCCAAATTCTGTAATTAATTCTCCCAGGGCCGATGCAAACATATAACTAGCTAATGAAGCTTGCTCAACTTGCCCATAATCAATTTCTCCTTTAATATACAAAGGGCCAAGGACTAAAAAAGGAAAAAACTGAATGACGGAACGATAACCCCTACTAAAAATTTCATTCCCTTTTTCCCAGTTAATTTTATTTTTCGTATCATTGATAACTTCCTGAAAACGCCGCTTAATAATATTTTGTTCCTCTTTTTCTCCCCGAAAAAAAGCAATGGATTCCGCATGAGTCCGAACATGGGTTAAGGCATAGTTATAATCTGCTTTTGATTGTAGTTGTGCCTGATTGATCTTGCTTAATTCTTGATTGAGATAGGCGGCAATAAAATTACCGATAATCGTGTAAAACAGTAGCGGAATAGCAATCTGTCGAGAAATTGACCAAACTACCACTAAAAAAGTTAGCATTTCCAGACTTTTTTCTAAAAAAGTGGCCGAAAAACTAATAGCATTTGTGGCGATCGGTTCAATTTCCTGGGCTAGACGTTGATCGGGGTTATCAATGTCAGATTGAAAGTTAATTTTATAATAGGCACGATTACTAAAATATTTCTCTAAAATCTGGGTGTTTAACCATTGATACCAATCTAGGGCAATTTTTTTGCGAATATCTTTAGTGAACCCTGCCAGCAGCGTTACACAGATTAATCCGATCGCATAGACAGTTAATGTACTGGCAAATTGAGACGCATCTTTTTCTTGAATAATGACATCAATTAAACGACGATTAACAAAACTGTTAAAAGCCGTGACGGCGACTAATCCCACAATCAAAAAGATCAGCAGTGATAGCATTCCCCAGGAACGAATAACCTCAGAAAAGCTTCTTTTATTTGATACAGTGGGATACCAATAGGGTTGGGCGATCGCCTTTACATCCCTTAAAAATTGGTTAAAGGAAGCAAGGGCATTGGGATTAGAAGCTGTTTGGGTTGTCATACTTGTCCTCTGACAGGTGAACGATCATTCATTTTAAACAATAATCAGGCTTTTTGAAAGTTTTAGGCTAGGTAGCTATTGAGTTTTTCAGCGAGGATTGGATTTTTAATTAAACTATAGTGATCGCCGCTAATCCATTGAGATTGCAAGTCATTGATTACTTGATGCCAACCAGGATTTTTAATAGAACTGTCTTCCGCTCCCAAGAAAACACTTCTACCCAGATACGTCTTGGGAGAATAGCCGCTCAAAGCTTGGTGATTAATCTGGAAAACTTTAAACCAGTTTTTAATCTGCTGCTTCCCAAAATCTGACGGCAAAAGATTCGTCTCTTGACTCCAAGTAATAAACTTGTCTAGTAATTCGTCTGATGTAAAATGGGCAAGTTCACTCCCAGAGAAAGAGATTTCTTGATTAAATATACTTGCTAAATCGCTGATGAAGGAATAGGCAATATTGAGATCTTCATTAAATTCTTCTGGCAGGGAATTAGCAGAATTTTTCTCCCTATTAACTGAATTAAGTAAACTGGGGGAATAACTATCTATTAAAGCCAGTAAAGCAACGTTTTGACCTTTTGCCAATAATTGTTGGGCGATTTCAAAGGCAATTACTCCTCCCATTGACCAACCTCCTAAATAGTAGGGACCAGAGGCTTGAACCGTTTGTATTGCTTCAACATAAATCATTGCCATTTCTTCAATAGAGGCTACAGTTTTTTCTACTTGATTTAGCCCTAATGATTGTAATCCATAAAACGGCTGTTTCGTTCCTAAATTATGAGCTAAATTGGCATAACACAGCACATTACCACCAATAGGATGAACAGCAAAAAAGGGAGTTTTATCACCTTGAGACTGGATAGCAATCAACGGTGAAGAGACTAGCTGAGTTGTTTCTTGCGCTAGTAATTGAGCTAGACCTGCTATGGTTCCATTTTGAAAAAGACTGGTTAATGGTAAGCTTTTGCTTAACCTTTGTTCAATACGATTGATCAGACTGACTGCTAACAAAGAATGACCGCCTAATTCAAAGAAGTTTTCCTGAATACCAATATCATTAATGCCTAAAATTTCTGACCAGATTTGAGCTAATTGTAATTCCACTAAATTACGCGGGCCAATTTTAGGGATATTTTTTCTGGTTTGATCATCAGGAATAGGTAAGGAACGGCGATCGCATTTGCCACTGGAGGTTAGGGGTAAATCATCTAAAATAACAAAGGTATTGGGAACAAGATAGGCGGGTAATTGATTAGCTAAGAATTGACGCAATTCGCTAGTAGTTATCTGGGAGTCGGAAGTAAGAACCACATAGGCAACTAAACGTTTATCACCAGGAGTATCTTCGCGGACAATCACCGCCGTATTTTGAACATCGGGACATTGACTCAGAACCGCTTCAATTTCTCCTAACTCAATGCGAAAACCGCGAATTTTTACCTGATTATCTATACGCCCCAGATACTCAATATTGCCATCAGGTAAATAACGAGCTAAATCTCCCGTTTTATACAATTTGGATGGTTGCTCTACCCCCTTTTTAAAAGTTTCGTAGCTCTTATTTCCCCCCTTTTTAAAAGTTTTGTAGCTCTCATCTCCCCCCTTATCAAGGGGGGTTAGGGGGGGATCAAAAGGATTAGGAATAAACCTTTCTGCCGTTAATTCAGGACGATTTAAATAGCCCCTTGCTACCCCAACTCCACCAATGTATAACTCTCCTGACACGCCCACTGGCACTGGCTGTAAAAAGGCATCTAAAATATAAATTTGGACATTGGCAATCGCCTTACCAATCGTCACCTTTAAATCATCTGGGCTACATTGTCCAATCGTGGCACAAACACTTGCTTCCGTTGGACCATAGGCATTAAAAAAGTTTCTTCCCACTGACCATTGTTTCACTAAATCGAGAGGACAAGCTTCACCCGCCACAATTAAAGTTTGTAAGTTTGGTAACGATTCCTTGGGTAAAACCGCTAAAGCGGAAGGTGGCAAAGTTACATGAGTAATCCCATTTTTTCGTAAGTTATTAATTAAAGGCTGCCCTGGCAACAAAGCATCTTTTTTAGCAAGATAAAGAGTCGCTCCAGAACCAAAAGTCATCAAAATTTCTGAAATACAAGCATCAAAACTAAAAGAAGCAAATTGCAGAACACGGCTGTTATGGTTGACTGCAAAAGATTGAATTTGAGCAAGAGCTAAATTAACTAAACCTTTATGTTCAACCATTACCCCTTTAGGCTTACCCGTAGAGCCAGAGGTGTAAATCACATTCGCTAAATTAGAAGTAATTAATTTATTTTGGAGATTATCTTGAGGATATTGAGAAATCTGCTCTTGGATGCGATCTAAACAAATCAAAGTTGCTTGAAAAGGAGGCAATTTTTCTAATAAAGAACTGTGGGTAATCAACAAAGGAATTTGACTGTCTTCTAACATGAACTGAAGACGTTCAGTAGGATAGTCGGGAGCAAGCGGGAGATAAGCGCCACCGGCCTTGAGAATGGCTAATAAGCCGATAATCATTTCCAAAGAGCGTTCTAGGGAAATGCCGACTAAGACCTCTGGCCCGACTCCTAAAGTTTGTAAATAATGAGCTAACTGATTCGCTCGACAATTTAATTCACTGTAGGTTAATGATTGTTCCTCAAATACCACCGCAATCGCATCGGGAGTCCGTTTAACTTGTGCTTCAAATAATTGATGAATGCACTGCTCTTGAGGATAATCAAATTGAACACCCTGATTTTTAATCAATAATTGCAGTTTTTCCTCTTCTGTTAGTAAAGACAATCGTAAAACTGATTCTGTAGGATTAGCAACAATATCTTCTAACAAGGTGACAAAATGTCCATTCATTCGCTCAATAGTTGAGCAGTTAAATAGATCAGTATTATATTCCCAAACCCCAATCAATCCTTCCTCTAGATTCTCCATTGATAAGGCTAAATCAAATTTAGCAGTCTTATTTTCCATCGGTAGAGAACAAACCTTGACATTTGTAAGTTCTAGATCAGCCACTGGTGTATTCTGCAAAACAAACATGACCTGAAATAAAGGAGTATGACTAATATCTCGTTGAGGTTGTAGTGCTTCTACTAACATTTCAAAAGGTAAATCTTGATGGGCGTAGGCCGCTAAAGAAATCTCTCTAACATGGGTTAGCAAATTTTGAAAACTTAAATCATTATCTAAATTTAATCTCAGAACTAAGGTATTAACAAAAAAGCCGATTAATCCCTCAATTTCCTTACGATTACGGTTAGCAATAGGAGAACCAACTAAAATATCTGTTTGTCCTGTATAACGGTAAAGTAAGGTAGCAAAAGCAGCCAGGAGAGTCATAAATAAAGTTACTCCATGCTTCTGACTCAGTTGATTTAATCTTTGACTTAATGACTGAGAAAGCCTGAATTCATGATGAGAACCCATAAAACTTTGGATTGCGGGTCTAGGTCTATCGGTCGGTAAAGGTAAAAAAGCAGCAGCATTGGCTAATTGTTTGCGCCAATAATTCAATTGATTACTTAAGATTTCGCCTTGTAACCAATTCCGTTGCCAGACCGCAAAATCAGCATATTGTATTTTAATAGGCGTTAAAGATGAGGGTAAACCCTGATTATAGGCAGCGTAAAGATGGGTTAATTCTTGAAAAAATACTCCAATTGACCAGCCATCACTAACAATATGGTGCATGGTCACGAGTAGATGGTATTCTAGTGGCGATCGCACGAATAAAGTAGCACGAAATAAGCAATCTTGAGCAAGATTAAAGGGCTTTTCAGCTTCCGCAATTTCTAAAGATTGAGTGTCGGTCAAATTTTGACAATCAACAACAGACAATCGCCAATTAATAGCAGGGTGAATAACTTGAGTGGCTTGACCATTAACCGTTATAAAATTTGTGCGTAAAGCTTCGTGACGGTTAATAATTTCTTTTAAGCTTTTCTCTAAGGCAGTAATATTTAATTTTCCTTCTAGTCTTAAGGCTCCTCCCATATGATAAAAGGCGCTGTTAGGTTCTAATTGATCCAGAAACCATAAACGTTGTTGAGCAAAAGATAACGGGAGGTTAGCATTGTCGTTTCTAGTTAGAATAGGGGGAACTGGAATAGCTTGCTGAGATTGCTCAATTTTTAGGGACAATTCAGCAATAGTCGGGTCAGTAAAGAGACTACGCAAAGGTAATTCGACGTGAAAAGTTTCACGAAGGCGAGAGAATACCTGGGTAGCCAAAAGGGAATGACCTCCCAACTCAAAGAAATTATCCTCTCTACCGACTCGTTCTACCCTAAGAATTTGTTCCCATATTTGAGCAAGAATTTCTTCAGTGGGAGATTGAGGAGCAATATAGTATTCCGATAACCCTTGAGTTTCAGGAATAGGTAAGGAACGGCGATCGCATTTGCCACTGGGAGTTAGGGGCAAATCATCTAAAATAACAAAGGTATTGGGAACAAGATAGGCGGGTAATTGATTAGCTAAAAATTGACGCAATTCACCATTCGTCATCTGGGAGTCGGAAGTAAGAACCACATAGGCAACTAAGCGTTTATCGCCTGGAGTATCTTCGCGGACAATCACCGCCGTATTTTGAACATCGGGACATTGACTTAGAACGGCTTCAATTTCTCCTAACTCAATGCGAAAACCTCGAAGTTTTACCTGATTGTCAATGCGTCCTAAATATTCAATATTGCCATCGGGTAAATAACGGGCTAAATCTCCCGTTTTATACAATTTTGATGGTTGCTCTACCCCCTTATCAAGGGAGGTTCGGGGGGGATCAAAAGGATTAGGAATAAACCTTTCCGCCGTTAATTCAGGACGATTTAAATAGCCCCTTGCCACCCCAACTCCACCAATGTATAACTCTCCTGACACTCCTACAGGTACTGGTTGTAAAAAGGCATCCAAAATATAAATTTGGACATTAGAGATCGCCCGACCAATGGGAGGAAGAAGCGGCCAATTTTCTACTGGATTTGTCAGGGTAAAACTGGTAACAACATGACTTTCTGACGGCCCATAATGATTGTGTAAAGTACAATTTTCTAAGCCTCTAAACCAAGCGGCGATCGCTGGTGTAATTTGTAATTGTTCTCCTGCTGTAATTACTTCCCTTAAACTGCTTACCCAAAATTTACGACTGACGCTAACTTCTGCTAATTGCTGTAGAGCAACGAAGGGTAAAAATAGCCTTTCAATTGCTTGCTTTTCCAGAAAATCTAATAAGGCGGAAGTATCTCGTCTTAGTTCTTCTGTTATTAAAACTAATCTTCCTCCAGCAGACAAAGTGGCGAAAATTTCTTGAAAGGAAACATCAAAACTAATTGGTGCAAATTGTAGCGTTTTAGCCTGATTAGTCAGGGTCGTATTTTGCAATTGCCAAAGAATCAAATTGCACAAGGCTAGTTGACCCATCATCACCCCTTTAGGCTGTCCTGTCGAACCGGAAGTATAGATAACATAACCCAGATTATGGGGCTGTACCTCAAGATTCAAATTCTCCCTACTGAACTCAGCGATAGTGGGCCAGTCCCTGTCTAAATAAACTCGTTTTGTTTGATATTCAGGCAGTTTTTCTACAAGTTTCTCTTGACTTAATAGCACAGAAATTTGAGCATCTTTTACCATAAAACTTAAACGTTCCATCGGATATTCGGGGTCAAGCGGTAAATAGGCTGCTCCCGCTTTCAGAATGCCTAAAATTCCTATTACCATTTCTAAGGAACGCTCGACGCATAAACCAACTAGACAATCAGCTTTTACTCCTAAAGAACGCAAATAATGAGCCAACTGATTAGCTTGCTCATTCAGTTCTGTATAGGTTAATTGTTGATCTGCAAAGATTACTGCTACAGAATCAGGGGTTAATGATACTTGTTCTTCAACTAACTGATAGATAGATAATGGGGGTTTATTTGAAATTAAATATTCTGCTAAATAGTCAGCATGAGTGGCATTCCAAGATGATAATAAATGAGTTTCCGCCATTGTTAACAATGGTAATTGTTTAACCTTGGTTTGAGGATTGGCAATAATTTCCTTGATTAAATTGTGAAAATTTTGCCCCATTCTCTGAATAGTAGTCGCATCAAATAAGTTGCTACTATAGAGCCAAATCCCCTCTAAACCTTCTGGGTTTTCCCAATAGTGGACTTCTAGATCAAATCTGACAGTTTCTTCCACTGACAAGGATAAATTTTCAATACTTAAACCCGAAAGATTCCAAGCATCTTGAGAGGTATTTTGTAGGGCAAACATTACCTGTACTAAAGGATTTCTGCTCAAATCACGGTCAAGTTGTAGCTTTTCTACTAACATCTCGAAGGGAAGGTCTTGGTGAGCATAACCCTCTAAAGTTGTCTGTTTGACTTGTTCTAATAATTCTAAAAAACTGGGATTTTCTGATAAGTTGATTCTTAATGCCAAAGTGTTAGCAAAAAAGCCAATTAAAGGTTCGATCGCTGCTTGATTACGGTTAGCGATCGGAGAACCTACTAGCAGATCGGATTGACCACTATAACGAGATAGCAAAACGCCGAAACCTGCCAACAACGTCATAAAGAGGGTTGCAACCTGATCTTGACCTAATTTTTTGAGAGATTGAGTGACATTTTTATCCAGTTGAAAACGCTCAACTCCTCCCTGAAAAGTTTGTATCGCTGGGCGAGGTCTATCCGTTGGCAAAGTAAGAACAGGAGGGACTGTTGCTAACTGTTCTTGCCAATATTTGAGTTGTTTATCTAAGACCTCACCTGAGAGATATTGACGTTGCCAAACCGCAAAATCTGCATACTGAATAGACAGCGCAGGTAGAGGATTGCTTAAGTTGTTGAGAAAGGCTTCGTATAAAGCCGATAATTCCCGAATCAAAATGCCAAAAGACCAGCCATCATAGATAATATGGTGCATTTTCAACAGTAGCACCGACTTCTGGGGACTTAATAGCAATAACTTAAACTGAATCAGTGGCCCCACCGTTAAATCAAAAGCTTTTCCTGCTTCTAATTCTGCTATTTGTCGAATTTTAGCTGATTGTTCCTTGGGGGATAAATCTTGATAATTATCGACATTTAAGCAAAAAGAACCAGGAGGTAGAATCTTCTGAATAGGTTCCCCTGAAACAGTGGGGAATGTTGTCCTAAAAATTTCATGGCGGTTAATTAATTCTCCCAAACTTTGCTCTAGCACAGTCAGATTAAGATTTCCCTCAATTTGCAATATTTCCAGGGTATTGTAGGAACGACTATCAGGAGAAAGATAATGTAAAAACCATAAACGTTGTTGAGCAAAAGAGAGAGGTAAATGACCATCCCTAGCGACAGGTTGAATGGGCAAATAATCGGTACTTTTAGACTGTTTAGCCCGTTGTAAAAACTGTAGTAGTTCGGGTTTGCGATCGCTAATTTCTTGACGGAGGGTAGGAGTCAAAATTCCTTCGGGAGCCTGACAGCGTAGGCGATTTTCATCGGCTTCTAAAGTAATGCCTAAATCCCGTAGATAGCAGACAAATTCAACAATCGTTTTCGTCATAACTTAGAACTCCACTACCTCAGTATTTTCATGATTTAACGCACCCTCTGATCCGTCCTGACCGACCCATTCCACCGCCTGAATATAGCTTGCAATGCCTGCGATCGTCGGTGATTCAAACATAATTTGCACAGAAAGATCAAGTTCAAAGGCTGAATTAATCCTGGATAATACCTGGGTAGCCAAGAGAGAATGCCCTCCCAATTCAAAGAAATTATCCTCTCTGCCGACTCGTTCTACCCTAAGAATTTGTTCCCATATTTGAGCAAGAATTTCTTCAGTGGGAGATTGAGGAGCAATATAGTATTCCGATAACCCTTGAGTTTCAGGAATAGGTAAGGAACGGCGATCGCATTTGCCACTGGAGGTTAGGGGTAAATCATCTAAAATAACAAAGGTATTGGGAACAAGATAGGCGGGTAATTGACTAGCTAAGAATTGACGCAATTCGCTAGTAGTTATCTGGGAGTTGGAAGTAAGAACCACATAGGCAACTAAGCGTTTATCACCAGGAGTATCTTCGCGGACAATCACCGCCGTATTTTGAACATCGGGACATTGACTCAGAACCGCTTCAATTTCTCCTAACTCAATGCGAAAACCGCGAATTTTTACCTGATTGTCAATGCGTCCTAAATATTCAATATTGCCATCGGGTAAATAACGGGCTAAATCTCCCGTTTTATACAATTTGGATGGTTGCTCTACCCCCTTTTTAAAAGTTTCGTAGCTCTTATTTCCCCCCTTATCAAGGGGGGTTAGGGGGGGATCAAAAGGATTAGGAATAAACCTTGCCGCCGTTAATTCAGGACGATTTAAATAGCCCCTTGCCACCCCAACTCCACCAATGTATAACTCTCCTGACACGCCCACAGGTACTGGCTGTAAAAAGGCATCCAAAATATAAATTTGGACATTAGCGATCGCCTTACCAATCGTCACCTTTAAATCATTTGGGCTACATTGTCCAATCGTGGCACAAACACTCGCTTCTGTTGGCCCGTAAGCATTAAAGAAATTGCGTTCTTTTGACCACTCTGTCATTAATTTTGTGGGACAAGCTTCACCACCGACGCTTAGAGATTGTAAATTAGGTAAGGTTGCTTGAGGCAAAACAGACAAAGCTGAAGGAGATAAAAAAGCGTGAGAAATTTGGTTTTCCGTTAAGAAATCAACCAATATTTGACTGGGTAATAGGGTTTCTTTTTGGGCTAAATATAAACTAGCGCCTGCGGCTAAAGTGGTGGCAATTTCACCAATAGATAAATCGAAACTTAGGGAACCAAACTGGAGTACACGGCTATGGTTTTGAATTTGAAAAATATCAATCCAAGCCAAAGCAAGATTAACAATGCCTCTGTTTTCAACCATCACCCCTTTAGGTTTACCCGTAGAGCCAGAGGTGTAAATAACATTAGCTAAATTGAAAGGAGTTAACTCACTTTGAAGATTATCTGGAGAATATTGAGAAATCTGCTCTTGGATGTGATCTAAACAAATCAGAGTCGCTTGAGAGGGAGGCAATTTTGCTAACAAAGAACTGTGGGTAATCAAAAAAGGAACTTGACTGTCTTCTAACATCAACTGAAGACGCTCAGTGGGATAGTCTGGATCAAGAGGGACATAAGCACCACCTGCCTTGAGAATGGCTAATAAGCCGATAATCATCTCTAAAGAACGTTCTAGGGAAATACCGACTAAGACTTCTGCACTCACGCCTAAAGTTTGTAAATAATGGGCTAACTGATTGGCGCGACAATTTAATTCACTGTAGGTTAATGATTGTTCCTCAAAGACGACAGCGATCGCATCGGGAGTCCGTTCAACTTGCGCTTCAAATAATTGATGAATACCCTGCTCTTGGGGATAATCAGCTTGGGTCTGATTCCAATCTACTAATAACTGTTTTTGTTCCTGTTTTGACAATAAAGGTAATAGGCTTACCGATTCTTGAGGATTAGCAACAATCGCCCTGAGAATATTCTGAAAATGTTCCAATAGACGGGCGATCTTTGAGCCATCAAATAGGTCAATATTGTAACAGCAAAGTCCAGTTAGTCCGTCGTTAACTTCTGATAAATGAACCTCTAGATCCAAACGAGCAGAATCGAGTTCCCAGGACATTTCTTCAATAGTTAAACCAGGTAAGTTCCAAGCTTCATTGGCCGCATTTTGTAGAATAAACCCCACCTGAACGAGGGGATTACGGTCTAATTTGCGCTCTAGCTGTAATTCTTCCACTAACATCCCAAAGGGCAAGTCTTGATGCTCATAGGCATCCTGAGTGACTGCCTGTACTTGTTTTAAGAAAGCGGCAAAGCTTGGTTTTTCTGATAAATCTAACCTCAACGCCAAAATGTTAACAAAAAAGCCAATTAACCCCTCAATGTCTTGGCGATTACGATTAGCGATCGCTGAACCAATGACGATATCCGTCTGGTTACTATAACGAGATAAAAGCACCCCAAAAGCGGCCAACAAAGTCATAAATAAAGTACAACCCGACTGTTGGCTTAACGCTTTCAACTGTTGAGTTAGCTTACTATCTAGCTGAAATCTTTCTGTCTTGCCTTGAAAGGTTTGGATAGCAGGACGAGGGCGATCAGTGGGCAGTTCTAACAGAGGGGGAGCATCCGCTAATTGTCGCTTCCAATATTCCAATTGAGTCCCTAAAACTCTACCCTGTAACCACTGTCTCTGCCAAACGGCAAAATCCGCATATTGAATCGGTAAAGTCGGTAAAGTTGGTTCTTTACCCGCAACAAAAGCCCCATAGAGATGGGACAATTCACGAATAAAAACACCAATTGACCAGCCATCAGAAATAATATGGTGCATATTAATTAATAAAATATGCTTTTCCGGCTGCAATCTGAGGAGTGTTACCCTTAGTAAAGGACTCTTGGTTAAATCAAAAGGCGTTTGAGATTCCTGATAAGCTAATTTTTCTGCTTCTGTCTCTTTTCCTGCCAAATTAACCATTGCCAATTCCCAAACAGGATTAGGATCAATCACCTGCACTGGAACCCCGTCAACTGACTGAAAACTGGTACGCAATGACTCATGACGTTGAATGATGGTTCTTAGGGCTTGTTTGAGGGCTTCCACCTGAAGAGAACCCCTTAAACTCAAGGCCCCTGTCATGTTATAGGTTCCCGTGGCTCCTTCTAATTGATACAAGAACCAGAGCCGCGACTGAGCAAAGGAGAGGGGTAATTGGCCATCACGAGGAATGGGAAGAATCATTCTAGGATTAATTTGCTCCTCTGAACCCAGTTGATTGAGAAAGTGAATAATTTCTGCTTTACGGTTTTTCAGTTCTGTTTGAATCTCTGGGGTTAATAGGCCCTGGGGCGCATTACAACGCAGGCGCTCGCCGTCCATCCAGAGTTTAATATCTTGATTGGCTAAATCTGACAAAAAGGTTTCAATCGATTTCATAGTTCAATCTCTTGGCGATCGCCTGATAAATGCTCAATAGGGCTTTGCAATTTTTGTAAAGTGGCATGAATTTCTGTTACTGCTAAAGCCAAATCTGCCACAGTGGGTTGTTCAAATAGGCGACGCAGGGGCAACTCTAGGGAAAATTTTTCTCGTAACCGTGAAATAACTTGGGTGGCTTGCAAAGAATTACCACCGATCTCAAAAAAGTTATCATCAATTCCCACTTTTTCCAATTTTAAAACTTGACCAAAGATAGCGGAGATCGCCTCTTGAGTAGAATTAACTGGAGCCACATAATCTACGGAACGATGTAACTCTGGATTGGGCAACGGTAAAGCACGGCGATTAATTTTACCATTGCTGGTTAACGGTAAATTTTCGAGGATCAGCCAATAGGCTGGAACCATATAGTCGGGAAGCTGCCGTTTAACAAACTCCCGTAATAATTGTGTTGCAAAAGTCGGATCATTAAGAACAATATAAGCAACCAAAGCCCGATTTTCAGGGTGATCGCTTTCATTCACCAAAACTACTGCTTCTCGTACCTGGGGATGGGATAGCAAAACCGCTTCAATTTCCCCCAATTCAATCCGGAAACCGCGAATTTTTACCTGATTATCAATGCGCCCTAGATACTCAATATTGCCATCGGGTAAATACCGGGCTAAGTCTCCGGTTTTATACAAGTTTGATGGTTGCTTTCCCCCCTTTTTTAAAGTTTCATAGCTCTCATCTCCCCCCTTTTTAAGGGGGGTTAGGGAGGGATCAAGGGAAGCAAACGGATTTGCAATAAATTTCTCCGCCGTTAACTCAGGCCTGTTTAAATAACCTCGTGCCAAACCAATCCCACCAATGTGCAATTCTCCAACCACCCCAATCGGCACTGGCTGTAAAAAGGCATCTAAAATATAAATTTGGACATTAGCGATCGCACGACCAATGGGAGGAAGAAGCGGCCAATTTTCTACTGGATTTGTCAGGGTAAAACTGGTAACAACATGACTTTCTGACGGACCATAATGATTGTGTAAAGTACAATTTTCTAAGCCTCTAAACCAAGTAGATATCGCTGGTGTAATTTGTAATTGTTCTCCTGCTGTGATGACTTCCCTTAAACTGCTTACCCAAAATTTACGACTAACGCTGACTTCTGCTAATTGCTGTAGAGCAACGAAGGGTAAAAATAGCCTTTCAATTGCTTGCTTTTCCAGAAAATCTAATAAGGCGGAAGTATCCCGTCTCAGTTCTTCTGTTATTAAAACCAATGTTCCCCCAGCAGACAAAGTGGCGAAAATTTCTTGAAAGGAAACATCAAAACTAATTGGTGCAAATTGTAGCGTTTTAGCCTCATTAGTAACCGTCGTATTTTGCAATTGCCAAAGAATCAGATTGCACAGGGCTAGTTGACCCATCATCACCCCTTTGGGCTGTCCTGTAGAACCAGAAGTATAAATAACGTAGGCTAAATTATCCGCAGAAACTGTGCTGTTAAGATTTTCCTGACTTGCTTGATTAATTTGTTGCCAATCTTTATCTAAGCAGACAACAATAGCCTGATGATTAGACAGTAAAGTCTGTAAAGATTCGCAGGTTAATATTATTTTAACCTGAGTATCTTGGAGCATAAAGCTGATGCGTTCTTGGGGATAATCTGCTTCAATCGGAACATAAGCTCCACCGACTTTAAGAATAGCCAATAATCCCACAATCATGTCTAAAGAACGTTTTAGACAAATCCCCACTAATTCCTCAGGTTTTACTCCTAATTTTTGTAAATAATGGGCTAACTGATTGGCACGATGGTTTAATTCAGCATAGGTTAATGATTGCTCCTCAAATACCACTGCGATCGCATCGGGAGTCCGCTCAACTTGCGCTTCAAATAATTGATGAATACACTGATCTTGGGGATAGTCGGCCTGGGTTTGATTCCAATCCACTAAAAGTTGCTTTTGTTCAGTAGGATTTAATAAAGGCAATTCCCGTAGATTTTGTTGCGGATCATTAATCACGGCCTCAAGTAAGGTCTGGAAATGACCCAACCAACGCTGAATCGTTTCATCCTCAAATAAATCCGTATTGTAGTCACAGTCAACCAGAGCTTCTCCGCCTATTTCTGTCACATTCAAATGCAAATCTCGATCCTTAAAACTAATCTTTTGAGGCAGTAAGCTAACCTCCAATCCTCTCATTTTAGGTAAGTTAATGGCTGGCTCTAAATTGAAACTGACATCAATTAAAGGAGAGCGACTGGTATTACGCGGTAAATCTAACTGATTGAGCAAAAGGGCAAAGGGATAGTCCTGATGTTCATAAGCCGACAACAAAATCCCCCGCATTTGTTTGAGATAATCAGCAAAAGTGGGATTACCGGCTAATTGACTACGAATGGGTAAAAAATGGCTACAATAACCCACCATTCCTTCACTATCTAAAAGGCCACGGCCAGACGCTGGCAGACCCACCAGAATATCATCCTGTCCCATCAAACGATGAATAAGAACGTTATAAACCGACAACAGGGTCATTAGAAAAGTACAGCCCTGTTTACGACTAAATTGCTTTAGTTTTTCGGTAAATTGGCTATCTAAAGTTAGGCTTTGCCGATTGGCTTGGTAACTGGGTAACGCTGGACGAAGTTTGTCAGTGGGTAAATTCAAAACGGTCGGATTGACAAGGGTTGTTAACCAATAGGCCTGCTGTTTTTTCAGTTCTTCCCCTTGGCTTGGCTGGGTTTGCCATTCAATCAATTCTCGAAACTGTTTTGGGGTTTTAAGATCAGCCGTAATACCCTGACATTTGGCTGAATATAACTCTCCTAATTCCCGAAGGATTACTCCCATTGACCAACCGTCAGTAATAATATGATGAGTTGTTAAGACTAACCAATATCGTTCAGCATCTAACTTGAGCAGAAACCAACGCACGAGGCAACCTTGGCTTAAATCAAAGGGTTTTTCACTTTCCGCTTTTAACCATTCCTCTGCTTGCTGTTGAGCCGAAACTTGGTCAGCACTGAAGTCTAAAATAGGACAGTTAATCTCAACCTGGGGCAGGATTTCTTGACTATCTCCCTGAGCATTAATCTTAGTTCGTAACGCTTCATGGCGATCGCTGATTTGTTGAATAGCCTGGGTCATCGCGGCGGGATTCAACGGGCCACTTAATTGCAATGTCACTGATTGGTTATAGGCAGCGGAGCCGTTTTCTCCTAGTTGAGCCAAAATCCACAGTTGTCGCTGGGCTTCGGTGAGAGGGACTTGATCACCCCCTACCTTATCAAGGGGGGTTAGGGGGGGATCAATTTGAGGCGTTGGCACTGACCAGGAAGGCTTTTTTGCGGGGATAAAACCTCCTTGACGCAATTCTGTGACGCTATCTTTAACCGCTTGGACAAATTGGGCAAGATCGGCTTCCGTATGGGCTGTTGAAAGAAAATGTTTACGCCATTCCCAGACATAAATACCTTTTTCTACCATGTGATAAAAAAGTAAATCTAAATTACCAGAGAGGGCAAACCGGAAGAAAGAACTGAAGTGTTCAATTTTAATGGGAACGTCTTCTGCTTGAAAATAGCGATTGAGGGTATTGGCTAAGGCCGCAGTGCGTTCTGTTAATTGTTGTTGCAGACCTGGCCCCTGCTCCTTCAAATGGCTAAGAACAGCCCTAGCCGCCACCATCGCTAAAGGATGCTGATTAAAGGTTCCGCCAAAAAAGGTTCTGTCCACCCCAGGATAGGATTTATCGCCATAACGCCACATTCCCCCGTCAATGCCGTCCAGATAATGAGCCTTACCCGCTATGACCCCAATGGGCATTCCCCCCGCAACGACTTTGCCATAGGTGGCAATATCCGCCTGTACTCCAAATAAAGCTTGCGCTCCCCCTGGGTGGCATCGAAAACCCGTAATCATTTCATCAAAAATCAGAGCAATGCCCATTTGACTGGTAATTTGTCGCAAACTTTGGAGAAATTGCTTGGGTTGGAGTAAAGGATTACCACTTTGAACCGGTTCTACTAAGACCGCCGCTAAATCCTGTCCCTGGCTTTTTAAATAATCCAAAGCCTCCCCACTGCCATAGTCTAATACCACCACATCGGAACCAAGGCTGGGGGGAACGCCTAAAGCTAGGGGAAGGGAGTGGGGTTGGTTATCAATAATTTGGTTTCTAAAAAGGGTTCCGTCCGCATGGCCATGATAGGAGCCTTCAAAGATGGCAATTTTACTGCGACCTGTTGTTGCCCTAGCAATACGGATGGCAGCCATGACTGCTTCGGTTCCAGAGTTGCAAAAACAAGCTCGTTCGGCTCCTGTTAGTTCACAAATTAAGGCGGCCACTTCTCCCACTATCGGCGATCGCGGATTGAGATGAATACCTTCGGCGAGTTGGCTTTGTAGGGCCGACATAATGAAGTCAGGTTGATGCCCAAACAGCGTTACCCCTTGCCCCATCGTCATATCAATATATTCATTACCGTCCACATCCCAAATTCTTGACCCTTGAGAACGTTGGGCCACAATGGGATAGAGCATCTCTTTAATGGACATACGGAATCCGACCGAGGCTCGACTATCTGCTAAAACAGAGCGATCGCGTTGCACTATTTGCTTAGAGGTTTTTGTTCGCTCCGTAAAGCGAGCAGTTAATGCGTCTAGATGTTGCTGTTGTTGGGGAGTTAATCCACCTGTGGGTGGTTTTTTCGGCCCCCAGGGAGTGGCTGTTACTGTCGGTTGGGGAGCGGAAGCTTGATTGCTGGTTTGACGGGTGCGACTGGCTATTGGCTCTAGGTTCGCCGCTAATTGCTGGGGGGGAATCAACTTCTGATTAATCCCGTTGGCTCTATTTTGATCAACCGCAGAGGGGGGATTTTCCTTGCTGATGGGGATAGTCGGGGCAAAATTGGCCGTTTGCAAGACCTCTAACTGTTTGGCCATCAGTTGTAACTGTTGACCCATAATATTTTCCAGGGCAGAACTAGGAACGCTTGAACCTGATGCTGCCAGAACCCTTGGCTGTGGTACAGGCTCTTGAGAAACTGTGCTATTGGGCGCGATCGCAGAAAACTTTGGAGAAGCCGTTTGACCTTGAAAGCCGTTGCTATTAGAACTCAGCACGACCTTGGGCGATTGGTTATGGTCACAGGCAATGGGCGCAGAAAATACCTCATTATTAACTTGAGTATTCTGGACATCATTAGCCGGATTCTGAGCTAAATAGGTTGCTAAAGCATCTAAAGTAGATAACTCCTCAAATAACTGACGCATAGCAATTTTAACGTTATAGGTATTCTCAATCCGTCTGACCGCCTCAACCATGACAATGGAATCTGCCCCCATCTCTAGGAAAGGTGTATGAACACTGACATCAGCAGGAGACAATTGCAGTAAATTCCCCACTAGGGTTTGCAATGTGATTAGAATCTCCTGTTGTTTTTGATTGCTGGAGATAGCTTGGACATTAGTGGCATTGGTCGTCATGGTTGTTTCTTCAGAAGTCGGTTTAATGGTTTCAAGCCAATAGCGTTGACGTTGAAAAGGATAGGTCGGTAGAGCCAGTAAATTGTGGGGATAATTTTGATTAAAACCCTCCCAGTTTATCTTGGCTCCTTGGGAATCATAGAGAATCGCCAAACTATTTAGCAGGCTTTGTTCGTCTTCTTGGGGAGGGGCGAGGGAAAATAGCCAGGTGGTCGATGTTTCTGGACAACATTGTTGACCCAATCGAGATAAGGTCGGTTTCGGACTGACTTCTAAAAAGAGACTGAATTTCTGCTCGATCAGCGTTTGGATACTCCCATAAAATTGTACAGGGTTGCGTGCCTGATTTCGCCAGTAACGAGCATCAATGATTGCTCCTTCTGGTAGAACTTTCCCCGTTAAATTAGCAACTAAGGGAATTTGCAGGGGTTGGTAGGAAATTGCAGCAGCTTCCTGTTCTAAAGAATCTAAAATCGGTTCCAAGAGGGGCGAGTGAAAAGCATGGGAAACTTTTAGTGGACGGCTTTCTATTCCTGCTGCCGTTAAATGAAGGATAATTTGAGCAATAATCGTTGCTTTTCCTGAAATGACCAGATTTTCTGGACCATTAATAGCCGCGATCGCTACCTCGTTTGTATAAGGCTCAATAACAGCTTTAACCCGCTCTTTTGAGGCAAAAACGGCGATCATTGTCCCTTCTTTAGGGAGAGACTGCATCAACTGGCCCCGTTTGGCAATCAGCGTTAATCCGTCTTCTAGACTTAAGGCTCCGGCAACGGTAGCCGCCACATATTCCCCGACACTGTGACCAATTACTGCCGCCGGTTCTATTCCCCAGGAACGCCATAGTTCTGCTAGGGAATATTCTAGAGCAAATAAAGTGGGTTGGGTATAGGCAGTCTGCTCTAAATAAAAACTCGCTTTTTCCGGTTCTAGGTCAGCAGAATAAAGAATTTCTAAGAGGGGTTTATCTAAATGGGGTCGCAGGATTTCAGCACAGCGATCTAAGGTTTGGCGAAAGATGGGTTGGGTTTCGTACAGTTGACGACCCATACCGACATATTGAGAACCTTGACCGGCAAATAGAAAAACAATTTTAGGTTTTTTCTTTTTGTTAATACTCTTTGTTTCTCTCACCCTTTCTTGGTTACTAAAGTTCTCTAACTTCTGCAACATTTCTAAGCGATCTCTAGCCACTACTCCTAAACGATGATTAAAGTGCGATCGCCGACTATTGGCCGTAAAACAAACATCAGCGAGAGAAATTTCAGGATGATCAACTAAATACTTTTGATAACAATGGACTAAGGCTTTTAAGGCTTCTTCATTCTTGGCAGATAAAGTCAGCAAATGCCAGGGACGTTCCATCAACTTCTGCCCATTTTGTTGATTGTTTTTAACGGTGACAGGGGCTTCGCTGAGAATCAGATGGGAATTTGTCCCCCCAAACCCAAAGGAACTGAGTCCTGCTAAACGTCGTTCGACACTCTTTTCACCAGATCCCGGGGATTTGATCGGCCAGGGTTGAACCTGAGTAGGAATCGCAAAAGCTGTGTCAGCGAGGGAAATATAGGGATTAAGGGTTTCAAAATGAAGATTAGGGGGAATTTCTTGGTGTTGTAAGCAGAGAACAACCTTGATGAGACCTGCAATCCCCGCCGCCGCTTCTAAATGACCAATGTTGGTTTTAACAGAACCTAGCCAACAGGTTTGATCGAGCGATCGCTTTTCACCCAAAACCGCTTTCAGAGATTTAACTTCGATGGGATCCCCCAATTCTGTCCCCGTGCCATGGGCTTCGACATAGCTAATCTGGGCCGGTTTTACCCGGGCATTTGCCAGGGCCTGACGAATAACCGCCTGTTGAGCAGGGCCATTAGGAGCCGTGAGTCCATTACTCAAACCATCCTGATTGACTGCCGAACCTTCAATCACCGCTAAAACGCGATCGCCGTCCTGAATGGCATCCCTAAGACGTTTAAGTACGACTACTCCACAGCCTTCCGAGCGCACATAACCATCGGCCTTCGCGTCAAAGGTTTTACAACGACTGTCGGGGGCCATCATTCTCGCTTGGGAAAAAACGACGGTTGTCTCTGGTGACAAAATGAGATTAACTCCCCCCACTAAGCAGAGGTTCGATTCTTGATTTTGCAAACTCTGACAGGCCAGGTGAACGGCGACGAGGGAAGAAGAACAAGCAGTATCTACGGCCAAACTGGGGCCACGCAGATCAAAGATATAGGACAAACGGTTAGCCGCAATACTGGTGCTGTTGCCTGTACCCACATAAGCCGTTAAATTAGCAGGGCTTTGGTAGGCTAGGCGATGATAATCCACATCACTGATGCCAATAAAAACCCCTGATTTGCTGCCAGCTAAGGTTTCAGGTACAATCGCCGCATTTTCTAAGGCTTCCCAAGTGACTTCTAGTAATAGTCTTTGTTGAGGATCTAAATAGTTGGCTTCTAGGGGAGAAATACGAAAAAACTGGGGATCAAATTGATCGACATTTTTCAGAAAACCGCCCTGGCGACTATACATCTTCTTGGCAGTGGCAGGTGTGGGATCGTAGAAACCCTCAATATCCCACCGTTCTGACGGAATATCGGCGATCGCATCGACCCCATTTCCCATGAGTTGCCAGAAAGCTTCTGGATTGTCAGCCCCCGGAAAACGACAACCCATACCAATAATTGCGATGGATTCCATAAAAATTTAAGCTCCTTTTATCTGCGTTTTAGAAAATTAACAGCTTACAGTTTCTTTAAATTGATGAAAAGCTTTAACATTATTGATGATCGCCCGTTCAATTGACCCCCCAGCTTTCATGAGCCGCATTTCACGGTTAACTGGCCATAGATAATCTAAGTTATCGGTCAAACGTAACATATTCTTAAGCATTTTTTGATGATACTTAACTTGTACATCGAAGCCTTGATGCTCTTGGCATAAACATTTCTCTAGCCAGTATAGAGACTCCTCTGCTGACATTCCAAACAAAGGAGAACGCAAAATCTTATCGTAATAGGATAAAAAAGCAGCATCCTGTCGGAAAATAGACACCATCCCCAAGGATAAACTTCCTAAAAAGCCTTGTTGCATCCGATAAAAAACGACATTGCCGATAAACTGTTCATAGGCTGTTGGCTTAGAAAACTCTTTGTATAAATCACGGCCAATCAATTGGGAAGTCGTGGTATGAAAAGCTTCATCTAAAAGATGATAATGGGAAACTGCTGTGGGAACAGGAATAAATTCTCCTTTTCTTTCCAGTTCTCTCAAATAACGAGAATATTGATATTCATAGTTTTTTAAGCCCATATTACCCGTTAAACGATAGGTATAGTGCTGACAAGCCAAAAAAGGAGAACTGCCCCAATGAAAGGCAAAAAATTGCAGCAAAAACTGAGGATTTGCCACCCCAAAGTAGCCTTTGTTAGAAGCATTTAGAAATACACCTTTTTTCTCTAAATCTAGCAAATGAGAAGAATAATACTTTGATGAGTTGTTGAGCAGAGCTTTACTTAAAGAACGCAAGCCTTTATATTGCAATTCTGAGTAGGAGGAAACCGAAGTAAGATTTAAAATTTGTTCTCCTACTCTTGAGGTTATTTTCCTACTTTTATCCGCTTTACTGGTAGTATTTTTGTTGGGTTTCAGCTTAAAAGCCTGTTTGCCTAAAAGAGCAAATTTTGTTTTACTACCAATAGTTTGAAAGGCATGGATATGGTACTTTTCTTGATCACTTTCATGATCCAAGGTCAAACAAAGAGAATCGTAGCCACCAACCTTAGCAAAGACACCAGCCGTCACTTGATTGTAGTTAATCGTACTGGCTTCACTAGCAGCAATGTAATCATACTGTGCGCCCCAATATAAATGATTGAGAGCTAACTTTTGAGAAGCGGAAGCTTGTTCATAGATGGGAGTTCCATACAAAATCGACAGTTCGGGGTCTCCCCATAGATGCTCACTATTACTGGCATAATCAAAGCTTTTTGCCAGGGTTTCAATTTTTTCGGTATAGTCAGATTCGAGATTGTGACGATAATTAGTATTATTCAGTTTGAGGGTTCTGGGGGATTGCTGATTGTAAATAGGGTTACTATCCGATATGATTTTAGATTTGTCAATAGTATTCATGAGTTTTGTTTTGTCAAATTCAAGTTGTTAGTTTGCTCAAGTCGATAAACTGCCGAACAATTCACTTTACTGGAACTCAGTATAATCATTGATCTTTGCTAGGACGATCCAAAAAACGCAAGTTTTTTAAAACTGTTATTTTTTAGCCAACTTTCGGGAAAAGTCTCAAGCTTTTTCCCTACACCTTACCCGACAACCTGTCTAATTTTCAATCCGATTGTCACCCCAGCAGCCCAAAATGTCAGGGTTCACTAACCTGTTTAGCCAACTTTTCTAGTGTCGGATAATCGTAGATCAGTGTACGATCTAAATCGCGTCCTAACCAATCCTCTAGATCGGCGATCAAGGCAACTGCCATAGAAGAATCGAGACCATATTCATCAAAGGGAATGCTCAGATCAATCTCATCTTCGTCCACTTCCATCATCTCTGTCATGTAAGCCACTAACCAGTTTTGAATTTCCGTTAGGGTCGGTTGTTTTTTGTCGTTTGGAATTTCTGTGGACATTAGACTCAGTTTGCTTTCTTTAGAAATGTAGTTAATTTTTAAGGAATTTTCAAATCCAGAGACATGGACTTAAGGGGAGAGAAAGAATTGGTCGAAGTTTCAATCGATATACGAATTTAACACATTAAGTGCCGATCAAGAAATTTTCTTAGTCCAAAATTTCCAGGTTTCCCTCTAAAAATTTGGCCCGACAGCCACGACGCTGAATTTTACCGCTAGAGGTTTTTGGTAAACTACCAGTCCTGATCAGCGCGATCGCATAAACCTGTAAATCATATTCCTGGACAACGGCTTTACGAATAGCTCTTTTTACCTCGTCTATATCTACTTTACGGAGCCAGGTGCGCTCCACTTCCTGAACGACCACGAGCTTTTCTTCACCCTTGTTTTCAACGGTAAAAGCCGCCCCACAACTGGGACGCAGAGCAGGATGACTATTTTGGACGGTTAATTCAATATCCTGGGGATAATTATTGCGTCCTCGAATCAGAATAATTTCCTTGAGCCGACCTGTGACAAACAATTCACCGTCTTTGATAAAGCCCAAGTCTCCTGTTCGCAGAAAAGGCCCGGCTCCTGTATCGGCCAAATAAGCTTGAAAAGTTTCCTGAGTCTCTTGAGGTTTTCCCCAATAACCCTGGGCGATTGTTGAACCTGATAGCCAAATTTCGCCGACAATTTCAGGGGAGCAAGGTTTCAGGGTTTCAGGATTGACAATGACGATTTGAGTATCAATCGTTGTCCAGCCGCAACCCACGAGGGTCTGCACATTGGTATCTGTTTCAGTGGCTCCGACAATCTTATTTTTTTCTAAAGCATTAGCCTGAACGGGATAAAAGTAAGGGGGACTGTCATAACTAACCGCCGTAACTTTCAGGGTGGCTTCTGCCAAACCGTAGCCAGGACAAAGGGCCGTGGCCTTAAAACCAGAAACTTGAAAAGCCTCCGCAAACTTTTTTAGTACCTCCGCTCTGACGGGTTCGGCCCCATTTAAAGCCATACACCAATGGCTTAGGTCTAACGTGGCCCGTTTTTCAGGGGGAATTTTCCGCACACAAAGATCGTAGGCAAAGTTGGGGGCTGCACTATGGGTCGCTTGTTTATCGGAAAGAGCTTGTAACCAACGTAATGGTCGTTCCATAAAGCTGGCAGGGGACATCATGTAACAAAGAAATCCTTTGTACAAAGGCTGAATAACCCCATAAATCAGACCCATATCATGGAAGGTCGGTAGCCAAGTGACCATTACGCTATCTTGATCATGGCCCCAACCACCATCTAAATCGGCTGAATTAATCAACAAATTATGGTGACTGACCATTACTCCCTTGGGAGTTCCCGTTGAACCAGAGGTGTATTGTAGAAAAGCGAGACTGTTTTTTTCGAGGGTCGGTTCTAGCCAATCTTCCCTGAGGTGATGGTCAATTTCATCGGTAACAATCCATTGCATTGCTCCTAATTCAGGGTCTTTAGCCCATTGGTTTTCTAAACTGGGAAATAGAGCGGCATTGGTGAAGGTAAATCGGGCTTGGGAATCGGCAATAATCGCCTGTAAACGCAAAAGGTTTTGATTACGTCGAGGTGGATAAGCCGGAATGGCGACGACTCCCGCGTACAAGCAACCAAAAAAAGCTGAAATAAAATCTAGTCCTGGGGGATAGAGCAGTAAACCCCTTTCGCCCTTGGCTTCTAAGGATTGTAGATGAGCGGCGATCGCCCTAGCCTTTTGATCCAGTTCCCCATAGGTTAAACGAGCTTCTTCGATTTCTCCGTCTCGCAGAAAAATATAGGCGATGCGTTCTGGTTGACTGCTTGCTCGATAACGGAGTAATTCAACTAGGGTTGAGAATTTATTCAAGGGTTCTTGCAGATCACCATAGTGAATAGTCATCTAAATACAGGACAAAAAGCTGGAAAAGTAGGCGGGAGTAGCTTTTTATGAGAAATAGCACTAATCTTGAAACCCCCGTAAACCAGTATAGGGAAAAAGTCCCTAAATTTTCCTCCCGATCCCTCTAATGGTCGGCACTTTTTGAGGGGAAAAAAAGTCTAAAAGCCTTGTCCAACAAGGTTTTTAGATTTATTCAGCCAGCCCTAATTAATTTTTGAGGGTTCAAAAACGGCAAAAATAATGATTAAATCGCATAAAGTTTGTAAATATAGCGTTTCCTGTTCGCACAAGGTACATTATTAATGTTGAAAAGCTTAATCAGCAAAGGTTTAACTGTGCCACACTGGGGTGAGAAACGCTATAGACCATTTAATTGATTATTATTCATTCCTAATTCTCCTGACTACTGGCTACTGACTCCTAACCCTAACAACAATTTTTAGTTTTCACAAGAGGTCTAATGTGCGGCTAACTAATTCACGAATCCATAAGTAGTCGTGCAAAATTAATTTCCTAGTGAAGATAGGCAAGAGGCAAGAGGCAAGAGGTGGTTAGATATGTGTAATTAATTTTGCTTAGGTACTTACCTCTAGCTCCCATTGTCCCGAAATTATGCTCGTATTTGCCGAGTTTTGCTATAATTTTTCAAGAATTTTCATAAGACTTTGTATTTTTGCCTGAGAATTTCAACTTTTCCAAATAACTATATATTTTTATCGGAAATAATATATATTTAACAAATATCTCTTGACAAAAACTTCAAAATCTGCTGTGGTTTCGTGCTCTAAATAATTTCTGGCCAACTAGCTACCACCGAGGCCAATTTATCCAAATCCCGACGATCTTCGATAAAGGGAAAAACGCCTAAAACTGGACAATTGGTCAAGGATTGAATTAAATTGATCGGTGTTAACTGCTCTATCTCCCTCTCCGTGTGCGGTTCCAGACAATTAAGGATAATTCCGCCTAAATTGACTTTTTTTTGCTCTGCTAGGGCAATATTAGCCACCGTTTGGGAAATAGCCCCCAATTTCACCGGCACCACTAAAAGGGTTTTTAACCGCCATTGAGCGGCTAAATCCGCTACAGTTAGCTCGTGGGTGACGGGACAACCTAAACCCCCTAAACCCTCAATTAAAACCAAATCTTGGCTTTTTTGTAGGTTTAGCAGAGCTTGCCAAACCGTCCCTAAAGGAATATCTCGACCTTCCAAATCAGCAGCCACAGGCGGCGCTAAGGGTGCCTGATATTGCAGCGGTGTGATTATTTCTAATTGACCTTGAAATAAACCCTCATACCATTCTCGATCGCCTTGGCCCGTTTGCATTAATTTCATCAGCCCCAGGGCCTTGGATGGATAGTATTTTTGCCAATAAGCCACTAAAGCAGTGGTGACAACGGTTTTACCCGCATCGGTATCCGTAGCCGTAATCAAAAGACTATTCATAAAACTCCCAGGCTCAGTCAAGATCAGGTAAAATCACCAATATTTATCATCTTATCCCCCATCACCCCACTTCCCCACTTCCCCA
>NZ_JADEXY010000050.1 GCF_015206885.1 Microcystis aeruginosa LEGE 91341 | reverse complement strand
CCATGGCGTTTAACCTCAATGGTTTTAACTTCAACCAGTCGATTCTCGATTCTCAAGGTCGTGTAATCGGTACTTGGGCCGATGTGTTAAACCGCGCTGGTATCGGTATGGAAGTAATGCACGAGCGCAACGCTCACAACTTCCCCTTAGACTTGGCTAGTGGTGAACAGGCTCCTGTAGCTCTGATTGCTCCCGCTATCAATGGTTAATTCCTAGTCTGAACGAAAAGGCACTCCCGCGAGGGAGTGCTTTTTTGTTGTTTGATTATACTTATTTTTAACGAAAATATGGATTTATTTGACTCGATAAAATTGCTGTGTAGTTCAGCTGAATCTTTAACCCAAAAGACAAGAGCGACTACAGAAGGTTAATATAGAGGTTTTCACACCTGTGTGGTACATTTAAACTTTTGCTGATTAAGCTTTTCAACATCGATAATGTACCTCATGCGAACAGGAAATGCTATAGATGAAGTTTTTGTTATGATTAAAACTGAGAGATTTTCATTAAGAGTTATAATAAATCCCGTTATAATAGGGTGAGTAAAGACGAGGAAATAAAATGCCAAAAAAAGCGTACTTAGCTAAACATCTAAGTTCAGAGGAACTGAAAGATAGATACAGAGCAAGTCAAGATTCGGTGGAAACAAGAAGATGGCACTTGTTGTGGAAAATATCTTTAGGATGGACAATAAAAAATGCAGCAGTAGCCGTCGGATTAGATTATCAATATAGTTTTAAAATCCTCAAAAGATATAATGAGTTAGGAGAAGAAGGAGTCAAAAATCTCAAGAAAAAGAGTCACGAACATCGGAGAGGAAAAGAACCTCTATTGAAGGAAGAACAATGGCAAAAATTAAAAGAAGAACTGAAAAAACTTCCTGCTGATGGTGGGATATGGACTGGTCCAAAAGTGGCTAGATGGATAGAAAAGGAAACTGGACGAGAAAAAGTTTGGAATCAAAGGGGATGGGATTACTTAAAAAAGTTCAGACATTGTTGTCAAGAACCCAAACCAAAATATAAAAATAGTAACTAATTGAATCAGAAAAAACTAAGCAGAATTTACTGGTAAAAGTCTAAGAATTAAGAGATAAATTTACCAATACTCAGGTAGTTCTATAACAGGGGGACAAGAAAGCTGAAATCCATATGTCATAAGTTTTTCATGGTTTTAGCTCGAAAAAGTTCGCCGCACCATCTCTCGCTTATTAATAATAATTCCTAATAAGCTCGCTCCTATCCCTAATTCTTTCCTTAGCTTTTTGCCTAGAATCGCTAGATATATTTCTAGTGAGAGAAGCCAGAAGCCTTTGTTGGCAAGTTTTCTAGCTCGCTCTTCCCCCTGTCAGGTAGTTCTCTAGTTATTTGACGAACATCAAATCGGCTTAAAACCGATTATTAGAAAACTCTGGTGGCTTATATAGCAGTTTTCATAAGAATGAGGTATGAGCAAGGAGCTTAAACCCTTTGTTGGCAAAACTTGTCGATACCTCAATAACGTGAAAAGCGCTATAAGTAGTCGTGCAAAATTAATTTCCTAGTCGAGACGGGAGACAGCTATCAGCGATTGGATTTGAGTTTTTATACCATTTCTCTAAATGAAAACTACACATCGAATTTAATACCCCTAAGTCCCCCTTTTTAAGGGGGATTTAGGGGTATTAAACTTCTGTAGTCAGACTTTGGAGAATTGGTATTAGTTCACTATTTACCGATCACTGAAAAAGCGTTCGTGTTGGTGAGCGGATCGAGTGAGCCTAGCCGAAGTCTGAGGGCTGACGGCTTAGATGTATAATTAATTTTGCTTAGGTACTTAGGATGATTTGTTATAGAAACTACTCCCAACAAATTTATACCCAAGTAGTTTTTTCCTTATCACCAACGGCTATCTTATCTACTCGCGCTCAGAAATTGGTTGAGCGGACACAACACTTTCAGCGACAAGATATATGATTAATTTTATATCAGTGCGTATAAATGTTGCCGATTTACCTTTCCAGAAGCTAGGAGTCTGTGCTAAGTTATTGCGAGGATTATCTTCTGAGGCAGCCCTCAAAAGATAGACCATCAATCCAGTCAACTTTATCCTTTTTAGTCTTAGGATTTAAAAAATGACCAAAAACCAACAAATTTTGGCGAAAATGGGGGGGAGTAGCCTTGCTCTCCTTCTTTCCTTGAGCTTAGGACAACAAGCTTCTGCCGCCACCCTCGTTGAGAACCTACCTCCAACAACTTCAAGTAGTTCTGGAGGCGAAGTAAAATTTGATCAATGGGTACGTTCAAGTTTTACAACTGGCAGTGGCAGTTATGGTTATACTCTTAACTCGGTCACTCTTCGGTTCGCACAATCCCTTCCAGTTACTCCAACTGACAATTTATTTGTCCGTCTCTATAGCGACAACGCCGGGGCACTCGGTACTCCGATAACCAGTTTTACTAACCCTAGTCCCATTACTACCACTACCGCCAATAACATTTTTACCCTTACTACTCCGCAAACATTAGGCGCTAATACTGCCTACTGGTTAGTTGCTGGGGTTTCAAGCGGCAGTGAGCAATACATATGGGCCTTGACTGACTCTGGCGACCAAATAGGGGAGCTTGGCTGGTCGATTGGTGATAGTGCCCTTTTTAGTGGTAATCAAGGAGGTACTTGGAATCCTTTTACTGGATTTAACGCTTTTCAATTCAGCGTTGACGGGACAGTAAACACTTCTCCCCCTCCCCCTACTAATATTCCCGAACCGGGTTCCGTTGTTGCCTTGTTAGGACTAGGAGGATTGGGGTTAGCCTCTAGGCTGAAAAAACTCTCTACTCGTGCTTAGAAATTAGCTGAATGGAAACATCTTTCCGTCATCGGTCTTCGATGTCTTGGTAAATGAGGGAATATCCTAACGATTCCCTGCTTTTCATTGGTAAATCTTCTTGACATTATCATTATATAGAAGTTTATCAATAACTGCGATTAACTTCTGTAAATCAAAACAAATTACCGCTAATTTTTCGATCAAGAAAAAGTCTTTCTCAGGCAAGTTTTCCCGTCTCGAAGTGTTAGCGGTGTGTTTTTTTCTTATTGAACCAACGAGCAAATTTTTACTTTAACGAAAGCACTTTCGGCTCGACTTTTTGTGACAAGTGTGCCATAATCTTTGAGAAATCTAGCCGCCACGAGTACCGCCTAATCGCCTTCTGGGTAGAATTCTGGGAAAAGAACGGTGGAGGGGAATTACGGTTAAAAACTTTTTCTATATACACGACTACCATTTTAACAAATAGGCTTCATCTCTTTCTATTGAGAAATATTACAATAAACATGAGTACATTAAGAGAAGTTAATGGGTCGATACATTAACGGGTAAGGGTTTTCAATTATTGTAAGTAGTCGGACATAAATTCTGTTGTCTATCTTAAGAAATGTAAATTGCCGCAATTCTTACTGACTCCTGACGACCGGCTACTGACTCCTTACCCCACAGTTAACTTTACTTTTGTCCAACTATTTAGTAGATATGTATGTGGTAAGTTCAGGAATAAAAAAACTTGAGGAAATTTTTCTTCTGGCGGGATGTTACTAGACTAACCGCCCAAGAGAAAAAATAGGATTATTTTCG
Organism: Microcystis aeruginosa LEGE 91341; assembly: GCF_015206885.1. Taxonomy (GTDB): domain Bacteria; phylum Cyanobacteriota; class Cyanobacteriia; order Cyanobacteriales; family Microcystaceae; genus Microcystis; species Microcystis aeruginosa_H. The sequence goes on along the minus strand of NZ_JADEXY010000050.1, from coordinate 25,859 downwards.
GACATTTTTGGCCTTTACAGTAAACTCAGAGGGGGAATATATCCCCTATCTGGTTTTAATCCGAACTGAGGTTAACCACAGCTAATTCTAATGTTTGCCCTTCCTTTTCTAGCTCCTTTTTGCTAAAAGTTAACACTTCATCCAGACAATCAATTACCACCGTATCCCCTTCCATAAAAGCTTGTTCGAGAATTTTTGTGGCTAAAGGATTCTCTAACTCCCGTTGGATAGCACGTTTTAAAGGTCGCGCACCGTAAGTGGGATCGTAACCAACAGTAACGATATGATTTTCTGCGGCCGTAGTTAATTCTAGATTAATTTTTTGTTCTCCTAATAATCTTTCCAGACGCTGTAATTGCAGACGAACAATGTAACGCAATTCTTCTTTTTTCAGGGTGTGGAAAATAATTAAATCGTCGATACGATTCAAAAATTCGGGACGAAAATGACTCCGCAAAGCTGTTAAAACCCGTTTCCGCATCTCCTCATAATCGGCATCTTCGGAAACATTTAAAATATGGTCACTGCCAATATTACTGGTCATGACGATAATCGTATTCCGAAAATCCACCACTCGCCCCTGAGAGTCGGTAATGCGCCCATCGTCAAGCACTTGTAATAAAATGTTAAAAACATCCCGATGGGCTTTCTCCACTTCATCCAATAAAACCACAGAATAGGGACGACGACGCACCGCTTCCGATAGTTGTCCCCCTTCCTCATAACCCACATAACCCGGAGGGGCGCCGATTAACCGCGAAACCGCGTGTTTTTCCATGTATTCCGACATATCGATGCGAACCATGGCTTCCTCGGAGTCGAACAGTAACCCCGCCAAGGCCCGCGCTAACTCGGTTTTACCCACTCCTGTGGGTCCCATAAACAGGAATGAACCAATCGGACGCGAGGGATCTTTCATTCCCGCGCGTGCGCGTCGAATCGCCGCTGCTACTGCCGTGACCGCTTCATTTTGTCCGACAACTTTTTTCTGTAAATGAGACTCTAATTCTAATAATTTTTGTCGTTCTGATTCCATTAAACGATTGACGGGAATTCCCGTCCAACGGGCAACTATTTCGGCAATATCAGCATCAGTTACCTGTTGTCTTAACAGGGTCGAACCTGCCGCTTGAATGGTTTCTAGTTCTTTTTCTTTTACTTCTAATTCCCCTTGTAAAATTTCCAGTTTGCCATACTTTAATTGGGCCGCTTTATTGAGATCATAAGCTCGTTCGGCCTGTTCCACCTGTAGGCGCAATTGTTCTTCTTCCTCTCGTAACAATTTAATTTCCTCGGCGATATGTTTCTCCGTTTGCCATTGGTCAGCGAGAGGCTTTTGTTTACTTTCTAATTCCTCAATTTCTTCGATAATTCTTTCTAAACGCTCTTGAAAAGCTCGATCTTTTTTCTCCTCTTTTTCTAAGGAGAATTTTTCCATCCGTAACTGCATTAAGCGACGATCTATCATTTCCAAATCGGCAGGTTTAGTGGTACTTTCTACCTCTAATTTTGCCGCCGCTTCATCGACTAAATCGATCGCTTTATCTGGTAAAAAGCGATCACTGATATAACGATGGGATAGGGTAGCTGCTGCCACTAGGGCCGAATCGGTAATTGTCACCCCATGATGCACCTCATAACGTTCTTTTAAACCCCGGAGAATCGAGATAGTATCCTCCACGGAAGGTTCCTTAATATAAACCTGTTGAAAACGTCTTTCTAAAGGGGGGTCTTTTTCAATATGATTGCGATATTCATCCAAAGTTGTCGCCCCAATACAGCGCAATTCTCCCCGAGCTAACATAGGTTTTAATAGGTTGCCCGCATCCATCGATCCTCCTTCCCTAGAACCCGCACCGACAACGGTATGTAGTTCATCGATAAAGAGAATAATTCGCCCTTCTGATTGGGTAACTTCTTTCATGACTGACCGCAATCTTTCCTCGAATTCGCCTCGATATTTTGCCCCAGCGATTAAACTTCCCATATCGAGGGAAATTAACTGACGATTTTTCAAAGATTCGGGAACATCTCCGTTAACAATCCTTTGGGCCAATCCTTCAGCGATAGCGGTTTTTCCTACTCCCGGTTCACCGATTAAAACTGGGTTATTTTTCGACCGTCGCGAGAGGACTTGTACCACCCGTCGAATTTCTTCATCACGACCGATAACTGGGTCTAATTTGCCTTCTTTGGCCGCTGCTGTTAAATCCCGGCCATATTTATCTAAAGCTTCGTATTTTTCCTCTTGATTGGGTTCAGTAACCTTTTGAGTGCCGCGAATCGCTTTGATGGCTAATTCTAAATCTTGGGGGTCAAGATTGAAAGTGCGTAAACATTTCCGGCCAACTCTTTCATCTTCGGCAAAACCGACGAGAAGATGTTCGACGGAGATAAATTTATCTTGCCAACTTTCCCGGGATGCTTCGGCGCGATCGAGTAGCAGATCAAGACCACGACCTAGGTATAATTGATCGACGATGGCCACTTTCGGCTGTCGGTTAGTGAAGACTTCTAGCTGTTGTTGCAGTCGGGGAATTTCTATATTAGCTTTTTGTAAAATCCGGGTGGCTAGACCGTTATTCTGCTCTAGGAGGGCAATAATAACGTGTTCCACCTCTAAGGTCTGATTTTTGAAGCGTCGCGCAATTTCTTGCGATTTAACGATCGAATCCCAAGCTTGTTCGGTAAATTTATTCGAGTCTGTGGGTTGCATTCTGCACCAATGAGGAAAGCCAGTGTCAGAGGTATAGTATAGCAAGGAGTCTCGATCGATCACAAAGTTCCGGGATCGACAAAGGGTCTGACTTATTTATCACTATTACCCAATTGGGTTAAAGCTGTCCCGGTGAGACGACAAATTTGCCACTCTTGGAAGACCTTAGCCCCCATTTTTCCATAAAAATCGATCGCCAGTTGATTCCACTCTAAGACAGTCCATTCTAAAAGTCCTGCATCCCTAGCGACGGCAATTTTAGCCACAGCCATTAGTAAAGCTTTCCCGATACCTTGACTGCGATAATCGGGTAAAACGAAGATATCTTCTAGGTAAATCCCCGGTTTAGTTATAAAGGTGGAATAGTTAGTAAAAAATAGGGCAAAACCGACTATTTTACCCTCTACTTCCACCACCAATGCTTCGATGTAGGGTTTTTCTCCGAATAAATGCTCCCCTAAAGCTTGACTATTTCCTGTCATTAAATGGCTGAGTTCTTGATAGGCCGCTAGAGCGACAATTAAGTCAAAAATAGCCTTGACATCGGTAGAAACGGCAGCACGGATGGAATAATTCATGATTGCTGGTCAAATCTTGATTTTAATGCTGATGATGTTCGTGGGGAGATTCAGCAGGGGGAGAATTAAGATTGGAAAAATGACCGTTATTTAATCCCATCCCAACGCTACCAATACTGAAAAGTCCCATGGACACAAAACCGGCCGCAATTGTCCCCATGGCCACGGTTCCAATGGAAACTACTCCCATAGGAACAATACCGATGGAAATAACGCCCATGGGAACAATGCCAATGGAAATTATACCAGTGGGGGCAATACCGATCGACAACCATTTTCGCCCACCACAACTATTCTCTTTTTCTTGACCTAGATTGGAATCCATGCTTTTAATCCCGAAGATGCTTTGAGCCTTCCCATCCTAGGTTAGGGGTAGAATTCTTGTCAAAAGACCGCTAGTCAAAATGAAAGTTAATTTTTTATAAAAACTATTGACTTTTCATCTCATTTATGTATTGGCGGGATACCAGCCAGATCGAGAATTTTCGGGACTAAATCCTCTCGTTTAATCGCCATGATGTGGACACCTTGACATAACTGCTGGGCTAATTTTATTTGTTCGGCGGCGATTTTTATACCTTCTTCGAGGGGATGAGGTGCATCAGCGAGTCTTTGAATGATCTGATCGGGAATTTGTACCCCCGGCACATTTTTATTTAAAAATACGGCATTTTTAGCCGATTTTAACAGAAAAATTCCCGCTAGAATCGGTTTATCGGCGAGGGAGGCCACCTGCTGCATGAACTTATCAAGACACTCGAAATCCGTAACTAATTGACTTTGAAAAAACTGCGCTCCTGCTTCGATTTTACGCTCAAAACGGCTTTGAAGACCGGACCAACTTTTTGACTGCACATCAACGGCAGCCCCGGCAAAAAGTTCTAGGGGTCCATCTGGTAAAGATTTATCGTTAAAGTCAAAACCCTTATTTAATTTATCGATTAATTTTAACAAACGTACCGATTCTAGGTCAAAAACTGCCCTAGCTTTGGGGTGATCTCCTGCTTTGACGGGATCTCCAGTTAAAGCTAGTATATTTCTCAATCCCAAGGCATGAGCGCCCATTAGATCTGCTTGTAATCCGATCACATTGCGATCGCGGCAGGCCATTTGACAGATGGGTTCGATGTCGTGTTGATAGAGAATAGCGGAGGCAGCCAGAGAGGACATTCGCACTACAGCGCGACTGCCATCGGTAATATTAGCCGCATGAACGCGATTTTTTAGCCAGAGGGCCATTTCTAGCATATGACTGGCATTACCCCCTTTTGGGGGAGTAATCTCGGCTGTAATCAAAAATTCTCGGTCTTGAACCGCGCGTCGTAAACGAGTAGTCATCAATTTATCTAGGTTTTAATCATAAATTTTATAGTAGATTTAGCCCGGAAATGGCTCTTAGGGAAGCAATGATCATCGGGCTGCTTTATACTGGTCGGTGTCAGTGCCTGGCTGATATTTAAGTTAACTGGCAGGAAAAAATTTCTAATGTAGTATAATACACGGACAGTTTAACCAAATTCGTTTACAAGTGTAAAGGACAACCGATTCGATCGAGCAATCATGCCAACTCTTTCTCGTTTACCTACTAAAGACAAAGCCCTAATCATGACCCATCCCCTCAAAATCGTCGCTTTAGGTGATAGCCTTGTGTATGGCTATGGCGACCCCGTGGGTGGCGGTTGGGCCGAGCGCCTACGTCGTTTGTGGATGGAAAGTGCCGGTCATGCCCTGTATAATTTGGGGATTCGCGGCGATCGAGTGGTACAAGTGTCCGAACGTTTAGAACAAGAATTTCGTCTCAGGGGGGAAATTCGCAATCGTCTCCCTGACCTGATTCTTCTCTCCGTCGGTGTTAATGATACAGCCCGTTTAGGCCGGCCCGATGGTCGTACTTATACCGATCAGGATCTTTTTCAAACTCAAATCGAACATTTACTCACCCGGGCCCGTTCTCTTTGCCCGGTTTTGTTTGTAGGTATGATTCCGGTAGATGAGCGGAAAATGCCCTTTTTAGATTGCTTTTACTTCAACCATGGCGATCAGTATAGTTTTAAGGAAACCACTAAACAAGCTTGTCTAGAGCAAAATATTCCCTATCTCGATTTATTTGATCTCTGGATGAACCGGGGTGATCTGTGGTGTCAAGAAAGATTAATGGAAGATGGACTTCATCCCAATGTGCAAGGCTATCAATCAATTTTAGAGGATATTTTAAACTGGTCGCCCCTCACCTCCTTTGTTGGTGTGGATAGTTTTATTCAACCTTTCACAGGAATTGCACAAAAGTGATGTCCTCTATTCTCAGTGGATCTAGCGGCGTTACAGAAACGAGAATATCTGGTAATATAACCGAACTTACCCCCTACATATCTACTACAATCCTGAACAGGCAATTGCGCTACTCGTTCAAAATGTAGTAAATTAAGGGGCAAAATTTGCCAATCATTGCTCTGAATTTGTGACTCAATAAATTCTCGAAAAGGTGAATCAAAAGTTAATTTTTCCAGACTATATTTGATCGTCATTTTCCCAAAACCACCTTAACTAAGATAAACTAGATTTTCTCTTTCATTAATCATAATTTTATGGTTGTCTCTCAATTGTTTATTATTGGTGACATACCAAAGAAATACATGAGTATCTATTAAAACTTTGAGCATAATTATTGATAATCTTCAAAATCAGTTAAAGGGGCATCAAAATTATCGGCTATCCCAACTTTTTCCGCAGCACTTCTGGGTTGACGCGGCGGTTTCTTGGCTAACTTTACAGAACTTAATTTAACTACAGGTTCATTATTTTCTGTGATGATAATTTCTTCACCTTTAAGTACGGCTTCCAATAACTCATTAAGTTGATTTTTTGCTTGTTTTAATTCAACTGTAGTCATTAGTTTACCTCACTGATCAACAACACAAACATTAGTTTAATCTCAATCAAGAAAAGCGATGGATTAAGTTAAGTACCTAAGCAAAATTAATTACACATATCTAACCACCTCTTGCCTCTTGCCTTTTGCCTATCTTTACTAGGAAATTAATTTTGCACGACTACTTATATCTATATCCTTACTTTTAATCATGATACCAATACTCACCCCCTGCTGAATGTCAGACACATTCTCATACTTTCTAGCGGAATTATCGCCATTAGCCTGTAGTAGTAGTAAGGAAACCCAACACACAATAATTGTTATGATTTCTTGGAGCAGCTTGAAAAATCAATCTTCTATGTTCAGCAACATCACGACATCAGTGAAGAAATTGGCACTCGGCAAGGGTTAGTATGAAAATGGGATCACTCATTTAGATTTCAGATGGTATATGGTAAAATTTGCATAATTCAGTAAGATTAGTATTATCCTATATTATTTCAACTCAACTTCCTATGAGTAACAAATCTACGATTAAATTGCTGATCGCTTTTAACGATCCTAACCTGGAGCCTGAAGAACGCGACGAACAGGCCCAAGTATTACTGACAGAACTAAAACAGGCAGATGAAGTTGAATCGGTTAAACGTATTCTTGATCCCAATCCCCCTGAAGGTAATAAGTCGTTGGGCGGTTTTTTGGGTGGAATCTTAATGACCGAAGTTAACCCCGCTAATGGCAAAAAACTGTTAGGGTTTCTGGGCGATCGCCTGGGAGGTAAACCGATAGAATTGTCGGTAGAGGCCAATGGTCGCAAGTTGACGGTTAAGGCTCACAGTCGAGAAGAATTGGAAATGGCTATTAAAGCGGCTCAAGACTTTATCTCAGGTTAAAGAAGGTATTATGGCAAAATTTGCTTTGTTAATTGGTGTGAGCGAGTATTCCGAAGGATTGCGCCCAATTTCTAGTGCCATTCTAGACGTTGAAGCAATGCGCCGAGTATTAGAGCATCCAGACATGGGAGCCTTTGATCAGGTTACTGATCAGGTTACAGTTTTGCGTAACCCAGACAAAGGGAGCATGGAAAAAGCAGTTGAGGTTTTATTTGCTAATCGACAGCGAGATGATTTGGTGCTTTTATATTTTTCTGGGCATGGACTTAAAGATCAAAAGGCTAGATTTTTTCTAAGTACAAGAGACACTGGGCGTGATCAGAATGGAGATTTTCGTCTTGCAACAGCTTTAGCGGCAAGTAAACTTCAAGAGTACATCACAGATAGTCGTTCCCAAAGGCAGATAATTATTCTCGACTGCTGTTTTAGCGGAGCATTGGTTCAGGGAATGCCAATCAAAGGGGAATTTAACATTCAAGAGGAATTAGGAGGTAAAGGAAGGGCGATTTTAACCTCTTCTAGTCCGATTGAATATTCTTTTGAGTCGGAAGATAACGATTTGTCCATCTATACAAAATATCTAGTTGAAGGAATTGAAACTGGTGCAGCAGATAAGGATGGTGATCAATTAATTTCTGTTAATGAATTGCATGAGTATGCCAGCGAACGAGTAAAGGAAGCTGCCCCGGCAATGACTCCCAAATTTTATCTTTCTCTTGAAGGAGACGAGACTATTTATTTGGCCAGATCTCCTCTTGCTGCTAATGATCCTAAATTTAAGTATCGTAAAATAGTTGAGGATATTATTAAAAAGTGGAATGATGAGGATATTAAAGATTATTGTTTTAAGGAGGAAGACTTTTCTGCTGCAGATAGGGCAGTTTTGGATGCAACAATAGAGCAATTAAATCTCTCACCAGATGAAGCCAGAACGATTGAAACAGAAGTTCTTAACCCACTGCTACGGCGACGAGACAATATTAAGAAATATAGGAATGCGTTTCGGAAAATAATAGCTGCTGCCAATCATACTCCATTGAAAAACAAAGATATAGAGAGTTTAAAGAAACTGCAAATTATCTATGGACTCAGGGATGAGGATATTCAGGTGATTGAAGAAGAAGTGCAAAATGAGGTTTATCCCCCCATTCCTCCGAGGATTCCAACAAGCACTTCTCCTTCTGCAAAAATTGCCCAAATTTTGCATTCTATAAAAACTTCAAAGCTCCAAAATTTCAAATTAAATCTGCCAGTTAGCATAGGAATAGCATCAATAGCAGTTGTAAGTTTATTTGCCATTTCTCGCCCTTATATTATTCAATCTGATTGTCCAAAACAAACGGACGACTTTATTAGTGAAGGAGAAGAAGTTCTTAATTACTCTCAATCGTTTAACAAGAAGAAAGGTGCAGAATATTTTGCACAGTGTGATTATCAAGAAGCCTTGTCAAGATTTGAGAAAGCATGGCAAGAGGATAGGCTAGATCCAGAAACATTAATTTACTTAAATAATGCTTTACTAGAAGCCAATAAAAAGCCATATTACACCATTGCTGTTGCTGTTAGTATTCCCAAAAATCAAAATAGCTCTAATGATGATGATGATGATAGTCGAGCAAAAGAAATGTTACGAGGAGTAGCACAATTACAAACAAAAATTAATCTGGGAATTTTAAATGACAATGATCCATTCCTCAAGTATTTTCCAGATCAAGATTTTATCAACAAAAAAGCGATTAATGGTAAGGGATTAAAAGTTGTCATTACTAATGATGAAAATGACGAATTACTAGCCAAAAAGACAGCATCATCTCTTTCCCATCGTCCTGAAATTTTAGGGGTTGTTGGTCACTATACCAGTGAAATGACTGTGGCAACGGTGGATATTTATAAGGAAAATGATTTAGTTTTGATTTCTCCCGGATCAACGACTAGCGAGCTTACTAAATACCCCAGAAAAAATTTCCAGCGAACTGTTTTTTCCAGCGATCAACAATCTCCTGCCATTGCAAAATTTTTGCAAGAAAAGTCTATTAAAAAAGTGGTGGGCTTTTATAGTGAAGGAAGTCCATTTAGTGAATCTTTTTTTAATAGTTTTAAAACTATTTTTACAGGCCCTCCATTCTCTGGAACTGTAGTAAAATTAGATGAATTTGATCTGGGAAATAATTTTAAGGCAGAAGAAGCCATCCAAGAGTTACGACAAACAGAAGCAAAAATAACAGAAACAATAGGGCTTGTACTATTCCCAAAAGCAATTGGCAATGCTCAAGGCGATGCAATTAGACTTATAAAACTTAATAATAGTCAAAATTGGGTTATCGGATCATGGGGACTTCGTAGTTCTCGTACCTTAAAACAAATTGACAACCTACAACCTTTTCAAAAGTTTGTTATTGCGGTTCCTTGGGATTCTTTGACCAGTCCTAACAAGAATTTTCTTAAGGATGCCAAAATTTTATGGACTACAACTTCTGTTAATGCAATAACAGCCCTATCCTATGATGCAACGCTTGCTCTAACAAAAGCTCTAGAAAAGGAAGATAATCCCACACGAATTAATATCCTTGAACAATTAAAGTCTCCTGATTTTCTTGTCACTAAAGGTGCAACTGGGACAATTCAATTCGATCAAAATGGCGATCGCAAAAAATTGGATGAAAATGGCGATCCCCAAAATCCCTCCGTAGAATTTGTTCACATTGTGGAGTGTCGGACACTAAGTTCAGATTTTGCTTTTGTCCCAATCAAGTATCCTACTGCTAAAGATGCTGGTTTATCCTGTTTAAACTCACCCAAAAAGCCTAGTCCCTAGCTAATCAGGGTTGGTTGAAAAAGTCTGAAATGCCGCGAGGAAAAAGGTTTCGACTCAATTAAGCGATCGCCGCTCTTGTCGGTTGGATTGACCTAAGGAAACCCAACACAGAATTAAATAACCAACTAAAATAATCTATACTAAGCCAATAAAGCCTGTTTTATTGGTTTTCTTGCATCCTATCGACAGTAGGCTAAAACTAATAATTAATATCATCGTCGCAATCACTCGTGGACTGGAGACAACAACTAATTATTTTTACCCGTTATCCGGAATTGGGGAAAGTAAAAACCCGTATGATTCCAGCTTTGGCAGCCGAGGGAGCCGAAGAATTACACCGCAAACTGGCCGAATATACTCTCAGTAAATTAGCGGGTTTGAGGAATTTTCTCTCCCTGATTATTTACTACCATGGCGGCAGCGAGGAAAAAATGCGTACTTGGTTAGGTGTGCATTATTCCTATCATTCTCAACGGGGAAAAGACTTAGGAGAAAAGATGCACAATGCTTTTGCCGATGGTTTTGCTCAAGGGATGACAGCGATCGCTATTATTGGCACAGATTGTCCAGAAATCGGGGAAAAACAGATTTTAGCAGCCTTTGAGGCCCTAAAAACCCACGATATGGTTTTAGGGCCGGCGTTAGATGGAGGATACTACCTAATTGCTTTAAAACAGGTCTTTCCAGAGCTTTTTGACGGTATTCCCTGGGGAACGGGGGAAGTCTTGGCAAAAACCCAGACAATCGCCGCTAAACTGGCTTTAAAAACCGCTTATCTGCCTAAATTAGCCGATATTGATCGCCCGGAAGACCTGCCTATCTTAAAAAAATACCTGCCGGAATTAAGGTTGAACGATGACGGGGGTTCCCATGCGGACTAAATCAAACAACACTTTCACATCCCGATTCCGCATCCGCACACAACCATGGGAAGCGGCGCTACCGAGGGAATTTTCTGCGGGGGTGCCGTGAAAACCGATGGAATTTTTGCCGTCACTCCAAAAACCGATCCATCTTTCCCCTAGGGCACTATTAGGACCGGGAGCGCTGACTTTTCCCGTCCAGGGACTTTTCCAGACGGGATTGCGAACTAATTCCCGCACTTCAAATTTACCGGTGGGGGTTTCCCAGCCTTTTTTGCCGACGGCGACGGTAAATTGCGCTAAAAGTTGCTTATCTTGATAAACGTAAACTTTTCTCTCTTTCAGTTTTAAGATCAGATGGGTAGCGAGAGTTTGATTGGCCGCCGTATTGGGGGTGACGGTGCTGATTTGGTTAGCTTGGGCCGGATATACGGGTAAACAAGTTAATCCTAATCCGATGATTAAGAGGGTCAAATTTCGTTTGAACGCCATTGTTTCTACACTCCTCAATTGCGATAGCGATAATTTTTAAGGATAGCAAACAGGGAACTTTTTGGAAGCTCAAGCCGCTTATACTGTGCCAGTTTTAGCTTCGTACTGCCGACAACCTTCACAGGGACCCGGGGGATTAACCGCACAACGCAAATGGGGGGAATAGCCATTAAAACGACAACTAAGATCACCGATAAAGGCCGGTTTATTTTCTGTCCCTGGAGGGATTGACAAAAAATCACTGGCAATCACCGTGCTGTATTCGTGACGATAGCGAATCCCTCTCAAACGGTTGCTTAATCTCTGTTGGGATCGGTTAATTAACCAGAGACTAAGCAGAGAGGGAAAGAGAGCGAGGATAAAAACAAAGGTTATCCTGATCACGATTGCAGTTTAGGCGATCGCCAGTGATACTAACTTATTATCGAGGCCGGCCCTAAAAATTAGGCCATAACCAGGGAAGACTTGAGGGGTTCTTCCTTTTTGCTTTCATAAACTGCCCCAGAACTGGGGAATCCTCTGGTTAGTTCCCGGACTTTAATCTCACCTGCTTGCAGGGATTTGGTCAAAATTTCCATGGCAACCACGGGTTTACCGGCACCACAGAAGAATAAATCGGCGGCGAAATAGCCGTGTTCAGGCCAGGTGTGGATCGCGATATGAGATTCAGCTAAAGTCGCCGTCGCGGTAACTCCGTGGGGACTGAACTGGTGGACACACAAATCGATCAGCGTTGCTTCTCCTGCCGTAATTCCATCGAGGATAGCGCGACGAATGCGCTCGGGATCGTTGAGGAGGTCAGCAGGTACTTGCCAAGCATCGACAATCAAATGGGTTCCCAGTTTGGTCATTTTTTTTTCAATACTCCCTATCGAAAAACCTTCACAGATTTACTAGCATAACACAATTTTTCTAACTTGTGCAAAAAAGATCTGGTTTTTCTCGGTTACTTTCTCTAAAAACTGGGACAGGGTAGGGGAGAAGGGTGTGGGGAGATGGGAATTATGAATTATGAATTATGAATTGGGGTGTGGGGAGAAGGCTTACGTCTGCTTGACAATAGTATCGTTAGGCGTTAGGATTCGAGCGTGGTGGAGTGGACTACCACTAAAATTAGCTAAATGCGATGAACAGCAACCGTTTGCCCAATATCCATCCCGGTGAAATCCTCAAGTTAGATTTTCTGGAACCGCTCAATATTACCCCCTACAGACTGAGTAAAGATTTAAGCGTAGCTCAAACTCGTATCGGTGAGATTTTAGCCGGTAAGCGTAGTATCACTGCGGATACAGCTTTGCGTCTGTCACGATATTTTGGTAACAGTCCTCAGTTTTGGCTGAATCTTCAAACAGACTACGATCTCCGTCAAGCTCAGGCAAAGAATGCCGAGGTTTATAACCATATTCCCATCACTCCATTTACAGATGTAGCTTAGGGGACTAATTTTATCTAGGAGGGGGGACAGGATTAGTGGGGACGGTGGGACTGGGAGAAGCGGCAGGAATGGGGGGATTTTCGGGTTTACGGACTTGGGGGACGGGTAACAGATAGAAAAGTAGGGCGCAAGCGACAAGACTGCCTAATCCTGCCAAAAAAGGCACTGTTCGACTGGCCACCGATTCATTAACCTTATGGTAGCGACGGGAAACTGGCTGTAATTTCAGGGTTAGGTCAGGTAAAGTGCGAGTATCGGCAAAAAATTGGTCAATCGCTTCTATTAAATCGAATAACTGCACGGTACTGATTTCTATCTTGACCGGACTTTCTGGGATATTCAAGTCCGTTGATGGATACCAGACCAGACGATGGAGATTCTGGTCAATCTTTTCTAGGTACACATGATCTGGTTCATGGACGGGGTCTTGGGGATGACGAACACCGCTTAAAAATTCTTGGGCATACTGACTGACCGCTTGTACTAAATTTTCCAAGAAAACCCGACCACCTTGCAGGACTTTATTGGCCCCGATTAACCGACATTCTACGTTAGTCAAAATTGAGAGTAAGGGTCGGCTATCCCCGGGGTTAGCTGGGGCGAAATCGTCGCCGAAACCATCGAGAATCAGGGTACAATTGGGCAAGCTATACTGTCTTCTCATCTTTACACGATCTCCCCATCAAATAAACTAATCCAAAACCGCTGCATTCCCGTCGTACCAGTACAAAATAATAACCGATCGAGGAGGGATAAAGCCAGTTCATTTAAAGCATTTTCATCGGCTAGATAAACCGATACTTTCGCCCGACGGGGGTTCATGCGACTGCGAAAATTGGAGCGAAATCGTTCTAGGTATTCTGATAAAAGAAAATTATTATCCACGGGTAAACCTTTTGACTCCATCTGTTGCCGCGCTAACAGTAATTGTCGGATGGATATAGCTAGGGGTTTGGCCCGATAACTGGCAATGATAACTAAAGCTTTTGCTTGGTCAAGGGTGAGACGGTCGAGGGTGTAGGAAATTCGCCAGGGATTAGTACAGCGTAAGCGCCAGAAAATAATCCGGTTTCTGACAATTTTATCGAGTCCTAGTTCTTTAGAGAGGGCTAACAGGGCCTCCCCAGCACCGACTTCTAAGGATTCCAACGCTAATAGCATTAAATCGATATGCTGTTGGAGATGTAGGGCGCATTGCTGACTGGCAATCGGAAAATCGGGTAAAACGCTTAAAATAACTGGGTTTTCTGGGGCTGATGCTGTAGATTCGGGCGTTAGGCTAGTAGAGGTCATGATATAGGAGAACTAAAACACAAGGGCGATCGAGTCAGGATATTGTAAATTGTATTGTATAGATAGCTGTCCCCCATTTTACGAGACACGGAAACCGAATGGATCTGAAATCACTGATTCGCGATATTCCCGACTTTCCCAAACCGGGTATTGTCTTCCGCGATATTACTACCCTACTCAATCATCCCCAAGGATTACGTTACACGATCGATACCCTAACGGCAAAGTGTCGCGATTACGGTTTATCCCCCGATTACATTGTCGGTATGGAATCCCGGGGTTTTCTCTTTGGTGTTCCTTTAGCATACCAATTAGAAGCGGGATTTATTCCTGTCCGGAAACCGGGCAAATTACCCGCCGCTGTTCACAGTATCGAGTATGATTTGGAATACGGAAGCGATAGCCTCGAAATTCATCAGGACGCGGTGGCATCCCATCATAAAGTCTTAATTGTCGATGATTTAATTGCGACGGGAGGAACGGCAAAAGCAACGGCAGATTTATTAGAAAAAATTGGTTGTGAGGTGTTAGGATTTGCCTTTATCATCGAGTTAATCGACCTCGGTGGTCGGGAAAAATTACCCGATTTACCGATTATTACCATCATCGATTATTAGGTTTTTTTAAGTACCCAAGCAGAATTAATTACACATTTTGCTAACACTCTTGCAAGAGTGCCTATCTCAAAAATGGCAATTAATTCTGCGCGACTATTTATCTCCTGTCTCCTGAATTGGAGTCCCCACTAGGAAATTAACTTGGCACGATTACTTATGACGGCGACTGATGATAATTATAAGGCGGCAAACGCTCGATCGAGTGCTAATGGGTTACAATCTCTCCTAACTAGCGAAACTTTTTTATATATTGTCAAGCGTGTTCTCCAGGGTTTATTAACTCTGTTGTTGGCCTCAGCTTTGAGTTTCGCTATTATCCAATTAACCCCCGGCGGTTTTCTAGCTTTGCTTGACCTTAATCCCAAGATTAGTCAGGAAACTAAAGAACAATATATTGCCCTTTTTGGGTTAAAAGACCCGCCGATTGTCCAGTATTTTAAATGGTTGTGGCAAGTGGTAACTCAGTTTAATTTTGGTCTGAGTTTTACCTATTTTCGTCCCGTGTCTTCCCTATTATTAGAGAGAATTCCAGCGACGTTATTAATGTCTTTAACTTCCATCATTTTAACCTGGGCGATTGCGATTCCCTTGGGCATTGTCAGCGCCGTCAAACAAAACCAATTTATCGATAAATTTTTCCGAGTTATCAGTTATCTTGGTCAAGGTTTTCCCAGTTTTATCACTGCTCTTTTACTGCTAATTCTCGCCCAAAATGTCTCGCCGCTTTTACCGGTGGGTGATATGACCAGTATTAACTATTCGGAATATTCCCCTATCGGTAAAGTTCTAGATATCGCTTGGCACATGATTTTACCAACTATTGCCCTGACAGTTACCAGTTTTGCGGGATTACAAAGATTGATGCGGGGACAATTATTAGATGTTCTGCGACAGGATTATATTCAAACCGCCAGGGCCAAAGGTTTACCAGAAAATAAAGTTATCTATGTCCACGCTTTACGCAATGCTATTAATCCCCTGATAACTCTTTTGGGCTTTGAATTTTCTAGTTTGTTAAGTGGGGCATTTATCGCCGAATTTTTCTTTAACTGGCCTGGATTAGGTCGTTTAATTCTGCAAGCTGTGACGGCTAAAGATTTATATTTAGTTATGGGCAGTTTAATGATGGGTGCTACTATGTTGATTATCGGTAATCTTCTGGCTGATTTACTTCTCAAAGCTGTAGATCCTAGAATTAAATTGGAGGATTTAAAGTAGGGGAAATGGGGAAATTTTATCAGTTATCAGTAAACAGTAATCAGTTATCAGTGGGGAGATGGGGAGATGGGGAGATGGGGGAAATTTCAACTAAAACCCTAAAACACCAAACCCTAAAACACCAAAACCAATCCCCAACCCCTTTTTTCCTTTTCACTTTTCACTTAACCAACTATGTTAGCAACTACTCATTATTTACTCAGGTCAAAACAAGACGGACAATACCTAGTAGCGCGTCTGAGAAAAGGTGAAAGCGAAACTCCAG
Source organism: Microcystis aeruginosa LEGE 91341 (assembly GCF_015206885.1). GTDB lineage: Bacteria > Cyanobacteriota > Cyanobacteriia > Cyanobacteriales > Microcystaceae > Microcystis > Microcystis aeruginosa_H. Next base: position 9,802 of record NZ_JADEXY010000050.1, on the reverse strand, counting down.
CTAGTTATCTGCTTCTGTTTAAAGAATCCTACGATGCTTTAAGTTATATCAACACCCATGCTCAGGATTTAGCCAATAATTTTTCTGTGGAAACTCTCTCAGGAACACAATTAAAGGGACTGATGCAGCGATGGGGATTTGCAGGAATTGGTTTAGTTAGTGAACCTTTGGAACCACAAGTGCAGTTTTTAGCCTACGAAAAAGGATTTAATCTCTAAACTATGAAAAGACTGTTAATCACTGGAGTTAGTGGGTTTTTAGGTTGGCATATTTACCAAAAAACTCGCTCATCTTGGGCCAGTTTCGGTACATACCTTAATCATAATGTCAATAGTAATGACCCAAATTTAATTAAAATTAACTTAACAGACTTAGCCGCAGTTAAAGAACTTTTTCAACAGATTAAACCCGACGCAGTAATTCATGGGGCAGCCCAATCAAAACCCAATCTCTGTCAAGAATTTCCCCAAGAATCCGAGGCAATTAATCTGACAGCTTCTCTAGAAATTGCCCGTTTATGTAGTCAATATCAAATACCCCTAGTTTTTACCTCTACCGATTTAGTTTTTGATGGTAAAAATGCCCCCTATTCCGAACATGATCCTGTTTCTCCAGTCAGTGTCTATGGTGAGCAAAAAGTAGCGGCAGAAAAGGGTATTTTAGCAATATATCCTCGGGCAGCTATTTGTCGAATGCCTTTGATGTTTGGTTCCCCTTCTCCCAGCGCTAATAGTTTTCTACAACCCTTTTTAAAAACCCTGCAAGAGGGAAAAGAATTATCTCTATTTACCGATGAATATCGGACGGCTGTTGGGGTTAATAGTGCGGTGAATGGGTTACTTTTGGCATTAGAAAAAGTGCAAGGGATTATTCATCTGGGGGGTAAAGAAAGAGTTTCTCGTTATCAATTTGGTTTACTAATGGCGGCAGTTTTTAACCTTCCTAGGGAACAAATAAAACCCTGTTTACAGTGCGATGTTCCCATGAGCGCACCGCGTCCGCAGGATGTTTCTCTTGATAGTTCTCTCGCTTTTTCTTTGGGTTATCAACCATTAAGTAATAAAACCGAATTAGAGGCAATTAGAGATGAAATTATCTGAACAAAAGCGGACTATATTAATCATCTTACTCCTGTTTTTAACCGCTATTCTCATGACCAATTATTTTGAGGTAGGGATGACAGGAGTGTTGGCTTTTTTCGTTGCCTATCTTTCTAAAGGATTGCGAAAAGTTAAGTAAAAAATATTTTTTTCAATCAACAATCTCGAATTCTATTGACTGCTCTTGGGCAAAATTATAGGTAAAATGATCGACAATATTAGTATCGCTCAATTCGAGATTATAAAAATCGATCACTGGTTGATCAAAAAGTGGGCCAGCATGCCAAGTTCCCACCTCTAATTTAATAAAACAGTCGCCGGGGATGCGAAAAACCTTTAATTTTTCTAAATCCGGTTGAGGATGAGAACTAGGGGGGGCCACTCCTAAAAACCACTCTTGTCCCCCCAAAGAACCAAGACATTGGGTACATTGACTATGACGAGTAATTCGGTTAAATTTACGTCCGCGAGTCTGTAAACGCATAATATAAAAGCGTGGCACACCGTTTTTTAAATGCAGTTGTGCATCGCTTTCATCAAACATTTTTCCATCATGGCTAGGGGTTATTAATTGACCGTAGGGACGGAAACTCTCGGCGGTAATTAGTTGCGCTGACAGGGGACGAACGGTAATCGAATTACTCATAAAAATTACTGCTGACTAACAGTTATCGCTGTACCATCTCGGAGAGAAAGAATATTATTAATAGCAATTCTTTCCCCGGCATTTACTCCAGAAATAACCTGATAAGCTTGCCCTTGAATCGTGCCGACTTGAATTGGTTTTTGTCTGACCACTAAACGCTCCTTGGCATTTTCTTGACCTTCTTTAGCCTTTTCTTTTTCGGCCACAAAAACAAAATTTTGCGCCCCGATGCTAGTCACTGCCGTGGTGGGAATTAATACCCCCGGTTTTTGATCCCAAATTAACCGCGTCCGCACGTATTGGTTATTGCGAAGACTGCCATCATTAGTAAAGGCAAATTTGACTAAAACCGATTGGGTAGCTTGGGAAACGGTGGGAGAAATAAAAGTTACTTGACCGCGAACCCCGGCACTGCCATCGGGATTAATAATTTCCACGGGCAACCCGACACGCAGACGAGGTTGTAATTCCACGGGAATCTGCACATTTAGTTCCAAAGTTTTATTATTAGTCAACGAGGTTAATTCTTCACCCAGGGAGATAATATCGCCGACTTTTCTTTGATTAAAATCGCCGACAAAACCATCAATCGGGGCGGTAATGGTGTTAAAAACTAAATTCTGACGCGTCGCCCCTAATTGTCCCTCAGCGCTGGCCACTGCCGCTTGACGACTGTTCACTGTTGCCGCCGCCGCCGCCACCTGTTGCTGTGAGGCTAATTCGTTTTGAATGGCGATATTTAATGCTTCTTTGTTTGCCTGTAGGGTAGCTCTAGCCGCCGTCACCTGTTGACGGGCTGCATCACGATTTTTGGACTGGGCCTCTACTTCCGCTCTGGTGGCCTGAATGTCGCGCCGGCGATTATCTAAGTCCTGTTGGGGCTGTGCGCCTTGTTTGACCAGAAATTCGGCTCTTTTTAGGTCTTTTTCCGCTAAATCTAAATTAGCTCTCGCTCTCTGTAAATCAGCTTCGGCGGCGCTCAACGTGGCGATCTGACTTTTAACATTGGCTTCAGCATTGGCCACATTTGCCCGATTCTGGGCTATTTGGGCTTTATTTGCGGCCGCTTGCGCTTGTCTTTGCCGTAAATCTGCCTCAGACCCATTGAGGTTCGCTTTGGCCGAATTTACCTGGCCAATACCAGCGTTTACCTGTTGCTGTTGTTGTTCGGGATCTAATTCGGCGATTTTTTGTCCCTGAGTTACCTGATCGCCAGATTTAACGAAAATAGAGCGAATCCGACCGGTAATCTGAGGGGAGACGCTAACACGCTGTTGGGCGAGCAAAGTCCCCACAAATTCGCTACTTTGCACTAATTTGTCGGTGCCGAGGGTTTGCAGTTTGACGGGAACAGCCGCAGGTCCAGTGGCCTGGGGGCCCTGGGGGGCGCAACCAGCGACAATTAGGGAAACGGCGATCGACGAACCGATCGCTCTCGATAGGTTAACGGATCGTTTAATCATTGTTAAATTTAGGGGTTTTTAGCGGAAAAAGTGCTAGGAAATCGGAAAAGGAAGAGGAAGATGAGGAGAGAAGCTTTTCCTTAAATTTTACTCTACAGAATTGATCGCCGTGATCGCTGTTTGTCTTTGATCCAAGCTAACAATATTACAGGTAACTAATCTTTGGGCGAGGGTGGTGTATTCTAGGCGACCACCGGCGATCTGATATTCGTCCCGGGGCGCTGGCAGATGACCGACGGGAGCATTGAGGGTATAGTTAAGATTTTCTTTAAAAATAATCCAATCACCACCTTTACGCCAACCGATGCGATCGCCAAAAGTTTGAAAATTTTCGATCGCCACTAAGCGCCCCGGTCGATTACCCGTCTCGGTAAAAATACGAAATTGGGTACTGAAACTAAAACGGCCCCCAGAAGCTTCTTTCCAGAGTTGATCCATCTTTTGCAGATCCCAACAGGCCAATTTTTGCAGATCTTCCATGGTAAACCAGCCCTGTAATTCCCGTCCGGTTGCTTTCAGCATTAAATTACGGGTTTCATCGTTAGCTTGTCGCCAATTTTGTTGAGCGAGGAAATTTTTCAGGCGAGTGTAATTAATGCCCGTGGTCGGTGATACCATTTCCCCAGAGGTGGCAGTCTGGGCAACGATCGCCGGCAAGGGATTGAGAAATAAGGCGATCGCAAGAGTGATCTGACAGAAGGAAAAATTAATTCTCATAAACCCTATTTATTAACCTGATGCAAAGAAATCCTACAATAGCATAGACGAAATTTGCCGTTTTTACCGCCTCCTTAACTCCTATGGCTTTCACTTGGATCCGACACCACATTTTGGGATTGCAAGACTGGCAACCGGAAGAATACCAAACCCTGCTACAAACGGCCTCTAGTTTTCGTGAAGTTCTTTCGCGACGTACCAAGAAAGTGCCGGCCCTACAGGGACAAGTGGTGACAAATCTTTTTTTTGAACCTTCCACCCGCACCCGTAGTAGTTTTGAACTAGCGGCGAAACGTCTTTCGGCCGATGTTCTTAATTTTGCCCCGGGTAGTTCCAGTTTGACTAAAGGGGAAACGATTCTCGATACCGCTTTAACCTATGTGGCCATGGGTACGGATATTTTTGTTATCCGACATCAACAGTCGGGAGTTCCCGATTTAATTGCCGCAGCAATGGATCGTTTGCAGTCGGGGGTCAGTATTCTTAATGCTGGGGACGGTCAACACGAACACCCCTCCCAGGGACTTTTAGACCTGTTTACGATCTGTTGTCTGTTAGATGACGAAAATCCCCGTTTAGAACTGTTAGAGGGCAAAAAAATCGCTATTGTCGGGGATATACTCCATTCTCGTGTCGCTCGTTCCAATATCTGGAGTTTAACTACGGCAGGGGCGGAAGTACATCTGTCCGCACCCCCCACCCTACTGCCGAAATATTTTGGGGAACTGTGCGATCGCATATTTCTCCACTGGGATTTAGAACCAGCTTTAGAAAAGGCCGATTTTGTGATGACCCTGCGACTGCAAAGAGAACGAATGACTGCCAATCTTTTGCCCAGTTTACGCGAATATCATCAAAGTTTTGGCATTACTCGTCCTCGTTTGCAATCCTGTCAACCGGGGGTGAAGGTACTTCATCCAGGTCCTGTGAATCGGGGAGTGGAAATTAGTTCCGATTTAATGGATGATCCCGATTTTAGTCTGATTTCCCAACAAGTTACCAGTGGTGTCGCTGTCAGAATGGCTTTGTTATACCTGATCGGTAATCTTCGCGGCGATCGGTAAAAGCTTCTCAGGGATTTGCTCTTTTAGTCTGGTTTCATTGAAACAATCCTAAAGTTTCTATCAAGGTAAATATCATACTTTCTTCCTCCCTCACACACAGCATCTTCTGCTTCAAATAGGTTAGTCTCAACATCAAATTTCATCGCTTTAGGATTCCTACAACCCTGTTTTAGCAAAGCAGCGGTCAACTGCGATTTCTCTTCCGGGGTCAAAGCTCGATAATCACTACTATTAGCTTGACCTGCATAGATTGACATTCCTATAATGCTAAGGGATAGTAAGCTTATGATCGATTTGGTCTTCATTTTTTCAATTTCTTGAATACAATAAAAACATCATTCCAAGGGTTTTAAACCCAAATTTTCGGTAATTAGTTCGGCACGATTACCGATCAACTATATCTTAGGGGAAGCATACTTGGATGGCAATAAGTATAAATACTCAAGCTATCCCTGGGGCTTTTCTAGAAACTTTGACCGATACCGAATTCCGTTCTCAAGGGAAGGGTATAATTAAACTAAGAAATCAACATTTTCAGCTAAAGCCATGCAATTAGCCTTAGAACAAATTATCGTCAATCCCGGTCAACAGTTACTTTTAAAAGAGCTTAACTGGCAAAAATTTGAGACAATATTATCAGAATTAGGAGAAAGTCGTGCTTCTCGGTTATCCTACAGTAACGGAATATTAGAAATTATGGTACCTTTACCCGAACATGAAAAAGATAAAGAAATCATTAGTTATATGGTTCAGTTTTTGTTAGAAGTACTCAATATTGATTTTGAACCATTAGGATCAACAACATTTAAAAACGAGCGGATGAATCAAGCGGTTGAACCTGATGCCTGTTTTTATATTAAAAACTATCAGGCCGTTATTGGCAAAAATAGACTTAATTTAGAAAGTGATCCCCCCCCCGATTTAGTCCTAGAAATTGATATTACTTCCCGTACCTATTTAGATAATTATCGACAGTTAGGTGTTCCCGAACTGTGGCGTTATACTCAAAGTGGCCTACAGATTAATTTATTACAAGAAGGAGAATATATTGAGTCTTTAAGCAGTCCCAATTTTCCTCATATCCCGATTATTGAATTAATTAATCAATTTGTTAAACAAAGTCAACAACTGGGGAGAAGTGAAGCCATTAGAAACTTTAAAAATTGGCTGACGGAAAATATAGATAATAGTTGAAAAATCCTAACATTTTCGACTAAGATAAATTCGTCCGTCGAGAGTTGTATAAACTTCTTGCGGTTCAATGATTCAGTTTGTTATTAGAATCTAGTTCACAAAAATAGATTAGATCATTGTTTTGAGCAGGGAATTTTTTAACCTCAGTGGGTGTGGATAAATCAGACAGGACAGAGGTACAGCCGTTGGTGCTAGTTCTGAAAGTACCATGGTTATTCATTCCTCGTAGTTCGATTTTTACTTTGATGATTAATCAATTCACCGAGGCCGATTAAAATTCTAGAAATTAGCAGAATGAGAGCCTCTTGATTAAGAAAATATCCCGTAGAGGCTGTTAAAAAGTTACTGTTTTCTTGTCAGTTAAATTTTGTTAAGATAATGCCCAAAAACTACAATTTATGGTATGAAAAGAGGTAAGTCGAAACCGAGTTTGATTTTTGCTTACTCTAAATCAGAAAGGGCATTGGGCAAGATTAGCTAACTATCCCTTTTTTGCCTCTTCCAGGTCATGATAATGCTGATAAGCGCCGATTTCGGGGTTAAAGGGGGCGATTTCTTCAGTTACAGTTAATCCCAAACCTTCTAACATTGCTTGTAGGACAGAATCGGGGGCCAGACGCAGATAATCGGGGTTAATTTCTAGGGCTACATGACGATTACCCAGGTGATAGGCGGCTTTGAGGAGTAAATCCGTTGAAGGGGCGGTAATAGTGATAACTGGTTCGGGTTTAGCGATAATTTGAACAATTTCGCCGTTTTCTCCCCGTAGGAAATCGCGATCCTGTAGAATGGTGCCGCGAGGTAAACGAAAACAGAGGGAAAAACCTTCGGGACTGTCGAGACGATAACGGCTGCGGGTGCGTTCTTCGGCCGTAAGCAGGAGGCTAAAAAGTACCGTTTCTGGGGGAGGTGGACTAGCGGTATGACGGGGGGGTAAGCGCTCGGTAAAAGTTAACATGATATTGGTCAATCGGAAAAAACATTCTTATTGTAGCCCTGACTCCAACTTGACCCGAAAAACTGAGGAACTTTTTCTAGTTATTTTCCCGCTGCAGACGAATCATCTCATTTCGCACCTGTCGTCTCAAGTTATCATCGCTACTAATCCGGTTAGTAATGGTGTTAAACTGAGCGGCAGTCAGACCACTATCTTCGACAATCTTTTTTGAGTTATTACAATAATCGACGGCAATTCTTTGGGCATTAGCGGGAAGATTATTAAAGCTTTCCCGTTGGTTACAGGTGATTGCTGGGGGAATTTTGCCTAAAATTTGCGAAATTGCCTGATAAGCTTGTTTTCTTTGGGTTTCGATCAACAAAACTGCGGTTGCATAACGTTTAATTTGGTCAGCCGTAAAATCTTGAGTATAAGCGGAAGACCGGAAACTAACTACCTCCGTCGTCCAAGAAAATTCGGGGATCAGACCGCCAAGAATGGCGATTACTGCCAAAAAAGTCACGATAAAAGAACGTCTTAAGCTTTGACCTAGATCGGCTAGGGGATAGCAGTAAATCACCATGCGAGTTTGTCGCTGAATAGATAATGATAGCAAACTTTCCAGTTAAATCCTGCTTTTTTGAATATTTTTAACGATCATAAGTTCCAATTCTAGCCAATATCTCCTGGGCCCGAACCTTAATTTTTAGGCAGAAATTGCTTTGGTAAACTTTTTTAACGTTTTTGGTGGCAAAATTAGTCAAAAATCTTGGAGAGAACCGATGAACGATTTTTGGGAAGTTAGGATGCCTATCGCTTTTAGAGAATATTTATCGGCAATTTAGCTTGCTAATCTCTTTTTATTAGCTTATCTCGCTGTTAATCTCTCGCTTATTCCCTTTTGTTTCTCCCATTGCTGGGGAATCGGGGGGAAATCTAGATAAATTAAAGGTTTCAGCGATTCCGATCGAGACAATTCCCGCTTAGAATAATGCAGTGGAATATATAGCCAATGAGGATTTGAGGCATTATTTAGTGATCTCGATCCTGGCGAGTCCTCAACAGGGGAACCATAATAAACTACTGACAACCACCCTAAACTCAGAAAAACCGCAAAAAAAGGAGTTAGCGCATGAATAAAGGTGAATTAATCGATCAAATCGCTCTCAAAGCCTCTGTCACCAAAAAACAAGCAGATGCTGTTCTCACTGCCGCCATCGAAACCATTATCGATGCGGTTTCTGAGGGGGACAAAGTAACCCTAGTAGGATTCGGTTCCTTCGAGGCCCGGGAACGTCAGGCCCGGGAAGGACGCAACCCAAAAACCGGCGATAAGATGGAGATTCCAGCCACTCGCGTCCCGGCTTTCTCGGCGGGTAAACTGTTTAAAGACAGAGTGGCTCCGGATAAGGAATAATTACTGTTGAGTTTTGTTCGCTGTAAGTCTTTTGCCTAGACCTAAACATGGTGGTAATCTTGACTGGGCGGCCGCCATTGCCGGCTGTCCGGTTTCCTCTATTCTCGATTTTTCTGCCAGTATCAACCCCCTCGGTCCGCCGGAAAGCGCCCTAACCGCTATTAAAAGCCATTTGACCAGTCTGACTCGTTATCCTGACCCCCAGTATTGGCAGTTGCGTTCTGCCCTCGGTCAATGGCACAATATTGGCCCAGATTGGATTCTCCCCGGCAATGGTGCGGCTGAGTTATTAACCTGGGCCGGTCGGGAATTGGCCTCATTTGATAGTGTTTATGTACTAACACCCGCTTTTAATGATTACGAACGGGCTTTAAAAAGTTTTGGTGGGAAAATCTGCCAACATTCCCTCGATTTAACCAGTTTAAAGCCGGTTAATCCCAAAAAACAAGGCTTATTACTTAATAATCCCCACAATCCCACAGGGAAACTCTGGACGGTGGCGGCCATTCGTCCCTATCTATCGCAATTTGGTTTGGTGGTAGTGGATGAAGCTTTTATGGATTTTTTACCCCCGCCACAACAGGAGAGTTTAATATCTCTGTTGCCGGAATATCCTAATCTCGTGATTTTGCGTTCCCTAACTAAATTTTACAGTCTCCCCGGTTTACGTCTAGGATACGTCCTCGCTCATCCCGATCGCCTGTTACAATGGCAAAGATGGCGCGATCCTTGGTCGGTGAATAACTTGGCTGTGGTTGCCGCTATTGCGGCAATTGAAGATAGGGATTTTCAACAACAAACCTGGGACTGGTTAACAGCAGCCCGCGAGGATTTATGGCGGGGATTAGCTAATTTTCCGCAATTACAACCCCAAACCAGTGCCGCTAACTTCCTCTTAGTACAATCTCAATCTTCCTGTTTACCGCTACAGGAAGCTTTATTAAAATATCATCGAATTTTCATCCGCGATTGTCTCAGTTTCCCCGAATTGGGCAGCAATTATTTTCGGGTCGCTGTCCGTTTACCAGCAGAAAATCAACGATTATTATCGGCTTTAGAGAGTATTTTAGCTGCGTCTGATAAGTAGGGTTTGCGGCAAAAAGTTTGTTGGTGGGGTTAGGAGTCTCCGAGTCAGGAGACAGGAGACAGGAGACAGGAGACTATTTTTATTTGTTTTCCCTGCTCCCTTCTCCCCCACTCCCATCTCCCTTCTCCCCACTTCATAATTCATAATTCATAATTCATAATTCCCGCTCCCCACTTC
>NZ_JADEXY010000049.1 GCF_015206885.1 Microcystis aeruginosa LEGE 91341 | reverse complement strand
CCACACCCCACACCCCACTTCCCCACTAAATTACTTAATTTGTGCTATGATAATAGTTTTGGGATAAATTTAAATAGGAGCAGACTGTTTGTATGTCTCGTTATAGAGGACCGCGCTTGCGCGTTGTGCGTCGTTTAGGGGAATTACCGGGCCTAACTCGTAAAAATGCCCGTCGTGCCTATGCACCGGGGCAACATGGCCAGGCCCGCAAAAAACGTTCAGAATATGCCATTCGTCTAGAAGAAAAACAAAAACTGCGTTTTAACTACGGTGTCAGCGAAAAACAATTAGTTCGCTATGTCCGCAAAGCTCGCCGGGCTACTGGTTCCACTGGTCAAGTGCTGCTGCAACTCTTAGAAATGCGTCTGGATAATACCGTTTTCCGTCTCGGTATGGCTGGGACAATTCCGGGGGCGCGACAATTAGTCAATCACGGTCACGTCACCGTTAACGGTAGAGTTGTGGATATTGCCAGTTATCAGTGCCGTCCGGGTGATGTGATTGGAGTCAGAAATCAGGAACGTTCCCAGGATCTCGTCAAAAGAAATATGGAATACCCCGGTTTAGCCAACCTGCCGAGTCATTTGGAATTTGACAAAAACACCCTCGTGGGCAAAGTGAATGGCGTTGTGGAAAGAGAATGGATTGCTCTCTCGATTAATGAACTGTTAGTAGTGGAATACTACTCTCGGAAAGTCTAGGAAAAAAGCCTTTTCCAGACACCTTGAGGACGCAATTGGCAGCGTCCTTATTTTATTGGTTAAATTTAGTATTTTTGACTGTACATGGGGCTGGCTAATACCAAATTTCTAAATCCATGACAGACATCCGCGCTCGAATGCTTGCCAAGCCTGCATTCGTTGTGACGCGAATAAAGAAAAATGGTATAACATCCGACTGCGAATGGCAGAACCTCAACCGGCTCCCCCTACTGATACCTCCCCTGAACGGTTACAGTTAAGAGAGTGGTCTGTTAGCACCCACTTCTAAATGGGATATTATCAACATGAAAACTAAATTATCTCAGCTTTATGAAACTGATTTTAATTTGTGGCTTGAGCAAACCGTAAATCACTTAAAAAAGGGCAATTTAGCGGACCTTGATTTAGACAACTTAATCGAAGAAATATCCGATATGGGACGTAATAATAGACGGGAGGTATTTAGTCGTTTAAAAGTTCTCTTGATGCACTTACTTAAATGGCAATATCAACCGGAAAAACGAACTAATAGCTGGATAAATACCATTGATGAGCAAAGAGAACAATTAGAGCTTATTTTTAGGGATAGTCCTAGCTTAAAACCCTATTTGACCTATATTTTCGCAGAATGTTATCAAAAAGCAGTGCGAGGGACGGTAAATGAAACTAATTTACCAAAAGAAACTTTTCCGGTTGATTGTCCTTTTAGCCAAGAACAGGTTTTAAATTGGGATTATTTTCCTGAAAATAGCTTTTAAACAATAGCAGTTTTATGATAAAGTTGCCCTCCTGTCAAGACTGATTTTTTTCTTGCCAAATAGCTAAGGCCATTTGATGAACAAATCGCCAAGGTAGATGATGCTGACGGGCAATTGCGGCACAATCTTCGTATTCTGGTTGTACGGTAATCGGTTGATTAATTGACTCTTTGTAGGCAACTTTTAGCCGAATTTGACCATAGATAGTATCGATCGATTGTATCTCTCTTTTTAAGATTGATCGCTCTTGAATTGTCCTTCTAATGCCTAAAGTTGTGGTTTCCTGAAAGATCATATTTTCACAAATAGCAATTTTATCCAAGGCACAAATTACTGTCAAAAGTATCCCCAAACGAGATTTTTTCATAGTAATTGCTTGACTAAATACATCCAAGGCACCCACTTGTAATAAAGCCTCACTTAAGTAGGCGATCGCTTGTGGATTTAAGTCATCAATTTGAGTTTCTAAAACTGCCACAGTTTCGATTTCATCTAGCTTTTCTGTTACTTTTTTCCCTAACCAAAGCCGGACAAGATTGGGAATCGGTAAATCTTTTGTACCTGCTCCTAAACCGACCTTTTCTAACTGCATTTTCGGCGGTTTACCGAAACTTTTAGCTAAAGTTGTCACAATAGCTGCCCCCGTGGGTGTTACTAACTCCGCTTCGATGCCATTACTATAAATTGTTACTTGTCGCTGACTGAACAATTGTACTACTGCTGGCACAGGAACCGGTAAACGACCATGGGCGGCCTGAACTGTACCGCCGCCGGTGGGTAGAGAAGAACAGTATAATTCACCCACCGATAGCCAATCCAACCCCAAACAAGTCCCGACGATATCAATAATGGCATCCGTTGCCCCGACTTCGTGAAAATGCACTTTTTCCGGTGCGATCCCGTGAACGGATCCTTCTGCGATCGCAAGTTGTTGAAAAACTGCTAAACTCCATTCTTGGACTTTCTGGGGTAAATTTGCCTGTTTAATTAAACTTTCAATCTCCGGTAAATGGCGAGCAGGGGTATGATGGTGATGGTGGTGATGATCAGCGGACTTCTCGGCAGTGACATCGACGTGAATCTTAGTAGCAATTTGACCGCGACGATGCACTTTTTCGGCCCTTAACTGATATTCCTCCTCAATTCCTAAAGTTTTTAGTTGTGCAATCAGGTATTCTAAGGGGACTCCTAAATCTACTAATGCCCCTAAACACATATCCCCGGCGATTCCCGTGGGACAATCCCAATAGGCGACGATTTTGCTATCATGGCTACTATTTACTCTCTCCATCCGGAAAATCCCCAACAACGTTCTATCCAAGAAATCTGTCATGCCCTGAAAAATGGGGCAATTATGCTTTATCCTACCGATACCGTCTATGCGATCGGTTGCGATCTCAATGTGAAATCCGCCGTCGAACGAGTTCGCCAAATCAAGCAACTATCTAATGATAAACCCTTGACGTTTCTCTGTTCTTCTTTGTCGAATATTTCCGAGTACGCAGTGGTCAGCGATTATGCTTATAAGATTATGCGACGAGTTATACCCGGTCCCTACACTTTTCTCTTACCAGCGACTAAATTAGTGCCGAAAGTGGTGATGAATCCGAAGCGGAAAACCACTGGTATCCGGGTTCCCGATCACGTTATCTGTCGCACTATTCTCGAAACCCTAGAAAATCCTATTATCTCTAGTTCTGCCCATCTTCCCGATCAGGAGGGGGATTTTCCCACCAAGGGATTAGAAACCGCTAGGTTATTCGATGCCCTCGATCATATCGTTGATTTAATTATCGAAGATGGTTCGGCTCCCGGTTCGGAAGTGTCAACCATTGTTGATTTTACTGCCGATCAACCGGATATCGTGCGTCAGGGTTTGGGTTGGCCGGAATTACAACAATGGTTATAACGAAGGCAGGAGACAGTATTCAGGAGACAGGAGACAGGAGTCAGTAGTCAGTAGTCAGGAGACAGGAGTCAGTAGTCAGGAGACAAGAGATTATTTTATTTATTCTCCCCACACCCCACACCCGTTCGGCGGTTCGGCTGAGCTCACCGTCGAAGCCTGAGCTCACGGCCGAAGCCCACACCCCACAACTTCCCCATTGATAACTGATAACTGATAACTGATAACTGATAACTGTATCGGTTATTGCGACTTTTTATTTCCTGAAAACCGCCTTGTGTAAGTCAAGTTAGTTGCTTAAGATAGAGGTAATCGCAGTCAGAGAAAACCTCTCAAGGAAATTATTACTATGGCTTTCACTCTTTATTCTCCCTTCCTAGAAATTAATTCTGTTCAACGTCAAATCGATCAACTTTTTCAAGAAGTATTACCGACAACTTCCTTGGTATCTCGTCCCCCGGTGGAAATCTCTGTTAACGAGGATTCCGTGCAATTAAAAATCGAATTACCCGGCATGGATATTAAAGATATCGATGTGGAGGTTAGCAAGCAAATGGTGGCTATTAATGGGCAACGTCAACGCCCTGAGGGGGTAGAAAACAGCGAATTTTATTATGGTAAATTTAGTCGCTTGATTACCCTGCCAGTAGAGGTACAAAATAGCCAAGTTACCGCTAACTATCAAGACGGTATTCTTTATCTGACCCTCCCAAAAGCGGTGGCAGAAAAAAATAAAGTGGTGAAAGTTAATCTTGGTTAGGTGAGAAAAAGACTGGAGAATTTCTCCAGTCTTTTGTTTTATTTGTGGTCGCTAACTGTTAATTGGATTCTTTGCCATTTAGGTTAACGGGACGGGGTTGAATAACACCAAAACCGCCGTGATTGCGTTGATAGATAACGTTGATTTCGTTCGTGTCTTTGTTGCAGAACATAAAGAAATCGTGATCGACTAATTGCAGTTGTGTTAGTGCTTCCTCAATAGTCATCGGTGGCATGGCAAAGTATTTCATCCGCACTACTTCCGCAGGTAATTCGGGAGTGCGATCGCCAATTAGGTTATCATCTAAGGGTTTTTCTTGCACCACCTCGCTAGTTTTAACGGTGGAGTGGGTGCGATGATCCACCAATCTCTCTTTATACTTGCGGAGTTGACGAGCGATTTTATCAGAAACTAAATCAATACTCGCGTATAAATTTTCGCTTCCTTCTTGAGCGCGAATCACTGTTCCATTAGCATAAACCGTTACTTCCGCTTTGTGGCGATCGGGAATGCGTGCATTCTTTTCCACGGAGAGGTGAACATCGACTTTTGTGGTTATGCCGTTAAAATGTTTCACCGCTTTCTCCAGCTTTTGTTCCACATAATCATGAATAGGTTCGGTGACAGCGATATTATTGCCCTGAATCAATAGCTTCATACTCACTACTCCATCTAAAAATTTGGCTATAGACCGTCCACATCAACTATTTTTAAGGGATGTTGATGCTAGGAATTTAATCCTCAAAAACCTGCTCGATCGCGCTGTTGTCAGAGGTCACAGTCTAGATATTGTCGGTGTTTTCGTTCTCTTTTTTTTGTCGGATCGCGCGGAAAATTCATCGGGTCGAGCGCCTATTTGCAACTGGATTTATTTACCTCTATTCTAACAAGTTTCTGCAAAGCTTTTCTTAACAGAAGTGCGAAGTTCTGTTAACTTTTATTTAAAGAAACCGATTTTCGCCGCCAGCAAGAGAATCTGGTGATTGTTTCTCCTGTGGGACGGTTAACATCCGAATAGATGGGATAACCTTAGATTAGCACTTAGTATTCTCCCCAACATCTATATCTTCCCTTCTTTTAATCTTCCTTTGCGCTCCTTCACATTTCTTAAATATTTTGACACATCTCGCAATGAATGCTCAAAAAATACCTCGTCTCTGTGGGCTGAAAATTCAGGCAATTACCCCCTATTCTCTCGCTTGGGCGCACCAGCGATCGCTGGTGGAGGCAAGAATCGCTAATCCTGACTTACCCGATGTGCTGCTGCTGCTGGAACATCCCCCCGTTTACACCCTCGGTACCGGTTCAGATATTAAGTTTATTAAATTTAATCTTGAGAAAACCGACAAAGAAGTGTATCGAATCGAGCGAGGAGGCGAAGTCACCTATCACTGTCCGGGGCAGTTAGTGGGCTATCCGATCCTCAATTTGCGCTATTATCAGCAGGATTTACACTGGTATTTGCGACAATTGGAAGAAGTCATCCTGCAAACTATCGCTATTTATGGATTGTCGGGGGCAAGAATCGGGGGCTTGACAGGGGTATGGGTAGAAGGGTATAAAATAGCGGCGATCGGTATTAAAGTTAGTCATTGGATTACCTATCATGGTTTTGCCCTCAATGTTTGTCCCGATTTAAGCGGGTTTGCCGAGATTATTCCCTGTGGGATTGCTAATAAACCCGTGGGCAGTTTACGGCAGTTTCTGCCTAATATTAGTCTTATGCAAGTACAACAAGATTTATCGAGAGTTTTCGCCTCAGTTTTCGGTGTGGAATTATTTTCTCTTGACAAGGATTAATATGAGCGATCGCAAAGACCCAGAAAAACTCGGTGCGGAAAATAGGGAAGATAACCCCGAAAATAACGGTAAAGCTGGTTTATCGCCCCCCGATGCCTCCGAATACGTCTCCTCCTTATCTTCGCGTAATCCTCTGCGTCAGCGCATCCTAGTATTAAAAGATCTTCGGCCGGGTAACGCGGGGTTATTACTGGCCCCCCTGATGGTGATGACCATCGGCCTCGTCTTTAGCTGGGACTGGTTAGGCTTTTCTGGGGCGATAGTAGCGATATTAATATCTTTACAGGTGATTTTGCCCTCTATTCGCCAGTGGATCGCCCATTATCTCACCCCCTCTGAACGTCAGACGGTTTTTGCTTTTATCGTTTTTATAGCCGCTCTGGCCGGATTAGGGAAATATTTAGGAGTTTACGATCGCATATTGCGATGGTTAGAGAGTTTTAAATATGATGAGTTTGGTTCCTGGGCCGAGTGGGTGGGGGCCTTGGGACAGATTATGATCGCCGTGTTAGCGGTGTATGTGGCCTGGGAACAGTACGTTATTTCTAAGGATTTAACCATACAACAAAATCGCATTACCCAACAACAGACGATCGATTCCTATTTTCAGGGGATTTCTGATTTAGCCTTGGATGAGGAGGGATTTTTAGAAGATTGGCCCCAGGAAAGAGCGATCGCAGAAGGTCGCACCGCTTCCATCCTCAGCAGTGTCGATGCCGCCGGGAAAGCGAAAATACTGCGTTTTTTGAGTCAATCGCGGCTATTATCACCGATTAAACGCGATCGTTATCTAGGCCGACCGATTCTAGACGGGGAAGGGGGTTATGCGGAGGATCGAGAGTTCGGTACAAGAGTAGTACAATTGGGGGTAATGTTAGCGGGGGCCGACATTTCTGGGCAGGATCTGCGCTGGACCGATTTAAGCGAAGCGAATATGGTGCGGGCCGATTTAAGTTATGGCGATTTGGTGAAAGCAAATTTATCGCGGACAATTCTCTACGAAGCTAATTTAAGAGGGGCAGATATCAAAGGGATGCGTTTATTTTATGGTTCCCTAGAAAATGCTACCCCCCGCAGTCGTACCGTTCCCCCCAATTATGACAGCGGAGAACACACGGGAGCAGTGGTAGAAAATGTCAATTTTACCAGGGTGAAAAATATGAGCGAGGAACAACGTCACTATTGTTGTCGTTGGTGTGGGGAAAAGTCCCGCGCAACCATTCCGGGGGGATGTGCTGATATTGCCAATCTTTTGGGCCGATAATTAGGGTATGCTGAATAATGGTAAAACCCTTGTTGGATAATATCTTTAGGCTTTACTCAATTGATAATTTTCCGCCCCAACGATCCTGGGGAATAAAAGTCCGCTCTAGATTAATTTTTGCCACGGGTTCCGTGAGGGTAAATTCTCCCGATTCGATCAGTGCTTTTAATTCTAAAGCGGCTTCCCGAGCTAAGGAAATACTGGCCAATGGAGCCACCCTAACACTTTTTCCCTCGATCATAATCCGACCGCTTTTTAGTTTAGCGTAGGTGATTAAACCAAAGGTAGGACGGACTCGCCGGGGAATGGAAAAATCCACCACTGGAGCGACAATTTCCTCATCTTTTACTGCACAATGTCGAACAATTTCCTCGTTTAAAATTGGAATCGGTACTGCTACTCCTAACATTAAAGAAGCCCCATAATTTTTGAAATAACAACCCCGCACCCAGCGAGCATTCATTTGTTTAGCATCCCCAATTAAGGCTAAGGTAGAAGCAGGACCAATAGGAGTTCGATTTTGTAGGCGTTTTTGCAGGGGAAAATGTTGGGTTCCTTCCCAGGCAATATAACCGATTCCTCCTCCCAAAAAAAGGCGCGTACCGATGCCTATAGCCTCTAAATCGGGGTCATTTAACAGGGGAGAAATTGCGCCGGGGTTAGAATATACTGCATTACCTAATCGCGGCTGTAGTGGTCCCAAATAAGTATATAAAGTCCGCTCTCCCCCATTGACTCCGACGATAAAATTCTGGTAGAGATTACGAGGATTAAAAAGATAAAATTGATTGATAGTATCCTTAGAAATAATCGTTTCAAAAGAAGCGCGAGGATAACAATCGGTGGCCTGGCCGACAGCACGCAATTGAATCGATTTTCCGGCGATTAAATCCTCAATAATATGTCCGCCACCCCTTTCGGGATTTTCTCCCTCTAAATTCTCATTTTTGGCCGCTAAATCAGTAATAGCACTGGCTCCTAAATATAAATCCACCGCCCCAAAACCAGCATAAGCAGGAATCCCATCTAACCAACATTGACGAATTTTTATCGGCGGATCCGTCTGACCTAAATTAATAATTGCCCCCGAAGATTCCATCGGTTCAAAAGTTCCTGTACAAACCACATCTACTTGGGAAAAAACCTCCTTAATTCCCATCTCGCTCACGCGGCTTTTTAATTCCTCTACTGTCCAGACTACAGCAGTTTTTTTAGCAATTTTGTCGTTGATTTCAGCGATTGTTCTCATAAGAAAAATTGACCAGATGGGGGTTAGGGAGCTTTTTGCTGTTATCAGTCAACAGTTATCAGATGTGAGTTTTCAGTGAGTGGTATTAACCGAGCAGTATTAAATGGCGGTGACAGTGCTGTCTTTTCACTGATTACTGATTACTGATTACTGATTACTGATTACTGATTACTGTTATAAGATAAATAAGGGAAAATTTACGATCGAAGCTTTTCTATGACAGTTACACCCGTTCCGGCCTCCTTTAATCCTGTTTCTGGTCTAGTTAACCGTATTCTCGGCATAAAACCGCTTTTTGACATCGCTCGCTATCAGGCCCGCAATATGATGATTAAAAGAGCGGAAAAACTAGGCGTACCTTGGCGGGAAACCGTCAAACAATGGCAGCAACGGGATTGGAGTCAGGAACTGCAAGCGGTAGAAAATCCCGATCTCGTCTATCCCGAATACTACGTTTGTTCTTTCCACGCTTACGAAAAGGGCAATTTAGACTGGTTGCCAGCTTTTGAGGTAGAATCTGCCGCCTATGCTGTCCATTCTACCATCTGGCCCGGGGCGGGGATGGACGGCGACCCGCGATTGCGACGGGAATATCACCGGATATTGAAGGAGCAAATCAAGGCAGAAATTAACGATATTGTCGATTTAGGCTGTAGTGTCGGCATGAGCAGCTTCGCACTGCAAGATACTTATCCGCAAGCGCGGGTAACTGGGTTAGATCTGTCTCCCTACTATTTAGCCGTTGCCCAATACCAAGCTCAACAAAAACAAAAGACGATTCAATGGCAACACGCAGCCGCAGAAAAAACTCAATTACCTAGTCAGTCCTACGATCTGGTATCTTCGTTTTTAATGTTCCACGAACTACCCCAACAGGCTACTAGAGAAATTTTCGCCGAAGCGCGTCGTTTATTGCGATCGGGGGGTTATTTGACGCTGATGGATATGAATCCGCGCTCGGAAATTTATCGAAAAATGCCCCCTTATGTCCTAACCTTACTCAAGAGTACCGAACCCTATCTCGATCAATATTTTACTCTTGATATCGAACAGGCATTAGTTGAAGCGGGGTTTCAAGCACCGATCATTACCCCCACCAGTCCCCGACACCGGGCGATTGTTGCGCGGGTTTCCGAATCATAATTTTGAGGTAATCAATGAAGATAATTTTTCGTCAAAGCTGGACAAGGATATTAACTATTGTCCCTCTCTTCCTGTTAATTTTTGCCAGCAAAACCCTTGCCCATCATGCCATGGAAGGGCAAACTCCCGATAATTTTTGGAATGGATTTTTATCGGGTTTAGCTCACCCAGTTATCGGTTTAGATCATTTAGCTTTTGTGGTGGCTAGTGGTTTAATTGCTGTGGGGATGGAACAGGGTTTATTAATTCCGATCGCTTTTGTGATTGCCACTTTAATCGGGACGGGGATTCATTTACAGGGAATAAATTTACTTTTTCCTGAAGGGATTGTTGCTCTTTCTGTGGTGCTTTTTGGCGTGATTTTAACACTGAAAAAAGGTTTACAAAATCATTCTAATCTCTATACGATCGCTCTGGCAACTTTAGCAATGATCGCGGGAATTTTTCACGGTTATGCCTACGGAGAATCCATTATCGGGGCGCGAGTTGCCGCTTTAGTTGCCTATTTAATTGGTTTTACCGTGATTCAATTAGCGATCGCATCTGGTGCTTTTTTCCTTGGCAGTGTCATCAAGGAAAAATTAGCCAAGCAAGCGACTCTAATTAGTAAGTTAATTGGATTGGCAATCATGGCGATCGGTACAACTTTTTTAGTGGGAGTTAAGTAAATTAATCTCGGTGGGGCTAATTATTAATGGCTCTCTTGAGGTTATGGGATCGAAGAAAGGGCGTACATATACGCCCCTACCAAACAAGTACGGGAAAGGCACTAATTCTAATTCCTATACCCACTATTTTTTTAGGTTTCCGAGGGGAAATAACCAAACAGTTTTTTATAATCAGAGGCCAGATATCCTCGGTGGAAAAAACCTAATTCTTCAGCAATTTCATAAGTTAATTTTGTCTGATTATTTTGGTTAAGAGATTGATGTAAAGCATTAAGACGAAGCAATTTAAAATAATTGTAAGGAGACATTTGATAGAAGTCTTTAAATATATATTCTAAGGTGCGTTGACTTATTTCTAAGTCTTGACAAATCGTTGGAATAGTCAGATCAGAACGCATATTTTTTCTCATCATTTCTTCGGCTTTTTTGAGGATAGAGGTGCGTCTGATAGTGTTTTTAGGGGTTTTAATATCTTTGGTTACTGCTAAAGTCAAAAGAAAATCTTTGACAATTTCTTCTAATTTTTGCCTGACAAAATTCAATCTTAATACTTTTCTTTTCTCGGATATTTCTTGGCGATCTAAATTAAATAGCATTTGATAAAGTTGATGACAAGATTGTTGGAGATGACGAATTTTTTCTGCTGGGCAAATCACAATAGAAGAATCGGAAGAATTTAAAAACTTTTTCGCTTCTGGTAGCTCTAAAGTTTGGCACAATTGTTGCAGATAATTATCATGAACGTAAAGCTGAAAACGATTAGAAAAAGGATGTTGAAAAACTGAAACTTCTGATTTAGGGGGGAGAATACCCAGATAGTTATTTTCTAATGGGTACAGATTTTGAAACAAGACAGGATTCACCTGAACAGGAATCGCAAAAACCCACATTTTAGAATGAATTATTCCCGCAAGTTTAGTTAAACAATTACGTTGAGATAACTCTAACATCACTTCATTGGTGATGAGCTTTGAAAGATACCCTTCAAAATTATCGCCACTGAGTTGTAAAGCATCTAAGTCGAGAAATTCTCGATTCTGAAAATAACGAGAAAAATTGCAAAAATATTCACTTTTAAAGGTTAATTCCTGAGAATTAATTAAAATATTGGTTTTATTGTCAAAAATAAACATCTATGTATAACTACTTAGTTATTGAGTAAAATTAAACTTTTTTTGCCCATCAATTTAAAAACTTGCGTTTTTTGGATCATCTTAGCATATAGGACTGAGTAGTATGAGTTACAGCAGAGTTGATTTGTTAATTTTGTCCATCAGTGTAATCCCGTTTAAATCTCTCACTTTTTCCCGTTATCGATTACCAAGGAAATGTCGATGGTTAAACAATATATGCCATTTAAAGATTGCTCTGGGGTGTTGGGTGCAGAAATTCCTCAATTACGTCCCCCGGCATTTTCTGATGACCCACAATATAACACATTTACCTATACCTATTATCCAGGGAGATTGGAAATTTCCGATAGCCATATTTATTATCCAGGAGGATCAGAAATTTCCGCAACTGTAGCCAGGGAAATACCCATGTTCGCCAATCCCCCGAAAAATTATCCAGGGGGATTGGAAATTTCCGATAGCTATATTTATTATCCAAGAGGATCAGAAATTTCCGAAGCTGTTGCCGGGGAAATCGCTATGTTCGCCGTTCCCCCGAAAAATTATCTAGGAGGATTGGAAATTTCCGAAGCTGTTGTTCCTAATATTAGCACTCGTTTCTATGCGATCGAAGCAACTATTGATTTCTCCAAAGCTAAAGGGGACTTACAGGCTGTTCTGATGGCGCACGGCAGCTGTTTTGGTGGGCATAGTTTCTACATCTATCAGGGAAAACTATGTTATGTCTATAACTGGTTAGGGCAACAACAGAAGATCACTTGTGATCTTCCCCGTCTTAGTGGCGAGGTGAAACTCAAAGTTGAATTTGCCAAACCAAAGATAATCGCTCCTTCCGATGAAAAGTTGAGTGACAGCACAATAGGTAAGATGAAACTGTATATTAATAACATCGAACAAAATGTCGATATTATCAGAACTTTCTCAAATCATACTCCTAACTTCCTAACTCAATATAAACACGAGATTCCTTGCGAGTTTCAAGGTGCGAAGCTGCAAAGAATTATCGTTACTATTACTAATGATATAGTGCGATAAATGATGATCAATTATGATCGATTAAGTACCTAAGCAAAATTAATTACTAGAAAACGGGTTTCTTAAAGAAACCCGTTTTCTGGTTTAATAAACTTACTAAACAGCTTCGGTGATCAAGAATTTTATGAAGGTGTAATATTGCCAAATGGAGATATTAAAACTAACTGGCAACTGACTCCTTTTATGAACCTCGTCGTCGTTACCAATTAAGTACCTAAGCAAAATTAATTACACATTTCGATAAAGCTTTTGCCTCTTGCCTATTGCCTCTTGCCTATCTTCACTAGGAAATTTATTTTGCACGACTACTTATATTTTTGGTTTCGTCCTCATCTTTTTTGGCAGCGATAGTGTGATCGCAGATTGTGTAGAGAGTTTGTAGGGTGGGCAATACCCACCCTACATTCAAGGTAAAATAGAGCCAAGGAAGTTAGTAGAGAGAGAATGCTATTTTGCCAACTATGAGCCAAACCCTACCTAAAACTGTTAATTTCGAGGAATTCGTCCCTTGGCTGCCTGAAAATTCTGGAGTCCGTTATGAGCTACACAATGGAAATATTATTGCAATGGCACAACCCGCAGGAGAACACGAGGAAATCAAAGGATTTTTAACTGTTAAACTCAGTGGAATAATTGATAGACTGGGGCTTCCTTATTTAATTCCTAACCAAGCGATTGTCAGACCTACTGGTAAAAATTCTGGTTATTTTCCTGATGTATTAGTGCTAAATCGAACCAAGCTCGCTCAGGAAAAATTATGGAAAAAAGAATCAATTATTAGTGAGGGTGCATCTATCCCTCTGATCATTGAAGTGGTATCGACTAACTGGCGTGATGATTACTACTTAAAATTTGCTGATTATGAAGAAATGGGTATTCCTGAATATTGGATTGTCGATTATGCAGCCTTAGGTGGGCGTAATTTTCTTGGCACTTCTAAACAACCGACAATCTCTGTTTGTCGCTTAGTTGAGGAAGAATATCAAATTCGGCAATTTCGAGACAGCGATCGCCTAATTTCCCAGACTTTCACGGAATTAAATCTCACTGTCAATCAGATTTTCTTAAGTCTGTAGGGTGTGCATCGTCCACCTTACTCTTTTCGCTTTTTTGTTCAGTTTGAGGGGTTGATTTTGCCGCTTAAAATCCGCAATTATTGCCTTTATTTGCTCCATCTGCTTGGATTTTAAGCCATTAATCTCAATTTCTTTTATCGCTTTGACTCATTGTCAGCTGTAGAACATTTAGATTGGTTATTTAGGCAAAGGAACAGGGAACAGGGAACAGGGAACAGGAAAAGGGAGGCTCTCTCTCAACAAATTTCGGGGGCTATTTCCTTAAGTTGACAGCAATGAACCCTTGCGCCCATAATGTAATATAGATATTTCTACAAAATTGAGATGCACCCATTCAACATTACCCTTCAATCCAAAGTAACGGAACTAAATCATCGACAAAGCAGCATAAATCCGCAAAATCATAAGGATATTGATTAGACATTCTCTTAAAATCATGTTCTGGGATTGTTCTCATTTTTACCCCAGCAAGTTTTTGAAAATTTGTTATTGATTTAATCTGTTTATAATTATCGGTAGGGGTGATAGAGATTATTACTCCATTACAAGCCATTTCCCAATGATTATTATAGGAACGATTCTGACGAGCTAGGGCTTTTTGTCCGCAACTGCCTATTTGAAAATCTTCTGGCCCCCTGATTCTTCCCCAAGGTTTTCTTCTAATCTTAAAACTGGTATTTCTATTATTATTTTCTTGAATAAAATTTTTAATCTTTGCAGCTGTCCCTTTCGGAGAACAATCTGTCCAGTCATATTTCAAATGAATATGTGGTAGCTCTTGAGAAGTTTGTGGTTTAAACCCAATAATGATTAATCGTCGAGAAAATTCCCTGAGAAAATTTCGGAAGACTAACTCTGATGGTACAACTTGTGGAGATTTAACTTCTGTTTTATTTAGCAAAGGTTGAAAATGTTTAATTAGATATAGTTCAATTTCATTTAATTCTTCATTATTGCAAGCTTGCCAAGCTATTCTTACAGGATAATCTTGATTAATTTCTTGTAATTGATATATACGATGATGATTTTTCCAGCGATTTAAAAGATTAACTGCTTGACCAATATAAAGAATTCTATTTTGAGAATCGATAGCAAAATATATGGCCGAACAATCAGGAAGTTGATTTAAATTATCTAGTTCTACTGAAGACATTGCCAAAGGATCGAGCAGCATAAACCTAGTCTTATTTTATTTCCAAGATAATAATTTTCTGTAATTGCTATCAATTATAACTCATTGTTGGCTTAATTTTTTTAGGTAAGGGTTTTAAAATTGCCGTAACCTTTATCCTGTATGCTTTTTAGCGAATAAGGTAAGCAGAACAGTGGCGATTCCTTAACCTCAAAATGGTCTTTTTGTACTAACAAATATTCGAGTATAACGCTCAATGCGTTTGCTAGACTACATTTGAGACAATTTATCAAATTTTCGGTTCCAGAAATGAGCCAACGGTGAGCGATAAAATTCATGTCAGCGAAGAAGTCCGTCTTACTCTCTCGACTTTACCTCGATTGAAAACTCTTGAAAACTTTTGCCCAAAAGCCAAGTCTATCTTGGTAAAATTACAAACGAAAAATTATCGAGACTTAGACAAGGCTCTCGAAGAAGCTTTTAAGGCAGTCTCCAAGAAAGACACCCGTAATTGCTGCAATCACTGTTGTCATTATACCTCATCTGTCCGAGAAAGGCTGTAAGTATTTATAAAGTAAAATTTAAAATAAATAATGTCGTGGGTTGGTAGAGCTAAAATACTATATAAGAGTTAAGGGAGTGTGGACGGAATTATTCTAATCACGATACCTGACGGGACTCCACCGAGAAGTAACTATTTTTTAGAGCCAGAAAATATAATGACAGAAATTTGGGGATCCCTATTTATTTTTTTAGTCTGTCCTATAATCGGGGGATTGCCTCTGATCGATTGGATAAATTATCTCGTAACTGGACGTAAATTATCCCAATTAGGGACTGGTAATATCGGTGTAACTGCCGCTTTTTACCATGGGGGTAAATTAGCGGGAATTTTGGCGGTAATTTCGGAAGCAGCCAAGGGAATTATCGTTATTTTCCTAACCCGTTTATTTTTTCCCACCGGCTCTACTTGGGAATTATTAGCTTTAATTGCCTTAGTCATGGGACGCTATTGGTTAGGAAAAGGTGCAGGAACGACTAACGTTTTCTGGGGATTAATTGTTCACGATTTTGTCGCTGTTTTTCTCACCTCAATTATCAGTGGGATTAGCTTTACCATTTTTCGGGAAAAATCTACGGGTAGATTGGTAGGATTATTTTTATTAGCTTTAATTCTCACCTTGCGCCGTCCCCACGATTCAGGTTATATTATAACTGCCATTGCTTTAGCCTGTTTATTAGGGGCAATTTTTCAAAAAATCGCCGACGATTTAGACTTACCTGAAGCAAGTGTTAACAATGAATCAAAAACTATGTTTCGTTTTTTTCGTGGAGATCGATCGATCCAAACTCTTGATGACAATCTGGCAGCTTCCAAAGTGGGACAAAAAGCCGCCACTTTAGCCGATCTTAAGCGTGCCGGTTATCCCATTCCTAGGGGTTGGATTTTACCACCAGGGGATGATCCACAGCCGTTAATAGAATCTCTTCATCCTGATATTAATCATCCCTTAGTCGTGCGCTCTTCCGCTATTGGAGAAGATGGTGAAACTGCTTCATCTGCGGGACAATATACCACAATTCTTAACGTTGTTGATCAAGAAAATTTAGCAGCGGCGATTTTAAGTTGCCAAACCTCCTATAATAGTCCTAATGCTGTTAATTATCGACTCGATCGAGGTCAAGAAAACACGGCCATGGCTGTGTTAATTCAAGAACAAATTCGAGGAGTTTTTTCGGGGGTTGCCTTCAGTCGCGATCCGATTAATCCTCTCAGTTTAGATGTGGTTATTGAAGCTTTACCCGGAGATGCCACTAGAGTTGTATCGGGAAGAATCACCCCCGAAAGTTATCGAGTTAATTTAGAAGAAAATATCATTATCGGAGCGGGAGATATTCCCCCAGCTATTATTCAACAGGTAGCTAATCTTTGTCGGCAATTAGAAACCCTTGATCATGGCATTCCCCAAGATATAGAATGGACTCATGACGGACGAAAATTATGGTTATTACAGTGCCGTCCTATCACTAATTTACAGCCAATTTGGACAAGAAAAATCGCAGCTGAAGTTATCCCCGGAGTGATTCGTCCTTTGCCTTGGTCAATTAATCGTCCTTTAACCTGTGGAGTTTGGGGGGATATTTTCCAGTTAGTTTTAGACAAAAAAGCTATTGATTTGGACTTCAATGAAACAGCGACTTTACACTATCAAAGAGCCTATTTTAATGCTTCTTTATTAGGAACAATTTTCCGTCGCATGGGATTACCTCCAGAAAGCTTAGAATTCCTGACCAAAGGGTCAAAGTTTACCAAACCACCTTTAACAGTAACCTTGGCTAATTCCCCCGGTTTATTAAAACTTTTAGGACGGGAATTACAGTTAGAAAAAGACTTTAGCCAAGATCAAAAAACCTATTTTATCCCGACGCTCGAAAAAATTAACGCTACTTCCCTAGAAGCTTCATCTTCTGGGGAGATTTTAGGGCAAATTGAGGAGATTTTAACCGTCTTAAAAAAAGCCACCTATTATAGTATTCTTGCCCCCCTTAGCTTCTCTTTGCGTCGCAGTATTTCGCGAGTACCTTTTGAGAAATTGGATAACTCCCAAGCACCAGAAATAGCCTCAATGCGATCGCTATCTGAACTGAGAAAAAATACGCTCGATCGAGATTTTGACTCAGCTTTTTCCCTCTGGTTAGAAACCTACGGTTATTTAAGCGAAGTGGGAACCGATATTTCGATACCGAGATGGCGAGAAAATCCCCCATATCTGCTACAACTACCCTTAGATATTCCGGGCAATAATAGCCATAAAAAAGTCAAATCTTCCCACAATGTCCAAAAAAGATTAAATATCAAAAACCAAGTGACTGAAATTTACTCCCGTCTTTTAGCTCACCTACGCTGGCATTTTCTCGCTTTGGAAACCCTCTGGTTACAGCAGCAAATATTATCAGAGACGGGAGATATATTTTATCTAAATTACTCAGAAGTTACCCAGTTAGGTCAGAATAATAAAATCGCCAATCTTAACCAGATTATCCGTCAGCGTCGCCAACAATTCCAAGAAAACTCTCAATTAACCGATATTCCCTATATCGTTTATGGACAACCCCCGAAAAGAGAATTTTTAGTTTCAAATTTAACTGCCAAAAAACGCTTACAGGGAATTGCCGCTAGTGGGGGGACAGTGGAGGGACGAGTCAAAATTATGTCAACCTTACAAAATCTAGAAATTGCCCCTAATACTATTCTCGTTATTCCCTATACTGACTCAGGATGGTCTCCTTTATTATCCCAGGCTGTGGGCATTATTGCCGAGGTGGGGGGACAATTATCCCATGGTGCTATCATTGCCAGAGAATACGGAATTCCGGCGGTTATGGATGTGCATAATGCCATGAAATTGTTAAAAGATGGTCAATTAATTCGTCTCGATGGCAGTCAAGGAATTATTGAAATTCTCTAGGCATTAGGAAACAGGGTGTTTGGTATCTAATGCCAAATCCTGTTTAAGAAGAGCAGGGAAGTGGGGAATTATGAATTATGAATTATGAATTCGGGAGACCACTTCGTGCACGACGTTCGGACGTTCGGTGAAGCTAAGTAGTTTGACAGACTCACTAACACGAAGCTCAGTCGATCCTTTGCGGGGGAAGTGGGGAAATTGAACTAAAACCCCAAAACCCCAACACCTAAAACCTGTCTCCTGTCTCCTGTCTCCTGTCTCCTCAATAATGACTTCTAACCCAATGTGCAACAAATATAAGCAAAAATTATCTATTTACTCCAAAAACTTGAGAATATTTAAATTAACATTTCGCAATATTTATAAATTCTTAAGAATTAATTGAGAAAGATTTTTATTTAACAACGATGTTATGCCGGTTACAGCGATTTGATAGAATTTCATAATCGGCTATTCTATGCTTTTTTGGGCAGCAAAGGTTGAAACCCTTGCCACACCTAGAAGGTAATCCCAATTAAGACAGGTAAATGAGTCAATTTCACCCACAACGATGATCTTTTTTTTGTGTAGTTTTATTGCAAAAAAAAAGTTTTTTTGACAAAAAGCACAAAGTATGCGTTATGAAGTGGGGTAGTGGGAATTATGAATTATGAATTATGAATTATGAAGCGGGGAAGTGAGGTGGTGGGGTGGTGGAGCATTTGGCTGAAATTTCCCTAAACCCCTAAACCCCTATCTCCCGACGACCGGCTACTGACTCCTAACCCCACGAAAAACTTTTTGCCGCAAACCCTACTTAACATCTTCCCCAACAGCCAACCCCTAACGCTCCTTTTGCCGAGGTTATCTGCCATTTTCCAATAAAAACCTTCTTTCTGCGCGAACAATTGCCTCTCTAGTGGCTAAAACTGCTTCTGTATCCACCGAAAGAGAAGTCACGCCCCAAGCAATCAGATCATCGATAATTTCAGGATACTGGACGATAGCCATGCCGCAAACGGAACAGGGAATCTGTAAAACTTTTGCTTGGGTGATAATTTGTTGTAAAGCTGCCCTGACTGCGGGATGACGGGCGTTAAAATATTCTGAGAAATGTTCTCGATCGCTGCCTAACAGTAATTGAGTTAAATCATTAGTACCAATAGCGATTAACTGTACGCCCGCTTGCACATAATCCCTCAATTGAAAGATTACCCCCGGTACTTCCACCATTATCCCCAATTGGAAAGAAGGGACTTGAGTGAGTAAAGCCGATTGTACCCGTTGCCGGCAAAAAATAAATTCTTCAACCCCGCGGACAAAGGGAAGCAGTAAATTAATATTGGTGGCACTGGTGGTTTGTACCCGTCGTAAAGCTTGCAATTCTAGATCAAATAGAGTCGGATCCAAAATATAACCATGGGTTCCCCGACTGTCTTTAGCCGAATGTTGAGCATCAAAAGAACGGTAAAATAAAGGCTTAGGCTGGATACTAAGGGCAAATTGTGCGATTAAATCACTTAGTCTCTCGATCAATGCTTCTTGATGCTCTGGAGTTAACCATTCTTCTAGATTACGCTGAGAAAGTAAGTCTAAAATCATCCATTCTGAGCGCAATAAACCGATCCCATCAATAGGCAGTTCTTGGATTCTGGCAATACTTTCAGTTTGACTGAGATTAACCATCAAACGGGTAGCAATTGCCGTCCCGTCGGTTTCTCTGGGGGGTGGTGGGGGTAAGGAAATCTGTTCCTGGGATGCTAGAGAAATAATTCCCCTCGTACCATCTACTAAAATTATCTCGCCTGAGCGGATAATTTCTGTGGCATTTTTCACCCCGACAATGGCAGGAATGGCTAATTCCCGGGCTAAGATGGCTCCATGGCTAGTTAATCCCCCCTGTTCCGTGATCATTGCTCGAATTTGGCGTAAATGGGGCAGTTTTTTCGGCGGTAAATTAGTAGTAACCAAAATGCAATCCTGAAAATTTGCCTCTGGGGAGTCGAAATTGCTGATCACTTTTGCCACTCCCGATGCCAACCCTGGGGATGCCCCTAATCCTCTTAAGGGATAATTGGAGGTAGTGGGGGTGATTTCCTGACTGTGACAGTTGAGAATATAAATTTGACCATCCAGCATCATCAGCCATTCTATGCTGGTTAGGGTGGGTTTTTCCGCCAGTAGAGATTGAACCAGTTGACAAAGGCGATCGAGGGCGAAATTATCTAAACAGTAGCTTTCCTGTAAACTGGGTGCTAATAATTGTGGTGCAAGCAGATTACTGTCACTATTGAGATAATAAGCGCGGGATTTATTGCCTAATTGCCGACTGCGTAATTGACCAGAGCGATCGATAATATAGGTATCCGGTGCCACTTCTCCATTAACTAAACTGTGTCCTAATCCCCAAACTGCCTGAATTTGCCAGTTATCCTCATTAATCAACACATTTCCCGCACAATTGGCCGGTAATAACGGTTGTACCAGTAAAGATAATTGAATGTTTTCTAAACCAATTCCCACTTTTCGCCAATAAAATAGACTTCTGGCGTTGAATAACTCCGCCCAAGCTTGTTTTAGGGCATTTTCTAGATTATCTGCTTTAATTCCACTGATGGGGGCGGAAAATAAACCGAGAGTTCGCCGAGCCAGATGAGCAGGTAAGGAAAAGCGCCATACTAGGCTATCCATGGATAATTGTGCCACGGCTGCCGTTAGTTCTTCTAACCAGAGAGGAGGAATTTGCGCTTGTAAAATGGCCCGCCGACTTTCTTTGGCGACTAATTGCAAAGCTTTTGCGTTATCTACGTCTAAATAGAGGGAAGACTGGGGAAAATCCGTCAGAAACGAGTCAGCATTATCGATGGTTTCCAAAAATTCCGCAAAAATGCGGTTAAAAATGGCAAATCCCCTGATAATTGGGTATCCTCGCTGGTGTAATTCACTGGCAATAAAAGCTTTTTCCCCCACCAGGGGGCGATCAGAAGCACTAATGCGATCGAGCCAGCAGAGAATGGTCACGGGATTTGTTAAGAATGGTGAAAGGATTGTAAAATCATTGTGTGATTTTTGTAACTTTTTAGTTCTATCTGCTAGTTTAACTCAGCGTCACTATCTTGAGGATGATCTGGGAAGTGAGGTGTGGGAAATTATGAATTATGAATTATGAATTATGAAGTGGGGAGATAGGGAAGTGGGGTGTAGGGAATTATGAATTATGAATTATGAATTATGAAGTGGGGTGTGGGGAGAACAAAGCGGCCCCTTGCCTCCTGCCTTTTGCCTCCTGCCTTTTGCTTCCTGCCTTTTGCCTCCTGACTACTAACTCCTATCTCCTATCTCCTGTCTTTTGCCTCCTGATTACTGACTCCTATCTCCTTAGCTGATAAGATAGGATTCGGACAATATTCGATCGCTGCGAGAAATTCATGGACACACCTGCGAAAGTTTTGTTAGTGGATGACGAACCGGGAGTTCGTGAATCTGTGCAAGCATATCTACAGTACGGAGATGACTTCGAGGTAAGAACTGCTAGTAATGCTAACGAAGCCTGGGATTTGCTCAATCAAGAAATTCCGGAATTAGTTATCTCCGATATTATGATGCCGCAGGTGGATGGCTATCAGTTTCTCAAGAAATTGCGCGAAGATGCTCGTTTTCAGACAATTCCCGTGGTTTTTCTCACTGCAAGGGGGATGACAAGCGATCGCATTCAGGGTTATAATGCTGGTTGTGATGCTTATTTATCCAAGCCTTTCGATCCCGAAGAATTAGAAGCATTAATCAAGTCTTTAATCGAGCGCCGTCGTCAATCCTTGCAAGCCACCAGCGAAAACGCTAGATTAGAAGAAATTGCCCGAGATATCCGGGAATTAAAACAGCAGGTGGGACAACGGAACACTTTTACTACCACTCCCCCCCCGATTAAAGTTGATCTTACCCCCCGGGAACAAAGTGTTTTAGATTTAGTAGCAGAGGGATTGATGAATAAAGAAATCGCCAGTCGTCTAGAAACCAGCGTCAGAAACGTAGAAAAATACGTCAGTCGCTTATTTAGCAAGACTGGCACTAATAGTCGCACGGAATTGGTACGTTTTGCCCTAAAACACGGTCTAACCAGTTAATATAGCAGCTAAGGACAAAGTAGCGGACGGGAGTGTCAATAACTGACGATGACAAGCAACTGAATTACCGATGGAAAACGTTTCATCAGTTCATCTTATGGCTTCTGGCGTTGAAACAAATTTTGTTTTAGAGCTAACCTTCGAGCAAGAGCAGAATAGGAGGATATGTCAACCATGTTAAGCACTGATCTAGAGATAAGACTAGCAGCTTTAGAAGCTGAAGTAGCACTGCTTAAGCGTTTGCTACCTACTGTCAGCGAAACTCCCTGGTGGGAAAAAATTGTCGGCACTTTTGCTGATGATCCGGCTTACGAAGAGGCAATGCAGTTTGGTCAAGAGTACCGTCAGTCCCTAAAACCATTAGCCGAGGAAGCATCCGAATCCTGAAATGTATCTCCTTGACACCGATCATATTAGTATTCTCGATCGCGGGGGTCAACCGGCACAACAATTGCTGAAAAAACTGGCTGCTATTACGAGCAGCGAAGTTGCTACCACAATTATCACCTACGAAGAACAAATGCGGGGATGGCTCAGTTACATAGCCAAGGCAAGTTCGATTGAAACCCAAGTTGTTGCCTATCGAAGGCTAGAAAAGCACCTCGCTAATTATCGCACGATTCCCATTGTCGGCTTTGATGAAAAGGCAGGTCAAGTTTTTCAAGAACTTCGGGTAACTTACCCTCGTTTGGGTTCGATGGATTTGAAGATTGCTGCTATCTCAATGGTTAATCAGGCTATTCTGCTGACGAGAAATCTCTCAGATTTTGGGCAAATTGCCGGTTTAAGAGCAGAAGACTGGACGATTACAAGCAACTGAATTACCGATGGAAAACAACTTTGGCAGCGAATCACCCCCAGAGATAATTTATGTTTGTTTTTATAAATGCACGTCATCAGCTATCGAAGACTACGAGAATTTACGAATAAACACGCTGATTCTCGAATAGCTTTAGAGAATTGGTATAAAATTGCCAGTCAAGGGATTTGGTATAATTTAGTTGAGGTTCAAACAGTATTTCCTAAAGCAGAAGCAGTGGGCAATTTTACTGTTTTTAACATTAAAGGTAATAATTATCGTCTCATAACCAGTATCGATTATCAGAAGCGGCTAATTTATATCAAGTATGTTTTAACTCACGCTGAATACGATAAGGAGCAATGGAAAAATGACCCTTACTTTTAATCCAGAAAAATACAAAGAATTACTAGCTCGCCATTTACCTAAAGTTATTAAAACGGAGGCAGAAAATGAAAAAGCTTTGGCTATTGTGGAAGAATTAATGCACAGTCAGCAGCGAACTCCCGAAGAAGATGAACTTTATGAGCTTCTAATTTTTTTAATTGGGAATTTTGAAAAAAGCTTTTATCTACAGGAATCAACCACGCCTCATTCTATGTTATTGTTTTTGATGGAACAGCAAAGCGTTAATAAGAAAGACATAGCCAGAATCCTTGGCTCTGACAAAATTGCTTCTAGTTTAATTGAAGGAAAAGGGTCAATTACCCAAGAACAGGCGAAATTATTAGGACATTTCTTTAATGTAGATTATACTTTGTTGATGTAGATACGATCCCCTCTAGCTTGTCGGTTGGGTTGAGCGCTTTAATACTTAGGAGAAAACTGCTCGATTCAATAATTTGAGCTAAAACCCAACATTTTTAAAGACATCGGTGCAGTTGGGTTTCCCGCAAGTGTCGCTCATTTTTGATAGACAAAAGTTATTGCTGTCACCCCAAACACAAGTTTACTGTCCCACCCGCCAAATTTTGATAGTTTTGTCCCCACTACCACTAGCTAAATAGCGGCCATCGGGACTATATGCTACTGAATAAACCCGGTAAGAATGACCAGTAAGAGTACGCAATTGTTTTCCCGTTGCTACCTCCCAAATTTTGATACTTTTGTCAACACTTCCACTGGCTAAATAGCGACCATCGGGACTATATACTACTGAGTTAACCACCTCAGAATGACCAGTAAGGGTACGCAATTCTTTTCCCGTTGCTACCTCCCAAATTTTGATAGTTTTGTCACCATTCCCACTAGCTAAATAGCGGCCATCGGGACTATATACTACTGACCAAACACTACCAGAATGACCAGTAAGAGTACGCAATTCTTTTCCTGTTGCTACCTCCCAAATTTTGATAGTTTTGTCACCATTCCCACTAGCTAAATAGCGGCCATCGGGACTATATACTACTGACCAAACACTGTCAGAATGACCAGTAAGGGTACGCAATTGTTTTCCCGTTGCTACCTCCCAAATAGTATCGTCCCAACTCCCACTAGCTAAATAGCGGCCATCGGGACTATATACCACTGACCAAACACTACCAGAATGACCAGTAAGAGTACGCAATTCTTTTCCGGTTGCCACCTCCCAAATTTTGATAGTATCGTCCGAACTCCCACTAGCTAAATAGCGGCCATCGGGACTATATACCACTGACTCAACCCCGCGAGAATGACCAGTAAGAGTACGCAATTCTTTTCCGGTCGCTACTTCCCAAATTTTGATAGTATTGTCACTACCCCCACTAGCTAAATAGCGGCTATCGGGACTATATGCTACTGATAAAACCCAGTTAGAATGACCAGTAAGGGTTTTATCGAGAAAGCTACTACTACCTAGAAAAAACGATATAGGATTAATTGCTTGAAAACCGTAATGCCAAAAACTATAAGTGGTATATCCTGTTAATAATAACAAAACTCCACCAATCGCCGCAATTAATCCACCTCTCAGATTATTATTTTTAACCGGTTGTACTGGTAATTTTTTAGGTACAGGTACGGGTGAAACTGGCGGAGAAGGATTAATCTTAGGAATAACTGGCGGTTGTTTTTGAGTTACAACAGGCTGCGGATTTGGTGGTGATGGAGATGGTCTATTAGGAGTTATAGGAGGTAACTTTAATTGTCGTTCAATCTCATCTAAACGTTGTAAAATAACCCTAGTATTAGCCGGTCTATTCCTGGGTAATCTCCCCATCAACTCATCAATAAAATCCAACAATAACGGGTGAATATTTTCCGTTTCTTCTCGCCAAGGTAAAACATCATTAACCGCATCATAAATTTCTAAAGGATGTTTTCCCGTTAATAAATGGACAAAAGTTCGTCCTAAAGCATAAAAATCTGATTGAATCACTGCTTGGCCATGTTGTTGTTCATTGGGTGTATATCCGCGTGAGAGAATACCTGTTACCTGTTGACCTTTTACCTTTTGATGATAGGTTTGGGTTTCTTCCCTTGCTGTGCCAAAATCAATTAACACCAACTCGCCACTATTACGCAGCATAATATTAGGGGGTTTAATATCTCGATGCAGCCAGTTCTGTTGATGAATTTTATCGAGAATTAAAGTAATTTCTCTCAGCCATTTTAAAGCCCGTTTTTGACTTAAATTATCATACTGCTTTAGCCACTGGTCTAAATTAATACCCTCCACTTTTTCCATAACTAGACAGTGTAATATTTTCCCCTCTCTTGTGGAATATTGAAAATAAGCATCCGCTCGAGGAACACCGGTGACATTTTGACGACTCAACTCTAATAAAACGTCATATTCCCGTTTAAATAATTCCACTGTCTTCGGGTCATTATTCCATTTTTCTTGTAATACCTTGAGGATTTTGGCTGTAAAACCTTCAAAAGCCTCATAAACAACCCCAAAACCGGTCGTATCACTCAATAACCGACTCACTCTATATTTACCATTTAACAACAACTCAGAGCCGCAACTTTGACAGTAACGAGTATTCGAGTTATTATTACTCGGATGATCCGGTTGAGAACAATCGGGATTAATGCAGTAACAGGGTTTCATCTCGGCTATCAGTTATTTTATTGGGTGAATAATTGAAGGTTCCCCTTACCTGTCTTTGAAGGCATTTTATCATAAATAAGTAGGCGTTAAAAATTATCAGATGCCCCCTTATTAAGGTGGATCCCCCCGCCTATCGGCACCCCCCTTATCAAGGGGGGCAGAGGGGATCGGCACCCCCCTTATCAAGGGGGGCAGAGGGGATCGAACCTAAAATCCATTTTTAATTTAATTATAACCAGCTACTTAAGTAACCTAAAACGCATTTTAACCGCCTATCCTTAGATTAGCTGTCTCAGAGTC
This sequence comes from Microcystis aeruginosa LEGE 91341, assembly GCF_015206885.1. GTDB lineage: Bacteria > Cyanobacteriota > Cyanobacteriia > Cyanobacteriales > Microcystaceae > Microcystis > Microcystis aeruginosa_H. The sequence goes on along the minus strand of NZ_JADEXY010000049.1, from coordinate 3,368 downwards.
TCGACTAGGAAATTAATTTTGCACAACTACTTAACTAACACTCCATTCAGAAAAATTTCGGCAATACCTTCGGCCATTTCTTGTAAAGCTAAGGGGGAAGCATTGCTATCTAAAATAGTTTCACTGGAAAAACCGGCAATTGCAAACATTCCTAGAAAAACCTGGGCCACAATTTTCGGATTCATGGGACGATAGATACCACGATCGATCGCTGTTTGAAAAAAAGCCTCGGCCACATCGGTCATTTTAGCAATTACCTCCGATTGAATCCGCTCTTTTAATTCGGGGTGAAATTGCGCCTCTATAAAACAAACTCGCAATAAATCGCTATTTTCTCGCATTCTCAACACCCTACGCCGCATCACCTGCGCTACCGCTTTATAACTGCCCATTTCGCTCAATTCCGTCAGCAAGTCGGTGAGAATGTCCACCCATCCCCTAGTGGCCACTTCGATTAAAATCGCCTTTTTGTTGGGAAAATAACGAAATAAAGTTCCTTCTGCCACATTTGCTTTTCCTGCTAGGTCTTTAGTCGTGGTTCCTTCATAACCCTTAGCGGCAAATAAACGTAAAGCGGCCTGTAGAATACGACTACGGGTATCTTCTTCCCCAGAATTGGTCTCAGTTAGGGAACGTTGAAAAAGACTTTGCATAATTATTGACAGCTAGAACGGGATAGAGCCATTGTCATCGATCAAGTTAGGTGTTTACTCAAATGCTTCATAAAATTTTGAGTAATTGGGGTTAGAGATTGTTCGGTTATCGTTCCGCAGACTTCCCCAGAAATCAAGCTAGAAGCTTGTCCACCTAGCTAAAATCTTAATGAGTTTCATACGGTCGCTGTGCAAGCGGATAGTTAGACCGTAGCTCACCCCTTTTTATACAACCGTTCTGGGGCGAACTGCAAATTCAGACTGCGAACGGGAAAAACAAACATCAAACTCAAAAAGGAAATTAGCCTGCCCCAAAATTAAAGGTGTACTAGAAGCTTGAGTCCAGGCAAATGCTAGATTAACAGTGGGGAATGGGTTAACTTGGCCTTCAACAACGACGGCACGAGCTTGACAATGGGCTAAGTTTCCAGCCAAGATAACCGAAAGATTTTCATTCTCCCAGATAAAGCCTAGTTGTAGGCCCAACTCGTAGGGTAGAACGTTGACACTTGCTCCCGTATCAATCAAACCTTCGGTGTTTAAGGAGCGCCCATTCAGACCCAGCGTTATAGGCACACATGGCATTCGGTCAACCATGCTGGAACTGGTGTCAATAATTTTGTAGGGAAATTTTTGACCATCAAGCATTCTGTTCTTTTTGTTTTGTAGCCAGAAGGTTCATTAAGGTGTTGGCCGCTTCAGAACAGCCATAGGGAGACCAGATTGGGTACTCTTGACCTTCTACAAAAAAGTCTCCGTTCTCTTCTTTGACAAGCTCAGTCGCCAAGAATTGCATTAGTCGCAGCTTGTCAATTTTTGAAAGTTCCTGGATTTGAGATTTGAGTTCAGCCAAGGACATTTTGAGAGCCTCTTTTCTGAAATTTGGTGTCAAGGTAATGATACTGGCTTCCGGTTTAGGTACAGACCAGCAATCAATATTCTACCATCCAGACTGCTAAAAAACATCGTCAGTGCTGGGCTGTAACCAGTATTTGCCCCGATTTTTTTGACTTTTTACTTTTCTCTTGGGATAAGATTGTGATCGATCGAGTTTAGGGAATTTTTATGACGACGGAAAGTTTAGCGACTTCAGAAGCAATAGAGTCAATGACCGATGAATTTCTGGTTAGTACGAGCAGTCACCAAGAAATGATTGAAACGGTTATTTCTACTTTGCAGCAGAATGATACTGCTATGGTACAACACACAGAAAAAGGTTATCTGTGGAAGTTTCAGTATGGTAGCGTTGAGGTGTTTGTGCAGTTAACTGGGGAAAGCGATGATGATTTTCTCACGGTGTGGTCTTCTGTGCTGAAATTGCCCGTTAAGGATGAATTGGGATTAACCCGCAAGTTATTAGCGATGAATTGTGCCGAAACCTTTGAATCTCATTTTGCCATTATGAATGATCAGGTGGTGGTGATTTCTCAGCGTACTGTGGCCGATTTGTCTCCCGGGGAGATTTCGCGAGCAATTACTCTCGTGGCGACGGTAGCAGATAATAATGATGAAATGTTACGAGAATCCTTTGGTGGCAGCTAAAATTTGGCGTTATATCCCTCCAATTATCTCATCGGCAGAGCAACAAATGGCGATCGATTCTTGGTTACTAGAACAACACCGTTGTGGTCATCATCCCCCGACTCTGCGTTTTTATCAATGGTCGCCCCCGGCTATTTCCTTGGGCTATCATCAACGGCAATATCCCGATTTTTGGCGTGATTTGACTTGGCAAGGTCAAAAAATCTTCCTAGTTCGTCGTCCTACCGGTGGCCGGGCTGTACTACATCAGGGGGATTTGACTTATATGGTGGTAAATTCGGGGATGAAGGGGAATATTAGAAAAGTTTACTGTCAAATCTGTCAATTTTTAATCACAGGCTGGCAAAATCTCGGTCTAGAATTGTCCTACGGTGCTGCCGGCCGGGGATATATCCATTCTGCTAACTGTTTCGGTACGGCTACCGGTGCGGATTTAGTCGATAATTGGGGGAATAAATTTATTGGCAGCGCGCAACTGCAACGGGGTTCCTCGGTTCTCCAACATGGTTCGATGGTGCTAGAGCAAGATAATTCGCTGTTTGAGCAAGTTTTCGCCAGTGCTGCCCCTCAAAAGCTGAATTTAGCCCCATATTTGACCCTAGAGACAATTATCGCTACCCTGAAAACCGCCGCCGAGGAATGCTTTGATTGTCAATTGCTAGAGCAACCCCTAGAGGATTGGGAATGGCGATCAATTAAAAAAATGAATATAAATACTCATTGACAAAAAAGCTTTTGTGTGCATAAAAAATCAATTATGAGTTAAGTTGTATAGATTTGTAATTTTTTGCTAATAATAGTTAAAGGTAGATAGAGGCCGCAAGGAACCAAAGTCTTACCGAACTCGAAATTATTGTCTAGCTTGTGCTAGTTTAAGAAACGTTAATCTTTTACAGTTTGTGAGGATTGACGAGCGATCGCATCTAGTTTAGTCAAGCTAATCCAGTCAATCGATCGCGCCATCTTATAAGACAATGGGAGTAATCCCAGACTCAAAAAAGTTAAGAAATCTTGCCCGTGATTTCAGTTAAGCAAGAGGAAAAATACCCATGACCATTGCTGTCGGACGCGCCCCAGAAAGAGGGCTGTTTGATGCTCTCGATGACTGGCTCAAAAGAGACCGTTTCGTCTTCATCGGTTGGTCTGGTTTACTACTCTTCCCCTGCGCCTTCA